>DAORUN010000010.1:6706-34337 GCA_035433205.1 Thermoflexales bacterium | reverse complement strand
TCGTCGGATGTTGTGAGGGACATGGATGGAGCGGACTGGGACGGCAAAATGGTTGTTTGCGGTTTGCCGTTTTTGGCGCGGCTGTTCTTAACCACCACCGTTGGCTTGCTGGCCAGCCGCAGCCCAAGCTGATTCTCAATTACATCCGAGATCACGCGGGCCACATCTGTGCCTTTGGCAATGGGGTCGCCAGATTGGGTGGTGAACGCCTCCACGCTCACGTTCACCGCGGCCTTGCCTTTCTCGCTCACCTTCACTTTGGCGTTAACCATGTCGCCCAGCCCTTCGATTTGGTCTTGCAGCTTGCGCTCAATGGTCTCGTTCATCACCCGCACCTTGCCGCCGCTTTCCTGCGCCACCTCAACCGTCTTGGGGCGCGGGCGGCGAAACTCTAAAAACAAAATGAACAGGATGATGAGCGCGAACAGCGCCGCCAGCGCCACCCGCACCAGCAGCCGCGCGCCGGGCGCATCGGCCATGTTGGCAAACAGCAAAGTGTGCAGCGAGTTGGCCGCAACTTGAATGAGATTAATGAAAATTGATGGCACAATAAGGGCCACGCTGAGAGTCGCCAGCAAAACTATCAGGCCAAGGATAGTGAAAAACTTGTTGAATGCGTTCATGCCAGTGATTTTAGCGCGAATCATGACCACCATTAAGGATCACGTTATTCATCTTGGAAATGATGGCTTGTTGAAGCAAGAAGGCATCTCCGATTGGCGCACCACGCCAGATGAGCTGCGTGAAATGATCAACGTCACCATGCCTGCGGTGATGCGCGACTGGCCGCGCAAGCGTGTGGCGTTTTACGCGCACGGCGGCATGAACGATTCGCAATCGGGGATGGATCACGCGGCGGTGTGGCGCAAAACTTTTTTGGACGCGCAGATTTACCCAATTTTTTTTATTTGGCGCAGCGGCTTTTTTGACAGCCTTGCAAACGCGCTGGCAGAGATGATAACGCGCAGCGCCCGTGAGCAAATGGATGACTGGCTGGAGCAGGCGGGTCGGCCACCCGTCAAACCAATTTGGGATGAGATGAAGGAAAACGCGCTGCTTGCCAGCGCACAGCCGCAGGGTGGGGCGCGGCAAACCGCGCAACTCCTCGGCCAAAACGGGCAGGCGGCTGGCTGGGAGTTTCATTTGGTGGGGCACAGCGCGGGCGGCATTTTGCTCGCGCCGTTTGCGCAGTTGCTGGCCTGCAAAGCCATTGGGGATGGCCCTCTGGCCGGGGAAACCGGCTATGGTCTTGGCATTAAAACCGCGGCGTTGTGGGCGCCCGGCATCACCAGCGATTTTTTCAAACGCACCTACATTTCGCTTTTGCGACAAAACGCGCTGCAAAAGCTGCGGTTGTATACGCTCTCGGATGAGGCGGAACGCAAAGACACCTTGCGGCAGGTGTATAGCAAATCTATTTTGTATTATGTCTCCAACGCTTTGGAGGAAGTTCCGCGCTGGGACGCGGATGATGGTTGCTCCATCGTTGGGATGGCTAAGTTTGCCGACCACGACCCCGAAATTGCCCAGTGCGTGGCCGAGGGCCACATCCACCGGGTGACTTCCCCGCTCACCGAACACCTGGCCTTCTCGCGCGATCCCGTGACGCTGGCCGAGACAATTGACGCGATGTGGTAGGCGTTTGTTGTTCGTTGATGAACGCGGAACTGCGCGCGTTGCTCATCAAACCATAACAAGAAATTTGCCATTTCACGCGCTTAATGGTCTAATCGGGTAGTTCATATGACAGTTGAAAATATACCTACCCGCAGCCCCGGCGTAACGGCGCACGTAATGACCATGCAGGACGGCGCAAACGTCAGCCTGATTGTGACCGACGATTGCGCCATCGCCGTTGATCTGCCCATGCAGGCATCCGAGCTGGCCGACTGGCGGGCTGGCATGTCTGGTGTGACCAACAAACCCTTGCGCTGGATCATCTTCACCTCGCCAGAGCGGGTGAGTGGTGATACGCTCAAACTACTGGCGCCGGTAGACAAGCCCGCGCCAAAAGTCATCGGTGTGCCCACCATCATTCAGGATGCGGGCTTTACCCAGCTTTTTGCCGCGCTGGAAGCCGCCCAGCCGCGCTCGCCAGAGCCGCTCTCTGCGTTTGAGCTGCGCAAGCGCGGCATTTTGCCAGAGTTCACGTTTAGCGAAAAAATGACGCTGGCGGCGGGCAGCCAGCCGGTGAACATTGAGATTTTGCATGTGGGCGGTGTGATGCCCGGCTCATCGTTTGTGTTTGCGCGCGAAGCCGGGCTTGTGTTCGCCGGAGATCACATCGCCATTGACGACCCGCCCGTGCTTTATGCGAACAGCGATTTGGACAAATGGATTGACGCCCTCACCGCCATTCAGCACGACAAAAAGTTGAGCATTTTGATCCCGGGGCGGGGCAAGAGCCACGATGCGGGCGCGATAGCCATCACCCTGGAATTTTTGAAGAATGCCCGCGCCGGGCTGCGGCGGCTGGCCAAAGCTGGCAAAGGCCGAGACGCGGTGGCCAGCCTTGTGCCGGGGCTGATGGCGATCTATCACGGCAAAAACACGGCCAGCGCGCCCGCCGTGTCTGGCTCAAATGCCTACACGTTTAGCGTGGCCGGCCAGTCGCTTCAGCTTGGTTTAGAGCAGCTTTACGATCAACTTGTGCGGCAAATCGCAACCGAAACTCAAAATTCGGAGTTAAGAACGCAGAACGCAGAAAATGGTCATCCGCAACAGGATTTATGAATTCAGCATTCTGAATTCTTAACTTTCTTCTAAGGCTATAATCAGAATTGCCATGAGAACAGATTTTGTATTTGTCGGCGCCATGCTCATAGCTGGCCTTGTGCTGATGGGCGGGGCGCTCATCGCCGCGTCCTTCCTTCGCCCCCACAAACCCACCAAAACCAAGCTGGACACCTACGAGTGCGGTATTGAAACGGTGGGCGACGCCTGGGTTCAATTCCGGGTGCAATACTATCTATTTGCCCTCATTTTTGTTTTGTTTGATGTGGGCGGCGTATTGCTCTTTCCTTTTGCGGTGGCGTTTCAGCAAGTGCCGCTTTACTCGGTGTTTATCCTGGCCGTGTTTTCAATCACCTTGCTGGGGGCCCTGGTGTATGCCTGGCGCAAAGGCGTGCTGGAGTGGGATTAGAACCTGCCAACTCGTGAACCAATAACTAAAAGATGGACGCACTTAATAACCTTCTTAGCACCGTTGGCGATGCGATTGCCAATTTGATTTACAGCCTGCTGGGTAAAAACCCCGGCGCAGATTTTGCCATCGCCATGCTGGCCGCCATCCTCATTTGCACGGCGGCGGCGCTGGGCTTCATGGCTCTCACGTGGATGGAGCGCAAACTCGTGGCGCGCATTCAAGACCGCGTGGGGCCAAACCAGGCCGGGCCATACGGCTTGCTCCAGCCCATTGCAGATGGCGTCAAGATGTTCACCAAGGAAGACTCCACGCCTCGCGATGCCGACCGCCCGGTGTATAACCTCGCGCCGCTCATCATCGCCATTTTTGCGCTGGCAACCTATGCGGTGATTCCGTTTGCCCCGCGCGTGGTGGGCACAAACCTCAACATTGGCGTGTTTTACGTGGTGGCGATTGGTTCCGCCAGCACAATTGCCATCCTCATGGCGGGGTGGGGCAGCAACAACAAATACTCGTTGCTGGGCGCGTTCCGCACGGTGGCGCAGTTGGTGGGCTACGAAGTTCCCATGCTGCTCAACATCCTTCCGGTGGTCATGCTGACCGGCTCCATGAGCCTGATTGACGTGATCAACAAACAAACCACCCAAAATGGCGGCGCGGGCATCCCGTTTATTCTCATGCTCCCGCTCAGCGCGGTGGTGTTCATCATCAGCGGCATTGCAGAAACGGGCCGCTCGCCATTTGACCTGCTGGAGGCCGAATCTGAAATTGTGGCGGGCTTTCACGTGGAATACAGCGGCATGAAGTTCGCCCTGTTCTTCCTTGGCGAATACGTCAACACATTGGCGATCTCGCTGGTGTTTGTCACCTTGTTTTTGGGCGGTTATGCTGGCCCGGAGATTCTGCCCGGTTACGTGTGGCTGCTGCTCAAAGTTGGCGTGGTGCTCGCGTTCCTCATGTGGCTGCGCGGCACGCTCCCGCGCGTGCGCGTGGACCAGCTGATGAACTTTAACTGGAAATTCCTCGTGCCGATGTCGCTGATCAACATCCTCGCGGTGGCCTTCTTGAGCAAGATTTTTGTGACCACCGCCGGGGCGCAGTCGGCCAACGGCGGCATTTTGGTGCACCCCATCATCCAGACGATTATTTTGGGTGGCACGGGGATGTTTATTCTGGTGATGGGCCTGTGGCTGGTGGCGCGGCGCACCCGCGCGTTGCGGCTGGCCGAAGAGCAAACACTGGCAGAGCGCCGCGCGCAAAACATGGCAACGGCGGCTTCTTTGAAATAGTTTATTCACATGGATGAACGAGGCGCGCAGGATGCAAATTCAAAATCCTGCTGATCTTGTTCATCAATGTTAAAAATACAATGACGTTTGGACAAATACTTTTTATCCTGTTTGGGCTGGTCACAATCATCGCCGCGGTGATGGTGGTGGTGCGCCGCAACCTGTTTCACGCGGCGCTGTTTTTGGTGCTGTCATTCTTCGGGGTGGCCGCGCTGTATGTGCTGCTAGAGGCGTATTTCTTCGCCGCGGCGCAGGTGCTGGTGTATGTGGGCGCCATCTCCATCCTCATTATTTTTGCCGTCATGCTCACACGCGGGGTGATGGGCGGCCAAAGCGGCAACTCTCAGTGGCGCGAGGCGGCCGTGATTTGCGGCATTTTGCTCGTGGGATTGGTCGGCTTGCTCAGCCCGGTTGCCATCAACTTTTTGGGCCGCAATTTTGGCGGGCTGCAGTGGCGCATTGCGGGCGGCGCGGCTGGCCTGCCCGTCGTCTCCGAGCAAATTTTGGCAAATTTGGGGATGGGGTTTGTGGACCTTAACCAATATGCCTTGCCCTTTGTGCTTTCTGGCGTGCTCATTTTGCTGGCCATGGTCGGCGCAATTTGGGTGGCCCGCGAGCGCCATCCCGCCGAGGTGCTGGCCGAGCGCAAACAGATTGCGGCGGAACTGGCCGCCGATGCCGCCGCAGAGGCCATCACAACACCCGAGGTTGCGCCCACCGAGCAACACGCGCATTAAAAATTAACCAATACCCAACAACTCATAATGCTAAATGGTATTCCTCTCTCCTGGTTTTTGATACTGGCCGCCGCCCTGTTTTGCATTGGGCTGTATGGCGCGCTGGCGCGTAAAAACGCGGTGGCGATATTGATGGGCGTGGAGCTGATGCTCAACGCGGTCAACATCAACCTGATCGCGTTTTGGCGCTACCTCAACCCATCGGCAACGGTTGGGCTGGCGTTTGCGGCCTTTGTGTTCATCGTCGCCGCCGCCGAGGCCTCGGTTGGCCTGGCCCTGATTATTTCCGCGTATCGCAACATGCGCAGCGTTGACCCGGAACAGATGGATTTGTTGAAGATGTAACGAACAAGTTCAAGGTTCAAAGCACAAAGTGCGATGTCTCAGCGACGCGCACTTTGAACTTTGCACTTTGAACTTTGAACTTATCAAAAAATGACTCAAGACACCCTCGTTACCCTTACCGCGCTGGCGCCGCTGCCGCCCATCATCGCCTTTGCGGTGATCGCGCTGTTCACCAACCGCCAGCGCGCCCTCAGCGCATGGCTGGCTGTTGGCATGATGGCCCTCTCGTTGATCATGTCCTGGATAGTGGTCTTCAGCGTCATCGGGCGGCCAGACCTGGCGACCAACCCGCTGCATGGGAGCATCGCGTGGATTCCCACCGGCGACACCTCCCTGAGCATGGGCGTATCGGTTGACCCGCTGGGCGCGTTGTTCCTGTTCATGGTGCCGCTGGCCTGCACACTCATCATTTTGTATAGCGTGGGCTACATGTCTCACGAGACGCGCTACACGCGCTTCTTCGCGTATCTCAGCCTGTTCGCCGGTTCCATGATGGGGCTTGTGGTGAGCGACAACCTGCTCAGCTTGTTCATCTTCTGGGAACTGATGGGTTTTTGCTCATATTCACTCATCGGCTTTTTCTATTACAAGCCAAGCGCCTACAACGCCGCCGTTAAAGCGTTCATGACCACCCGCGTGGGCGATATGCTGCTCATTTTGGGCATGGTTTATTTGTATACCCAGACCGGCTCGCTCAACTTTCACGATGTGATGATGAACAAGACCGTGCTGGAGCATCTGGCCGAAACGCCCGCGCTGCTCATCCCCGGTCTTTCTGCGGCTGGGCTGGCTGGTTTGCTGATTTTTGGCGGCACGGTGGGCAAGAGCGCCCAGTGGCCGCTGCATGTGTGGTTGCCCGATGCCATGGAAGGCCCGACCCCGGTCAGCGCCATGATCCACGCCGCCACGATGGTGAGCGCGGGCATCTTCATGCTGTTGCGGTTCTTCAACTTGTTCGCTATTTCTGCCGAGGTGGGCAATCACACACCCATGCTCATCATTGGCTTGATTGGATCACTTACGGCGTTTATGGGCGCGACAATTGCGCTGGCGCAGTTTGACATCAAGCGCGTGCTGGCGTTCTCCACCATTTCGCAACTGGGGTTCATGGTGGCGGCGGTGGGAATTGGCGCGTATGGCGCGGCGGCCTTCCATCTGCTGACACACGCTTTCTTCAAGGCGCTGCTCTTCCTTGGTTCCGGCTCGGTGATTCACGGCGTGGAGCACGGCCACCAGCATGTGACCGGGCACCACGAGCATGGCGACCCCGCGCGGGCGGGGCTGGATGACGGGCATGGACATGATGCGCATGGGCACGATACCCATGCGATCGAAGACGGAAGCCGGAAGACAGAAGATTTGCACGGGCATGGGCCGTCCTTCGTCTCCAGTCATTCGTCTCATAAAGAAGAGTTTGACCCGCAAGACATGCGCAACATGGGCGGGCTGCGCAGCAAGATGCCCATCACGTTCATCACCTTTTTGATTGGCGGCCTGGCGCTGGCTGGTTTCCCGTTCATTACGGCGGGCTTCTGGAGCAAGGATGAAATCTTCGCCGAGGCGTATCACTTTGGCATTGGGCAGGGGCAGCCGCTGGCAACGCTGGTGTTTGTTGTGCTGGTCCTAAGCGCGCTGATGACCGCGTTTTACACCGCCCGCCAGATCAAGCTCACCTTCTTCGGCCATCCTCGCACCGATGCGGCGGCCCACGCCAGCGAGAACACCTGGCACATGACGCTGCCGCTGATCGTGCTGGCATTCTTCGCCATTTTTGCCGGGTTTGTTAACGTGCCAAAAGATTTTATGGGCTTTGGCGATATTTTTAAGAGTCTGGGTCTGGCCGGATGGCTCAAGGACTTCATCACGCCCATGCTCATCATCAAAGAAGAGGCGCCAGCCTTCAACCTGGTGCCGGTGCTGTTCTCGCTGGCGGTGGCGCTGGGCGGGTTGGGGCTGGGCTGGGTGGTGTATAGCGGGCGCAACCTGGAAGTGGGCGTTCCCGATCCCGTGCAGAAACTGGGCGGCCTTTACACGTTCCTAAACCGCCGCTGGATGTGGGACGAGTTGTATCGCGCGGTTCTCATCAACCCCTTGCAGGCGCTTGCAGATAACTACACCCGCGTGGTTGACAAAGGCATCATTGACAAAATTTTGGAAGGCGGGTTCGCCATTGGCAGCCTTATCGCGGATGGCTTTAAGACCTTTGACCGCGTGTTCATCACCGGGTTCTCGGACACGGTGGGCCGCGCGTTCAAGGGGCTGGGCAACTTCCTGCGCGATCTGCAAACGGGCCAGGTGCAGGGTTATTTGCTCTCGGCCATGATCGCGGTGCTGGTTTTGGTGGGCTTCTTTCTGTTCGTTTTGGCGAGATAAAAAATAACTGGTTTGTGGGTTCATGTGTTTAAAAATTGCAAGTTTGGGTTTGAACGCGAACCTTTGAACCTTCGAAAAAGATAAACGATAGCGAAAATGTCAAACATACTTTCGATCATCACGTTTTTGCCGCTGGTCGGCATGATTTTGGTGTTGCTTATGCCCAGCAGCCAGACAAAGCTTGTTCAGTGGGGGGCTGTCATTTTCAGCCTCATCCCGCTGGCGCTCTCGGTCTGGCTGTTTGCCGATTACGCCTCGCACCAATACAGCGGCTTTCAATACCAGGAGCAAATGACGTGGTTCCCCCAGATCAACGCCAGCTATCACGTGGGCGTGGATGGCATCAGCCTTCCGCTGGTGGTTTTGGCCAACTTCCTTGTGCCAGCCTCGCTGCTCATTTCCATGCACAACCAGAAATGGGTGAGGGCGTACACGGCGTTGTTCTTTTTGCTGCAAACCAGCGTGCTGGGCGTGTTCGTCTCGCTAGACCTTGTTCTGTTTTTGATTTTTTACGAGATCGGCCTGATTCCGATGTTCTTCCTCATCAACCAATGGGGCGGGGCGAACCGAAAATATGCCTCGTTTAAGTTCATTCTTTACACGCTGTTCGCCGGGTTGGCCATGTTGCTTGCCACGCAGGTGATTGGTCTGGCCAGCCACACATTTGACATCGCCACGTTGCTCACGCCCGCCGGGCGGCCCTTCCAGGCCAACGGCACAAACGCGCTGGGCGGGTTGCTGGGGATGCCCTCTGGCACATGGCAGGCCATCGCGTTCTTCGCGTTTGCCATCGCCTTCGGCCTCAAAATTCCGGTATGGCCGCTGCACACCTGGCTGCCCGATGCCCACACCGAAGCGCCCACCGGCGGCTCGATGATGCTGGCGGGCATTTTGCTCAAGCTGGGCGGCTACGGCTTTTTGCGGCTGGTCATCCCGCTCTTCCCAGAGGCCTCTCGCGATTTCGCGGTGGTCATCGCCATTTTCGCCTGCCTCAGCATTGTGCTGGGCGCATTTGCGGCCTGGGGCCAAAACGACTTCAAAAAACTGGTGGCATACAGCTCCATCAACCACATGGGTTTTGTGGCGATGGGAATTGCGGCGGTTGCGCTGGTGTCTGCGGGCGGGCCAGTGGCCCAGGAGATGGCGCACGGCGCGGCAGAGGCGGCGCACGGGGCCGAAGCGGCGGGTCACGCCGCCATGGCCGTTGACCACAGCCTGAGCGCCATCATTGCCACAAACGGCGCGGTGCTGCAAATGATCACGCACGGGCTTTCCAGCGCGGCCATGTTCGCGCTGGTGGGCGTGGTCTACGAGCGCGCCCACACCCGCGACCTGACCAGATTTGGCGGGTTGTGGACGATCATGCCCAAGTATGGCGCCATCCTGATTTTCTGCGCGATGGGTTCGCTGGGCTTGCCCGGTTTGGCCGGCTTCGTCTCAGAGTTCATGGTCATTCGCGGCGCGTGGGATCAGCTCACCATCTGGATTGTGCTCAGCATGATTGGCCTGCTGGTCACGGGCATTTACGTGCTTAAGTCGCTGCAAAAGACCTTGCACGGGCCGGTGGGCGCGGAATGGGTGCATCACCCGCTGCCAGATATGAACATCAAAGAAATTTTGGGCGTGGTCCCCTTGATGGTTGGCATGTTGGCGCTGGGCATCTTCCCCGCGCTCGTGCTCAACGTCATCAACAACACGGTCACGGCTTTGGTCAAATTGCTGATTCAAAAAGGGTAATTAGCGAAATACTTTAAGGAATAAATTAGGGCAAAAAAAGTAAATCGTCATTCCCGTTTTCGCGGGAATGACGGCGCAGAGAAAAAATTTAAATGACAACTTTGCCAATTCTTTCACTCATCATGCTCGCGCCAATGATCGGCGCCATCATCATCCTGCTGATGCCCAGGGACAAATACGAGGCCATCCGCACGGTGGCGCTCATCGCGTCTGGCATCTCGCTGGCGCTCTCGTTGTACGTCACGTTTGCGTATAACCGGGCCCAGGGCGGCTTCCAGTTCGAGGAGCAAATGCCGTGGATTCCAGACATGGGCATTGGCTATCACGTTGCGGTGGATGGCTTTAGCGCCCCGCAGCTTTTGCTCACCGGCATCGTCATGTTCGGCGCGGTTCTCATCTCCTGGACAAAAGACGACCGCCCGCGCGAGTATTTTGCATTCTTGCTTTTGCTGGTGGGCGGCGTGTTTGGCGCCTTCATGTCGCTGGATGTGTTCCTGTTCCTCATTTTTTATGAGATGGTGCTCTTCCCGGTCTATGTTTTGGTGGCCGGATGGGGCAGCGGGCGCAAGGAATACGCCTCCATGAAGTTGACGATTTATCTGTTCGTTGGCTCACTGGTCGCCATCATCGGCCTGCTGGCAATTTACTTTGCCTCCGGTCAGAGTTTCGACTTTTACAAAATACAATCTGGCATTGCGGCTTTGCCCGCCGCAGAACGCATCGCCACCACCCGCCTATGGTTTTTGCCGGTGTTTGTGGGCTTTGGCGTGTTGGCCTCTTTGTGGCCGCTGCACAACTGGTCACCCGATGGCTACGCGAGCGCGCCGACCGCCGTCTCCATGCTTCATGGCGGCGTGTTGAAGGCCACCGGCGCGTATGCCGCGCTTCGCTTTGGCGTTCAGCTCATGCCCGAAGCCGCGAAGTATTGGCTGCCGGTTGTCGTCTTTTTGTGCCTCATGAACGTGATTTATGCCGGCGTGATCGCCTTCCGCCAGAACGACCTCAAATACATCGTTGGGTTCGCCTCGGTCTCGCACCTGGGTTTGGTTTTGCTTGGCATCGCCAGCATGAACGAGCTTGGGCTAAACGGGGCGGGGCTGGAGCTGTTCGCGGGCGGCGTGATGACTGGCTTGATGTTCGGTTTGGTCGGCATCGTTTACGAGCGCTCGCATGAGCGCAGCATCAACGTGCTCAACGGCATGGCGCGGGTGATGCCGCTGGCGGCGGTGGCGTGGATCATCGGCGCCCTTGCGGCGATGGGTATGCCCGGCCTGAGCGGCTTCCCGGCGGAAATTCAAATTTTGAGCGGGTTGTGGCAGGCGGCCAGCACACCCAACCTCATGTTTGGCGGCACAAGCTGGTGGTATGCGTGGATGGCGATTGGCGCGATCCTGACCGTTATCATCACCGCCGCGTGGACATTGCGCGTGGGCTACAAAGTGTATTTCACCGAGCCCACCACGCCAGAATTTCAGAAACTGCCCGGCTTGAATATGAAAGAGCGCATCGCAATCGTCATGTTCTGCGCCGTGCTGATTGTTGTTGGGTTGTTCCCGAACAGCATCATGTCGGTTATTCAAACCGGCGTGCAGGCCATCATGAAAGCGATCAACGCAGGATGAAATCATCAGACCTCACGGGTCTCCGAGACCTGTGAGGTCTTTAGAAAAAAATGACACTATCACCACTCGACCTAAGTCAACTGGGCGCGGTTGCCCCGGAAATTTTGCTGCTGGCGCTGGCTCTGGGCATTCTTGCGCTAGACCTGCTCACCAAACGCGGCAACAACAATCCCCGCGAATTGGGGTTCATCACTGCCATTGGGCTGATTGCTATTTTGGCGTTCTCTGTTGCGACAGCCCCCCCGCCAAACATAGGCGCGGCTGTGCTGGGCGGCATGATGCGCTACGATCTGTTCACATCTGTGATGCGCGGCATTTTCCTGCTGGCGGGCGCGTTCACCGCGCTGTTAACCGTAGACTTCCGGCCCGCGCGGGCGGGCGGTGAGTTTTACGCCTTGCTTGTTTTGGCCGTTTTGGCGATGGGGCTGATGGCTGGCGCGAACGACATGATTTTGTTGTATCTGGCCACCGAAGTCGCCTCCATCTCCCTCTACCTGCTGGCCGGGTTTATGCGCGATGACAAGCGCAGCTCCGAGGCGGGGCTGAAATATTTTGTGTTTGGCGCCGTCACCAGCACCGTCATGCTGTATGGCCTCAGCCTGATTTACGGCATCGTGGGCAGCACCAATTACACGAGCATTCAGCAGGCGTTTGAGTTGGGCGCTGGCGGGTATTTGGGCATCGCCGCCATGATCATGGTTGTGGTGGGCTTTTTGTTCAAGACCAGCGCAGTGCCTCTGCATTTCTGGGCGCCGGATGTATATGATGGCGCGCCAACCCCGGTGAGCGGGTTTATCAGCACGGCTTCTAAAACCGCCGGGTTTGCCATCATGCTGCGCTTTTTGGAGGGCGCCTTTACGCCGGAGTATAGCGCGGCGGGCAATGTGTGGCCGTATCTCATGATCCCGGTTGCCATTCTGACCATGTTTGTGGGCAACCTGGGCGCGGCGGTGCAAACCAGCGTCAAGCGCATGTTGGCGTTCTCATCGGTGGGGCAGGCGGGCTACGTTTTTATTGGCGTGGCTGCCTTTGCTAACGTGAGAGGCGATACCGTTCCTCAGGCGCTGGCCGCGATTGTGTTTTACCTTGCCACCTACATGATCACCAACATCGCCGCCTTCGCGGTGGTGGGCGTGATTTCTCAGCGGGTGGGCGGTGAGAATTACAAAGATTTTGCCGGGTTGGGTCGCCGCTCGCCATATTTGGCTTTGGCAATGGTGGCCGCAATGGTGAGCTTGTTGGGCGCGCCGCCGATGGTGGGCTTTGCCGGCAAATTTTATTTGTTCCGCTCGGCCATCGCGGGCGCGGCAAATGACCCGCGCATGGTGGGGCTGGTCGTGGTCGGCGTGATCAACGTGCTGATCTCGGTGTATTACTATCTGGGTGTGGTCAAGGCCATGTATGTGGATAAGACCGCGAAGGACAACACGCCGCTCAAGGTCGCGCCAGCCACTATGTTTGTGATTGTGGTGTGCGCCATTGGCACAATTGCAACACTGGTGGGCGCCACGCCGGTGTACAACCTTGCGCTTGAGGCGGCAAAGGCGTTTTTGAGCAATTAGTCTAATATGTAAGGTGTAAGTGGGCAATGAATAAATGATGCGGTTATGATGCGCCTTCTTACACCTTACACATTACACATTGCAAGAACTCATTTGGTAAAATTGCCCGACCAGTCATGAAGAAAGAAAATCCGCTGGTCATCATGTCAAAGGCTTTCCCACCGTCGGTGGTCGCCATGATGATGATGCAGATTTTGCTGGTGGTTGGCGGCGTGATTATTGGCGCAATTGTGCTGGGTCTGGCGCTGGATGCGCGGTTTGGCACACGCCCGCTGCTGACGCTGGGGCTGGGTGTGGTAAGCCTGCCAGTGGCGGTGTTTTTGACATACTGGCTGGCGATGCGGTCGGCTAAAAAATCGAGACAGGCATATTTGAACTGGGTGGATGAAACGGCGCGGGAATCGCAGCCCAATCAGACAGAAGAAAAACAAAGTGAAATTTAACCTGACAGGCGACGCGGGTTTGCGCCGCTTTTAGGGTTTTATAAACAACATGAGCAAAAACTTACGATTTTTAATTATCTGCGCAATCGCCATTTTTATCGGCGTAAAACTGAGCAGTTTCACCATTCCCATCAATGGGCAACCGGTGCTGTTCAAGTCGTTCATCCCCAACATTGTGGTGCCAGCGGAAACGCTGTTCCCAATCGCAAATCTGCCTGTGCTGGGTCAATTTGATATGACCAACACGTTGTTCACCACGCTGATTGTGGATGCGATCATCATCATCATCGTGCTGGCCGCCAAGTCGGGCATCACCGGCGGGCGGGTGACCACGTTCATGGGCAACGCGCTGGAATCGTTTGTGGAGTTGCTCTACAAAAATTACATGCTCCCAACCCTGGGTGCGCGCACGAAGGCGGTTGTGCCCATCGCGGTGTCGGCCTTCCTGTTTATTCTCATTTCTGGGTTTCTGGAGCTTGTCCCCGGCGTGGAATCCATCGGCAAGCTGGAGCCAGCCCACGCGGGTTTGCGCGGCTGGTGCGCGGTGAATGTGGGCAGCGAGCATAACCCCACCGCTTTGATCACCGGCGTGGAAGTGAAGGAAGGCGAGAGCTACGAGAAAGTGTGCGGCTACAAGCCGTTTGCGCAAAGCCAGTATGGCGAGCTGGTCGCCTCCACGTCTGTGAGCGCAGAGGCCCACGCGGGCGGTTACGCGATGATCCCGTATCTGCGCCGCCCAACGTCCTCGCTCAGCACCACGCTGGCGCTGGCGCTGGTGGCGTTTATCTTCATCGAAATTCAGGGCATTAAGGCCAATGGCAGCCACTACTTCAGCCGGTTCTTTAACGGCCACGCGCTGGAGCAGGGCCGCACCGGCATGATGCGCGGCTTGATTGGCAACATCTCCGCCGTCGTGGGCATTTTGGAATTGCTCTCCGAATTTATCCGCATCGTCTCGTTCTCATTCCGACTTTTCGGCAACATGTTTGCCGGAACCGTGCTTGTGCTCGTGATGATGTCCATCCTGCCCGTGTTTATTCCAACCGTGTTCCTGGGGTTGGAGTTCGGCGTGGCGGTTATTCAGGCGTTTGTGTTCCTCATGCTCATCACCGTGTTTACTTCGCTGGCGGTAGCGCATTCGGAGCATTAAAAGTAATTTAACGTGGATAAACAAAATTCGCGGGATAAGAGATTTAATCGCGTTCGTCTTGTTTATCCACATAGATAAAAAAGTTAAATCAAGATTCAAACCTAAAGAGGAGAACTTATAAATGGAACTCGAAGCTGCAAAAATTCTGGGTAAGGCAATTGGCGCCGGCATTGCCGGTGGCGCTGGCATGATTGGCCCCGGTGTGGGCATTGGTCTGGCCGGTCTGGGCGCGCTCATCTCAATTGGCCGCAACCCCGAAGTGACCAACACACTTCAAACATACATGATTTTGGCGATTGCGTTCGCCGAATCGCTCGCCATTTTCGCGCTGGTTATTTCATTTCTTCTGCTGTTCGCATTCTGATTTTTGTTGGTTATTGGTTGTTGGTTGATGGCGCTCTGGCAGGCCGGAATTTCATCAACCAATAACCAATAACCAATAACCAATACTTACCATGCATATCCTTGCAACCACCATCCGATACGCGGAAGGCGGCGGGGCGCTGGAAGGGCTGGGCATTAACCTTGTCCAGATTCTTGCGCAGATCGTCAACTTTCTGCTCATCATGTATTTCCTGAATGGCGCGTTGGTTCGCCCAGTGCTCAAGAACCTGGATGCCCGCCGCAAGAAGATTGACGACTCCATGGAAAACGCCCGCATGGCCGAAGAAAAGCTGGCGAACATTGAGAAGGACTATCAGGCCAAGATGCAGCAGGCCGGGGCCGAGGCGCAAAAACTGCGCACCGAGACCCTGCAAGGCGCTCAGGCCGAGATTGACCGCCTGCGCAAAGAGGCGCACGTCGACGCCGACAAGATTCGCGCTCAGGCGCAAATTGACGCGGTGGCTCAGCGCAACCAAATGCTGGGCGACCTGCGCGGTCAGGTAGCCGCCATTTCCATGGCCGCCGCCAACAAGATCGTGGGCGAATCGCTGGATGCCAACCGCCAGAAGGCGCTCATCAACGAGTTCTTTAGCAAAGTGCCAGCCGGCGTGAATGTGGCCCAGGGCGGCTCGGTTTCTGTGACCAGCGCGTTGCCGCTGAGCGCCGATGAGCAGGCCGGTGTGAAGGCTGATCTCGGTCGCCAAATTGGCAATCTTGGCGATGTCTCGTTTGATGTCAACCCGTCCATTTTGGGCGGTCTGGTTGTTAAAGTTGGAGACAAGGTCATTGATGGCAGCGTGGCCGCGAAGATGACCGCGCTCCGCCAAAGCGTGAACTAGTCTTTCACGTCGGAAGTCCCACTCCGTATAGCCGGGGATGTTGGCATAATGCCAGCGTCCCCGGCTTTTTTTATTGAGGTGTTCAGTTGGGCGTGAATAAACCACAAATCTGTTAAGAATGGCGAAAATATTCAACGCCATCCGTTATCATTCCATCCATGCAAAACACACCGTTCATCCAAGAAACCCAAAGCTGGCGCGAACAGCGCGAGACAAATTTGAAAAAACCCGATGGCTGGCTGGCCGTTTCTGGTTTGTTTTGGCTGAAGGATGGCGCAAATAGCATTGGCGGCGACCCCGCGTGCGATGTGCCCCTGCCTGCGGGTTCAGCGCCCGCGCAGGTGGGCGTGATTCACTTTCATGACGGCGTTGCCTCGTTGAGCGTGAATGCTGGCGTGAGTGTGACCGCGGATGACAAACCGATCACCTCCGCGATTTTGCGCAGTGATGCCGATGGCGCGCCCACGAGCGTGAAACTCAACGACTTGGTGTTTGTGGTGCTCAAGCGCGGCCAGCGCTACGGCGTGCGATTGTGGGATGCGAATAGCGAGGAGCGCAAACATTTTCACGGGCTAAAGTGGTACGAGCCAAAAGAAGAATATCGGGTCATGGCGCGGTTCATCCCGTATGCCGCGCCGCGCAAATTGCTCATAGACACCGTGCTGGAAGGATTTCAAGAGGAGTCGCTCAGCCCAGGCGTGGCCGAGTTTGAGCTTGGCGGCAAAACCCATCGGCTGGTGGCAGATTCTGGCACGGCCGAGCAAGGACTGTTTATCAACTTCCGCGATTTGACCAGCGCCAAAACAACTTATGGGGCAGGGCGGTTCTTGCAGACCGCGGGCGTGAAAAATGGCGAGGTGGTGTTGGACTTCAACCGCGCGTTCACCCCGCCGTGTGGATTTACAAACTTCGCCACGTGCCCCATCCCCCTGCGCGAGAACTGGCTGGATATTGCGGTTGAGGCGGGCGAGTTGAACCCGCATTGAGCCGCCAAACGGGTTTATCAGCGCATCATCACCGGCAAAAATAAATCCCAGCGCGGCACGGGCGTTGGTGTCAGCGTTGGGGTGGGGGATGGCGTAACGGTTGGCGTTGAAGTGGGCGTGGGTGTGGGCAACGCCGGGCACAGCAGGCTGGCGTTGGCCCAGTCGGCATACGTGCCGCTTTGGGTCGTGTCTGGCCGCGCTTCCAGCGAGAGCAAATGGCCGGTGGCGGGCAGCGTCACGTTCACCGCCAGCGTGTCCGCCCCCTGATTCATTTGCGGGCTTTCAAACAGCAGCGCATCATCCACGTAAATTTGAAAACTGGCATACGCGCCGCTGGATACGTCATCCAGCCCAACTTCTGCGTGAAAAATGTTGCAGGTCGGCGACACATCAAAACATTGGCGCGAAAACGCCTCTTGCCCCAGACCCCTGGGATACAAAATATTGTTCAGCCGAAAAGTTGTGCCGTAATTGGTTTTGTTGCGCACAAACGGGTCATAGCCGGTCTCGCCCAGCCGGTATCCCGCGTTCATCACACAATCAACCAGCCGCTGGCCGCTGGCCGCCGCATCTGGTTTGATGGGTAACCGAGCGACCTCAAACCCCTCTGGCCGGGCGCAATCACCATGCGCCACCATGGCATCTCGCCACGCCCGCGCCAGGTAGCCAAACGCCGGCTCCAGCGGATGTTCGCCATCCTCAAAAAACTCATACCACTTTTCTTGCATTGGCCCAACCGCGTTTGCCAGCCCGCTGAATTGATCTACCAGATGAATGGCGTACCCTTGCGCCGCGTAATGCGCCACGATGGGCGGGATCAAATTGTTATACATTTGGGCGCGGTTGTTGGGGTAAACCGTGTTGTTCACCGGCGAAATTTGCGCCACATACAAAGCCACATCCGGCTTAAGCGCGAAAATAGCGGCAATCGTGTCGCTGAGTTTGAGCGATGCGGCCACCGCGCCCGCGTCATCCAGATCGTAAATGTTGTTTGTGCCGCCCATAAACAAAACCACATCCGGCCGAAACATGGGGATGGCGCTCTCAGCCGCAATCTTGAGGTCATCCAACTTGTAACCCGGCCAGCCTTCGTGTTCAATATCGCCCAGCAACTCGCCGTAAAACGTGTTACGCCCCACAAAATCAAACCCGCACCCGCTTTTGTAAAGCTCGTTTTGCAAAATGCCGCGGTAGCCGCCAAACCGCTTGCCAAATGCGCCAGCCGGGTAATCTGGGTTGCCGCTGTAGCCAAAGGTGATGGAATCCCCCATCGCCATAATTTTTTTGCCGCCGGTGAAGTCTTGCGCGGGCGCGGCCACCGCCGCGAAAGCTGGGCTGAGCGCCAGGCTCAAGGCCAGCCCCAGCGCCATCCTCCGCGCAAGTTTTTTGCAAGAGTTTGCCATATTGCGTGGTCTTAATTTTTGCGTATAGCTGGTGGTGAACGATGGGTGTTACCGCCCTTGTCTGAGCAGTATTGGCAGGAACAAATTTTTGTTTGGCATGGGCGTAAACACCGAGCCGCTCACCGGCCCATCCAGCACATTGCTGTCAATTTCCAGCGTCGCGCCGCCCCACGTTTCATCGTGCGAATTTGTATATTGCCGCAAGCGCTGATGGTTAGACCACACATCGTTGCCCGCGCATGGCACATCCCAAACGGTTATGGCCGGGTCGTATGCGCTGCGCGTCCAGTAGGCCAGCCACACAGATTGGGGGATGTGCGCCAGACCCACAAACTCGGCCACCGCCGACCCGCACGCTGCGCCATACACGCCCGGAATGTGCTTCAGCTCACGCATGCGCTGCGTCCAGCCATCCATAAATGCCCGCGCCGCGGCCCGGCAATTGGCGTCGCTCACTGGGTAAGCCTCAAGGTCGTAATAAATCACGGTTGGGGTGGTGGCGCTGCCCAACCCCAGCGAAATCGCCCGCGAGGCCGCCTGCTCGGCTTCGGCCTTGCCTTGCGCGTTGGCCGTGTTTGCATCGCCGCTGAATTTTTTGGAAAACACCGAGCAGGGCGTTTGCGGCCCAACCCAGGTGGGGATGAATACCCAGCCCATCGCCGCGGCGCGCGAGAGATAAGCCGCGTTTAGCAGCGTGTTGGCGCAGCCCCGCGCCGCGCCGCCAATATAAAAATTCACCGCGCGGTAGGGGCCATTGTTGCGCCACGTTTGTAAATCATTCAACGATGGCGCATCACAAACATCAAACCCTTGCCCAATGAGAATGGTCTGCTCGGCCAGCAACCCATCTGCCAGCCCCCCGGCAACCGGGAGCTGCATTTTTTGCCAGGTCGTTCCGCCATCGTGCGTGGCAAATAACATCGTGGTGGTTTTGCAGCTTCCATCAACGCATGCGCCGTCCACCTGTTTGGCCCACGCTGTGCCGCGTCCGGCGCTTTTTATTTTTTGCAAATTCTTTGGGGTGGTGATGGCATCTCCGGCGGGTGAAAGCGGCGGCGGTTCGCTTGCGCGTGTCCAGTTCGCGCCGCCATCTGCAGAGAGCCACCACACGCCCATGCGAAAAGCGCCGCTGGTGGCGCGGCGGATGTAGAGCAGCAACGCGCCATCTGGCGTTTGGCTTAACTGCATAGACGCGGGCGCAAACGAGGCGTCATCGCCAGAGACGGGCAGGGCGGCGCTGCGCCATGTTTTGCCGCCGTCTTCTGTCTGGGCCAGCGTATAGTCTTCTTTGGCGATGGCAACCCAGCCGCGCCGCATATCTGCGAACAGAATGGCGTGTGCCCGCGCCTCGGCCAACCCGTCTGGCGTGATGTCTTGCCAGCTTGCGCCGCTGTTATCGGTCACATACAAACGCTGACCCAGCAAGACCCATCCGCCTGTGTTGCCAACAGGCGCGTAATCTTGCAATTCAACTTCTTCAGACTTGGGTTGCGCAATTTGGTGTGCTCCCCCGAACATTCCCTTCCAAACAGACATGAGGAAAAGCAACACGATGGTTGTTTTTGTCATGGGCATAATGATAGTTGAAAACATAAAACGGGTGGCGACGGGCAGCAGCCGACGACCAGTAACCACGCGACCACAAAAAGGCATTTGACAAATTTCGACTTGGATTTACAATGGGGTTACTTCTGCCTAAAACGTTTTAGTTATTGGAGGTAAATTAATGTCTTTCCGTCATACCCACGCTATTGTTAAGAAGGGTTCGGCCCTTTTGACAACAGCATTATTAACCCTCAGTTCGTTATCCTTGCCCGTTACCGCAAAAACCGTCCAGCCTGCTGCCGTTCCGCTTGCGCCACAAGCGGGCAATTGGTGTGTAGCTGGCTCATTTCAAGGCTGGAACAACTCCAGCGACGCGCTGAATGACGCTGGAACCTCCGGCGACCTGATGCCCGGCGATGGCGTGTTCTCGCTCGATGCCACCATCCCAGCCGCTGGCCGCTACGAGTTTAAGGCGGTGGAGTGCGGAAATTGGAGCAATGCCTTCCCCGCGCAGAACTCGTGGTTCATCACCAGCGCGGCCAACCAAAAGGTGAAGATCACCCTGGACACCAACGATCACACCGCCGATGCGGGCAACCAGCTTTTGCCCAAGAAGAACATTGTGAATGTGCTGGGCGATACGCCGCCCGCAAGCTGGACCGCCGTTGGCGACTGGCAAGGCTGGAACAACGCGAACGCCGATACAAAACTGGCCGATCTTGGGCGCGGGTTGTATCGCCTGGAGTACACCATCCCCGTTGCTGGGGCGTATATGGGCAAAATTGTGAGCACCAATGACTGGGCGCAGGAATTCACCGACCAGGGCCGCGTGAACGGCGATGGCGGGAATATCAATTTCAGCACAACCGCCGCCAACGAGGCGATTGTGGTTTTGCTGGACACCAACAGCGGACGGATGGCCTTCACCAAACATGCCGCGCCCGCCGCCGGAAACTGGTGCGTGGCGGGTTCCTTCCAGGGTTGGGATAACGCCAGCTTTGCGCTGAACGATGTCGGTGCGAACGGCGACGCGCTGGGTGGCGATGCAACGTTCTCCGGCCAGTATGTCGTCCCCGCCGCTGGGCATTACGAGTTCAAGGCGGTGGAGTGCGGCAACTGGAACAACGCTTATCCCTCATCCAACGCCTGGTTTGTGACCAGCGTGCCCAGCCAGACCGTGCGCTTTACCTTTGACACCGCTAACCACGCCGCAGACCAGGGGCTGGTGATGCTGCCAAAGGCGAACATCGTCAACCCGTTTGACACCGATGCCGCTTCGTATACCGCGGTTGGCAGCTTTCAGGGATGGAACAATGCCAACGCCGACACGAAGATGACCTATGTGGGCGGCAGCTTGTGGTATTTGGCATACCCAGTGGCTTCGCCCGGAACATACATGGGCAAAGTGGTCGCCACGGGCGCGTGGGATGCGTTTGGCGCGGATGGGCGCGGCGTGGATGCGCAGAACATCAACTTCCAAACCTTCAAATCTAATGACGTGGTGCGCTTTTTGCTGAACGTGGCCACTGGCCGCGTGGCAGTGTATGCGCCGCCCAGCGGCGTGGCCGGACAAGATGGCGTGGTGTTTAAGGATGATTTGTATCATGACACGCGCGACGTGACTTACCGCAGCCCGTTTGGCGCGGTGACCGCGGGCACATCTGTTCGCTTGCGCCTGCGCGCGGCCAAGGGCGACCTGACCGGCGTGAATGTGAGCGTGAAAGACCAGGTGACTGGCGATACCGGCACATACCCAATGAGCGTGGTTGCCAATAGTTTGGACAACGCCAGCGCATATTGGGAAGCCACCATCCCCACATCGCACCCAACCTTGTTGTGGTATCGCTTTGTGGCGCGGGATGGCGCAGCGACCGCTTACTACGAAGATGACAGCACGCGCGGCGGAAACCCGTGGCTTAAAGGTGGCGCGGGCAAAGCCGCAGACACGGCGGGCAGCAGCCCCTTCCAACTGACCGTGTATTCACCAGATTACACCACGCCAAATTGGTTGAAGAACGGCGTGATGTATCAAATTTTTGTGGATCGCTTCCGCGATGGCAACACGGCCAACGACCCCGCCGCGGGCCAGTTCTTTTACAACGAACACACCACCATCTATCGCTCTAATCAGGCCGATTGGAACGCCAACATTTGCGACCCGCGCGATGCGGGTTCGACCTGCCCGGGCGTGTATAGCCAGAACTTTTACGGCGGCGACCTGCAAGGCGTGGTGGACAAGTTGGATTATCTGCACGACCTTGGCATCACGGTGTTGTATCTCAACCCCATTTTCAAGTCGCCATCCAACCACAAATACGACACAACCGATTACACCCAAATTGACCCAGCCTTTGGTGATATGACCACCTGGGATGCGCTGGTGCAGGGCGCGAACACGCGCGGGATGAAGATCATTTTGGATGGCGTGTTCAACCACTCCTCCAGTGATTCGATTTACTTTGACCGCTACGGGCGTTACACCAGCGTAGGCGCGTGCGAGAGCGCATCATCCACATACCGAGACTGGTATTACTTTACGGCCAATGCGGCGGGCGTGTGCGCTGGCCCGGCCAACTACACCTCGTGGTTTGGTTTCGATTCATTGCCAAAGCTAAAGGCCGGAACGCCCGCTGTGCGCGATTACTTCATCAACAGCCAAAACGCCATTGGGCCATACTGGATACAGCACGGCGCCAGCGGCTGGCGGTTTGATGTGGGCGGTGATATTGACCCCGGTCTTGCCAACGCCCCCGCCAACGATTACTGGGAGACCTTCCGCGCTCGGATTCGCGCGGTGAACCCGCAAAGCGCCATGCTGATTGAAGAGTGGAACGATGAGAGCGCATGGTTGCTGGGCAATGAAATGGATGGCGGCATGGACTACCGCCTGCGCAAGGCCCTCATTGGCCTGATGCGTGACACGAACTACACCGACAACGATAGCAACGGCGACAACACAATTTACGCGCTCACACCTTCGCAATTGGTTGGCTCAATCATGGCGTTGTACGAGGACTACCCAACGCAAGCCGTGCAGGCCATGATGAACTTGCTGGACAGCCATGACACAAACCGCCTGCGCTACATTCTGAAAGAATATGGCGACACCGATTTGAGCAAGACCGAGACCGACAAGCGCCAAATGATGATTGCGGCGTTGCTGTATGCGCTGCCCGGCGCGCCCACCACGTATTACGCCGATGAAGTTGGCGCAAGCGCAGAGGGTATTGGCGGCGACAAACAGGACGACCCATACAACCGCCTGCCATTCCCCTGGCCAGACACAACCGGCAGCTACAACACGTTTGATACGGCCATGCGCGATTACTACGCTGGCCTGGGCGCGGCTCGCAATGCCCACCCAGCCATGCGCACAGGCTCGGTTGTGCCGCTTTTGGTGGATGACACCGCGAACGTGCTGGTGTTGGGCCGCAAGCTGGGCGCCGACCTGGGCATCGTGGCTGTCAACCGGGGCGCAGCTGCGACCGTTAATGTTTCCATCCCCGCAACATTTGCGCCAGATGGCACGGGCTTTATTCTGGCCGATGGCTCTGCGGGCGTGTCTGTTTCTGGCGGCAAGCTTACGCTGGAACTGGGCGCGAACAGCGCAGCCTACCTGGTGCGCGAGAGTGGCAACAACGCCACGCCTGCCGCGCCATCCATCACAGCCAGCAAGGGTAACGCCAGCGCCACGCTGGCCATTAGCGGCGCGGGCGCGAAGTATCGCGTGTATCGCTCTATGCTGAGCGGCGGCGCATATAGCTTTGTGGCCGAGACGGCGACCAGCCCATACACAGACAGCGGCATTGTGAATGCGCGCAACTGGTGCTATGTGGTCACAGCGGTGGATGCGGCTGGCAACGAGAGCGGCTACTCTAACGAGGCGTGCGTGTTGCCGTTTGCGCCGCTCAACTGGGTGGTGAATCTGCAACCCAAAGTGATGACGCACACGATTGGCCTTGCGCCCAGCGCAGAGTTCAGCGCGGCGGTTCTGTCCTTTGGCGTCACCGACAAGGCAGGGCAGGGCGAGAACATCATCGGCCAAATTGGCTACCGCTTGCAGGGCACAACCGAGTGGACATGGATGTCTGCTCAATATGCCCGCGATGCCGAGGACAAAGGCTTGTATGTGCCAGACTATGTGCGGGTGATGGGCGCAATGGATGGCGTTCCGTTTGATATTTACACCGCCACCATCCGGCCAGAAGTTGCGGGCGTGTATGACGTGGACTTCCGGTTTACGCCAGATGGCGGGGTGAAGGAATTCCATCACACCAGCATCTCGGATGGCGAGTTTGCTTCGCTGACCGTGGCCTCATCTGCCGATACCACCGCGCCAGCCGCGCCAGCCAACCTGCGGGCCACCAACTGGAGCCCGCTGAGCGTGAGCCTGGCGTGGGATGCGGTGAGCGCGACTGACTTGTATGCCTATGATGTGTATCGCGATGGGGCGATGATTGGCCGCGTGATGGCGGGCACAACCGCGTTTGATGACGCCACCGTGCTGGCAGGCGTGACGTATTGCTACACCATCAAGGCGGTGGACACCAGCTTTAACAAGAGCGCGGCGTCTAACCAGGTGTGCCAGCAGGCCACCCAGCGCATGGTGACGATGAAGTTCAACGTGACCGTGCCAGCCTTTACGCCAGCAGGCGACACGGTTTACATGCCGGGCGACACGGCCAGCATTCTGGGCGCGGCGTGGGATCCGGGCTATCTGGCGTTGACCAAGGTTGATGCCACACACTGGGCCATCACGCTAACTGTGCCAGATGGCGTGACGTTCATGTATAAGTTTGCGCGCGGCACGTGGGACAAAGTGGAATGGTGGGGCGATGTCGTGAATACGAACAACCGCTCCATTGTTGCGGCGTATGGCACAAACGGCGTGCAGAATGTTGATCTGACCGTTGAGAACTGGCGCGACCCAATCGTGGTGGCGGCGTCGCCGGCCAACGGCGCAACCGGTGTGGCGATTGGCTCGACGCTGGTGTACACCTTCAGCCGCGACATCAACGCCAGCACGGTGACCAGCGCAACCATGCTGGTGACGGCTCAGGCATCGGGCGTGAGCGTGAGCGGAAGCTACACCGCCACGGGCAGCGTGGTCTCGTTCATCCCTGCTGCACCGCTGGCTGCGAACACGCAGTATCAGGTGCGGTTTACCACTGGTCTGCACGGCGCAGATAACGGCGATGCGGGCGCGCAGGACGCGCCAACGTTTACGTTTACAACCGGGCACTAAGCCGGTGAGTATTGTGTAACGTGTAGAGCATAAAAATCCGCGCGGGTCGTGTGTGACCCGCGCGGATTTTATTTTTCTTGCGTGTATAATTTACTCCGTTGGGCCTGTAGCGCAGTTGGGAGCGCGTCTCAATGGCATTGAGAAGGTCAGGGGTTCAAATCCCCTCAGGTCCACTTCTAATTAAATACGCGAGCAACGACCAGAAGTAGTAGGTCATCCTCACAGCGAGCCAGGACCAGAGAGGTGCGAGCCTGACACAGCGGAAGACGAGGACCGCAATGCAAGACCGAACTCGTCTGCGAGCTTGCGCCCGCGCGGGGAGCCGCGCAAACGAAGGCAGGCGCGTGCGCTTGCAAATCAGGGTGGTACCACGAATCCCACTCGTCCCTGAAAAGACGAGTGGGATTTTTGTTTTTCGGCGAGTTAGAAGGATATCCGTCATTCCCGCGTGCGCGGGAATGACGATTTTGATTTTTGCGTAAGTCTATTTGATTTTGAACAAACAAACCTATGATGAGCAAACGATTCACCCGGTTCAGCCTTAGTTAGGGGCGTTTTAATCACGCTCCGTAAATGTGTTTTGGTGATGAACGATCAAGATTTGCACAGAAGTTTTTAAACGCGCATAAACGCGCAAGCGAGGAAAACCAAAATGAGCGACAAATACATTCCGCAGGAAATTGAACCCAAGTGGCAAAAGCGCTGGGAACAAGATCAGCTGTACAAAACCGGCACAGACGCCTCCAAGCCCAAGTATTACATTCTCGATTTTTATCCGTATCCATCGGGCGAAGGAATGAGCGTGGGCCACGCCCGCAACTATGTGCCAACGGATGTGATTGCGCGGTATTACCGCATGAAGGGCTACAACGTTTTGCACCCAATGGGCTTTGACGCGTTTGGCCTGCCCACCGAGAACGCGGCTATTAAGCTGAAGGTGAACCCGCACGACCTGAACGAAAAATACAGCGCAAATTACGTGCGCCAATACAAGTTGATGGGGTTGAGCTACGACTGGTCGCGGTTGATAAACAGCGCCCACGATGATTATTACCGCTGGACGCAGTGGATTTTTGTCCAGATTTTCAACTCGTGGTATGACCCGCGCAAAAATAAAACCACGCCCATTGCCGACCTGGAGAAGGAACTGGCTGAGCGTGGCTCGCAGCAAATTTTTGATTACATTGACACACACGCCGAGTTTGTGGGCGTGGTCACGAAAGGCGCGAAACCCATCAGCGCGGAAGAATGGCGCGGCATGAGCAAGCGCGAACAGAACACGTATTTGTCCAACTTCCGGTTGGCCTTCCAGCAAGAAAGCACGGTGAATTGGGACCCCAAAGACAAGGTGGTGGTGGCCGATGAGGAAGTGGAGAATGGCCGCGCGTGGCGCAGCGGCGAACTGGTCATCAAGCGCACGTTTAACCAGTGGTTCTTTCGCATTCCCGCGTTTGCCGAGCGTTTGATTAACGATTTGGACACGGTGGACTGGCCGGAGCGCATCGTGACCATGCAGAAAAACTGGATTGGCAAGAGCGAGGGGGCGGAGGTGGAGTTTAAATTAGACGGAGGACGGAAGACCGAGGACGGACAGCCGTCTCCCGTCTCCCGTCTCCCGTCTATTCGCGTGTTTACCACCCGCCCAGACACGCTTTGGGGCGCGACGTTCATGGTGATATCGCCAGAGAACCCGCTGACGTTGCAGATCACGACCGCAGAGCAACGCGCGGCGGTTGAGAAATACATCGCCCAGGCCAAGGGCAAGACCGATGAGCAACGCACGGAAGAAGGCAAGGACAAGACCGGCGTCTTCACCGGCGCGTATGCCATCAACCCGGTGAACGGAGAAAAGATACCGGTTTGGACGGCGGACTATGTGCTGATGGGTTACGGCACCGGCGCGATTATGGCCGTGCCCGCCCATGACCAGCGCGACTTTGACTTTGCCCGCAAGTTCGGTTTGCCCATCAAAGTGGTGGTGCAACCGCAGACCGAAGACGGAAGACGGTGGACGGCGGATTCATCGTTGATGGAAAGGGCGTACGAGGAAAAGGAAGGCGTGATGGTGAACAGCGGCCCCATCACCGGCTTGGGCACCGGGCCAGATGGCAAAGCTTGCATCCGCATGGCCACCGAGTATTGCGAGAAGTTGGGCTTTGGCAAACGGCGCGTCAATTACCGCATTCGCAATTGGTTGATTAGCCGCCAGCGGTATTGGGGCACGCCCATCCCCATTGTGCACACCGCCGATGGCCCTGTGACCGTGCCAGAGAGCGCGTTGCCGGTGATCTTGCCCGATGTGCCGCAATACGAGCCGGGGCCAAACGGCGAATCTCCGCTGGACACGATTCCATCATTTGTGAACGCGCCAGATGGCCGCCGCGAGACCGACACGATGGCGACCTGGGCCTGCTCATCCTGGTATTACATTCGCTTTGCCGACCCGCACAACGACAAAATTATTGGCGACCCGGAGAAGATCAATTACTGGTCGCCGGTGGATATGTATGTGGGCGGCGCGGAACACGCCGTGCTGCATTTGCTGTATGCCCGCATGTGGTTCAAAGTGCTGCACGATATCGGCGTGGTGAACGCGATTGAGCCGTTTAAGGCGTTGCGTAACCAGGGCATGATCCTCTCACCAAACAAACGGGTGGATGACAAAGGCCGCGAATTTTTTGAGAAGATGAGCAAATCCAAGGGCAACGTCATCACGCCAGATGAGGTGATCGCCGAGCATGGCGCGGATGCCCTGCGCGGGTTCGAGATGTTCATCAGCGACTTTGCCCAAACTGTGCCGTGGAATACGCAGGGTGTGCCGGGCGT
>DAORUN010000010.1:0-6606 GCA_035433205.1 Thermoflexales bacterium | reverse complement strand
TCATCAGCGACTTTGCCCAAACTGTGCCGTGGAATACGCAGGGTGTGCCGGGCGTACGCCGCTGGCTGGATCGCGTGTGGCGGATTGCGTTGTTTGCCGAGGAAATAGACGATGGACGACAGACGATGGACGATGGAGATTCATCGTCTAACGTCCATCGTCCATCGTCCGCTGTCGAGAAAGACCTTCGCCGCATCGCGCATCAAACCATCATGCGCTACGAGCGCGATTTGAAGTCGTTTAGCTTCAACACGATTGTGGCAGCCATGATGGAATTCACCAACGCGCTGTTCAAAGCGCGAGATGCCGGGCTGGTGGGCACGCCCGCGTGGAAAGAGAGCGTGGATATTTTGGTGCGGCTGTTGGCGCCCATTGCGCCGCACATGGCCGAGGAAATCTGGGCGCAGATGGGGCACGGGTATTCCATCCACCAGCAGGCTTTCCCGGTGGCCGATGAGGCTGCGGCCCGCGAGGACGAAGTCGAGATCGCGGTGCAGGTGAACGGCAAAGTGCGCGACCGCATCACGGTTGCATCTGGGGCAGATGAGGCCACCGTGCGCGAAGTCGCTTTGGCCACCGCTGGCGCGCAGAAATTCATGGAAGGCAAGCCCGCCCGCAAGGTTCTGGTCGTTCCGGGGCGGCTGGTGAATATCGTTGTTTAGGACGGAAGACCGAAGACGGAGGACGGCAATTAACCGTCTTCCGTCTTCGGTTCCCCGTCATCCTCACGATCCGCTAAAATCTGCGGTATGACTAACACCGTCCACACCCTCACCGACCTTGTGCAATACCAGCCCAACTCGGTGGTGAGCAAAACCGTCATCAACAAAAAGGCTGGCACGTTTACGTTGTTCGCGTTTGCCCAAGGCGAGGGCCTGAGCGAGCACACCGCGCCTTACGATGCGCCGCTGATTGCGCTGGATGGCGAAGCCGAAGTCATGCTTGGCGGAACCGCGTATCACCTCAGCACGGGACAAATGCTTGTTTTGCCCGCGGGCGTTACGCACGCCGTAAAAGCCATCACCAATTTTAAGATGGCGTTGGTGATGATTCGTGATCACGCAGCTGCCTAACGTCTGTTTTAGGTAAGCAAACAAAGCGGGCGCAAAGGCTCGCTTACTCCGCCCGCAAAACGCGGTTGACTTGAGCGGTTTCCCGCAGGCGTTCCACGTCGCGCATGGGCGGCAGGCCAAACAGATCCTTGTACTCCCGATTGAAGTGCGAGGCATCCTGATACCCCACGCGGTACCCTGCGCTGGCGGCGTCTAGCCCCTCGCCCAGCATCAGACGGCGGGCTTCCTGAAGCCGCAGCCGTTTTTGGAATTGCAGCGGGCTCATGGCGGTTACGGCCTTAAACTGGTGATGAAAGCCGGAGACGCTCATGCCCACCTCGTGAGCGATGGTGCCAATGCGCAGCGGCTGGTCAAAATCTTGATGCAAGCGTTTGATGGCCTGAATGATGAACGGGGTGTAGCCGCTGGACGCCGCGATGTAGCGCAACCGGTCGCCCAGCTCTCCCATCCACAAACGGTACACAATTTCTCGCGTGATGAGCGGGGCGAGGAAGGGCGCTTCGGCGGGAGCGTTTACCAGCCGCGCCAGCCGCACCACCGCGTCCAGTAAATCCGCATCCAGCCCGCTCACATTGACGGCCTTCACATCGGCGCGGCTTTGTGGCGCTGCCCGCGCCGCCTCCATCATCACCGAGCTAACCACCGCTGGCTCAAGCTCCAGCCGCAGACTCAAATAAGGTCGCTCCTCAGACGCCTCCAAAACACAACCCACCGTTGGCAACTTGGCCGAAATAAGCAAATAGTGGGATGGGTCATACAGAAATCGCTTATCGCCCAAGAAAATTTCTTTGCTGCCCTGGGCAATTACACAAAAACAAGGCACAGATACGGCGTGGGCGGCATTGACCGGAGAGGACAGACGATTGAAATGCAAGCCCTTAATTGGCTCAATTTTTCCGTCCTGGTGGTGGATGGCATTCTCAATCAGCTCGGCCAGCTCGCGCTGGTGGCCTTGTAGCTGGCGCGTTTTTCCTCCCGCGTGTTGAAGGGGTATCGCGGGGGTTTGGTTTCCATTGCTCACAATGTTTGCAGGATTGTTCAATTTTCCTCAAGATTCATTATATCCATCCAAAGCAAAAAAACATACAATATTTTTTTGAAGATGCGGGTTTTACTGGATGCAAGGAGATTAAAAATGCAAAAACGAAAACTTGGAAATAGCGGTTTGGAAGTCTCGGCCATTGGCTTGGGCTGCATGAGAATGAGCTTTGGCGACAAGCCAACCGACAAGCAAGAGATGATTGACTTTCTTCGCAAGGCGGTTGAACGCGGCGTAACGTTTTTTGACACCGCCGAGGTGTATGGCCCATTTACCAACGAAGAATTGGTGGGCGAAGCCCTGGAGCCATTCAAAGGCCAGGTGGTGATTGCCACAAAATTTGGCTGGAGACACGACCCGGTCAAAGGCCCGGTCACAGCCGCGGGCCAAGACAGCCGCCCGGAGCAAATTAAGCGCGTGGCCGAGGCCTCGCTCAAGCGCCTGCGCGTGGATGCGATTGACTTGTTTTACCAACATCGCCCCGACCCAAACGTGCCAATTGAGGATGTGGCTGGCGCGGTCAAAGACTTGATTCAAGCCGGAAAGGTTAAGCACTTTGGGCTTTCGGAATCCGATGCGAACCAGATTCGCCGCGCTCACGCCGTTCAGCCCGTGACCGCCCTGCAAAGCGAGTATTCGCTCTGGTGGAGAGACATCGAAAAGGATATTTTGCCCACGCTGGAAGAGCTTGGCATTGGTCTGGTGCCATACAGCCCGCTGGGGCGCGGCTACCTGACCGGCAAAGTGGATGAAAGCACAACTTACTCCAGCACAGACATTCGCAGCCGCAACCCGCGCTTTACGCCAGAGGCGATCAAGGCCAATCGCGTGGTGATTGATCTTTTGGAGAGCATGGGCGCGAAGAAAAAAGCCACGCCCGCCCAGATTGCCCTCGCCTGGCTGCTGGCGCAAAAACCCTGGATCGTGCCCATCCCAGGCTCGCGCAAACTGGAACGGCTGGATGAAAACAATGACGCGGTCAATGTTCAATTAACGGCGGATGATCTCAGCCAACTCAAGACCGCCATGGAGCAAATTAAGGTTGTGGGCGACCGGTATTGAATCAATTAATAAGATGAGAAATCAACTTGCGCAAAAGACGCGGAAACGGGTTCGCTTTAACGGCAAGAAATGCAAAGGAGATACACATGGCAGTTTGGACAAAAGATGAATTGGACAAAATTGAAAAAGCCGAAGAACTGGAGATCGCGGCCTTGCGAAAAGATGATACGCTGCGCAAGTTTGTGACGATTTGGGCTGTGCGCGTAGGCGATGACATCTATGTCCGCTCGGCGCGAGGCCCCGCCGGGGGTTGGTATCGCGGGGTTCAGGCGCGGCGCGAGGGGCGCATAAAAGCTGGCGGGGTTGATAAGGCCGTGGCGTTTGCGGATGAGACGGATGCCGACATTAACAATCAGATTGACGCAGCCTACCGCGCCAAATACACCCGTTACCCGCAATACGTGGCCCCAATGGTTGTGCCAGAGATAAAAGCCACAACCATCAAAATTGTGCCGCGCTAGAAACAAACACGCCGCGCCTTAAGATGGCGCTGGGGCTTAGAGGGTGGGGGAGAGATACGCGCTCTTCCACGCCTCAAACTTGCCCGCCCAGAAAAACGCGGATGGAAAGCTGGCGAGCGTGATCGCGATGCCAATCCCCGCCCAGAGCGCCATCTGCGCGGGTGTCATGCTGGTAACTTGCAAAAACTGGGTGAGCGTAAACACGCAGTATGGCAACAACACGATGGAGGTGATGACAAACGGCACGTATTTGCCAAAGATGATCCATTGCGCAATGTGAACCAGCAAGTGCAGCGAGAATGCCGCAAACGCCCCAAACCACCAGTGATACGTGTTGCTAAACAACGAGGCATAGGTGATGACCGCGATGATCAAAAGTTCGTGCAGAACCGCCACCGCAAATGCCGAGGTGGAAAGATGATCGTGGCTTTTGGTTAGCACGCGATCAACGGCGGGGAATCTCCGTCGCACTTCGGCGCGGTTTTTCATCAGCCACGGCTTGAACATGATGATCTCTTCAAAGTCGCGGAGCATGAAGATGATGGGCAAAAGCGCGACAAGAAATTTGATATCCATTGAATCTCCAAGTGGATTATCTCGCTATGCTTAAAATCCCCTCATTCCCATCTGGTCTAATATCCCTCTGATAGTTATAGTTGAGCCTGAGGTTAACGAGTAACCAACAACCAACAATTACATGAATCCAATCACACTATTTCTTGTGTTTATCGTCCTGCTTGGCCCGCTGATGCTGGTGCACGAGCTGGGGCACTTTCTGGCCGCCAAACGCGCGGGCGTGCGCGTAGAAGAATTTGGCATGGGCTTGCCGCCCCGCGCGGTCAAGCTGGCCCAGCGCGGCGATACGACCTATTCGCTCAACTGGCTGCCCTTTGGCGCGTTTGTGCGCATGACCGGCGAAAACCCCGATGACGCCCACGACGACCCGCGCAGTTTTAGCGCGGCCAGCAAATTCTGGCGGGCGGTCATCATTTTTGCCGGGCCGCTGGCAAACTTTCTCTCGGCCGTCGTCATTTTGTTTTTTGCCTATTTGGTTTTGGCCGAGCAGCCCACCGCCGTGCGTTACCGCATAGACAGCGTGCGCGATGGCTCGCCCGCGCAGGCCATTGGCTTTAAGCAAGGCGACGTCGTGCTCTCGGTCAACGGCGTGGACATGCTGGAAAAACTCGCGGGTGATGGCGCGGCCATCGAGCCGACCCATTTGCGCGACCAGGCCCGCGCCTCGGTGGGCAAAGAGTTCACCGCAATTGTTCAACGCAAAGATGGGGCCGCCACGAGCGAAATTACGCTCAAGGGCGCCATCCCCGCCAACGCCGACGCCACCGCGCCGCTGGGTGTGTCTCTGGGCTTCCCGGTGGTCAGCAGCGCTCGCGTCAATTACACCGTGCCGCAGGCCGCGAGCATGGCGTTTGACGATTTGGCGACCATGCTCAAAGGGATGGCCCGCTTGCCGGGCGACCTCATCTCTGGCCGCATGACGCTGGAGCAGGCGCGGCCCGTTGGCCCGGTGGGCATCACCATGATTGGCGCGTCGCTCCTTCAACAAGGTTTGTTCGCCTTTGTGCGCTTTGCGGGCATCCTCAGCTTCCTCATTGGCTTGTCCAATTTGCTGCCCATCCCTGCGTTGGATGGCGGTCGGTTGGTCTTCATTTTCATCGAGGCCATTCGTGGCCGCCGGGTAGACCCCGCCCGCGAGCAATGGGTGCACGCCGTTGGCATGATCTTCGTCCTCGCCCTCGCGGTTGTCATCGTGGTGATGGATCTTGTCAAGCCGGTGGTTTTGCCCTAAATTTTGAACCTGGATGAGCAGGGTTTTTCCTGTTCATCCAATTCATTCTTTTTATCCTTTTCATCCACGTTAATTAAAAATGTCAGACAAGAAAAAATTCTCTTTCGCCGAAACTTTAAGCGCCATGAGTGGCGCAGAACCGCTGAGCAATGCCGCGCTCAAAACGCTAAACGAGTTGGATGAGCCAAAACTGGCAAAGTTTGCGGCTGCGTGGGATGGCATCGCGCCAGACCGCCGCGCTTATGTGGCCGAAAAACTGGCCACCCAACTGGAAGACGAGTTCGAGCTAAATTACGACCCGATCTTCATGCGCATCATGACCGATCCCGATCCCCGGGTGCGGCTGGCCGCGCTCGAAGGGCTGCAATTCAACTCGGATGACAGGCTGCTTGATCCGCTGTGCGAAATATTGCGTCGCGACCCCAGCGAGGAAGTTCGCGCCGAGGCCGCCGATTCGCTGAGCGTATTTATTTTGGCTGGCGTGCTGGGCAAGCTGGGCGAGCGCCGCTACGACAAAGCGTACGCCGCGCTCATGGGCGCGTTGCTCACCGAGGCCGAGACCTCGCCGGTGTATGGCAACGCCCTCATCTCGGTAGCCAGCGTGACCAACGAGGAAGTGGATTACCGCATCCGCTCGGCCTACAAATCCGAGGATGAAAACCTGCGCGTGAGCGCGATGACCGCGATGGGTGTTAGCGCCAACGAAGCCTACGAGGACTTTGTGCGCAAAGAACTTTCCAGCCCCAACGAGGACATGCGCTCCGAGGCCGCCACCGCCGCGGGTTCGCTGGAGATGGTGGATGTTGTGCCCGTGCTGGGCAAGCTGATTGACGACCCGCTCCCGTTTGTCGCCATCTCTGCGATTGATGCGCTGGCGATGATTGGCAACGCCCAGGCCCGCACCTTCCTGGAGCAGGCCGCCGAATCGGATGACGACGAAATTGCCGATGCCGCCGCCGATGCGTTGGAAGAAATGGATTTCCTCGCCGCGTCTGGCATAGATTTTTCTGGCTCACGGTTGAATTAACATCTCAAGCGCTCCGGGCGCTTTGCCCAACTTGTTGGGATGCGCCCGGAGCGCTAAACGGCGTTGGCATAAAATTCCCCCCAACTCATGCCAGCGCAACTATCTGCAAAACCCGCCCGCGTGTTTTCGCTCATCGC
>DAORUN010000009.1:30525-57221 GCA_035433205.1 Thermoflexales bacterium | reverse complement strand
CGTGTCATTCGTCGCCGTGCTCGTCACGATCGTCCCGGCATTGCTCGGGCTCAGCATTGGCACCGGCGAGTACGTCACGGTGTATGTCGCGTTTGGCAAAACCGTGATCGTATACATCCCGTTCGCGTCCGTCACATCCGTATACACTACGCCCGTGCTGCTCGTCGCCGTCACAACCACGCCTTGCAGATTTGTGTCCGTCGCCTGATAGATCCCATCCACCAGACCGTTGTCCTGCCAAATGTGATCACCAATGAGCACAGAGCTCAAGCATGACAATTGGGTGGATGGAATTGTGAACACAAAATATTCCTCAATCGTGTCCACATCGTTCGTGGTGCGATCGCTGGCAGGCTCAAAGTTATTGGTCGGGTCGGTCTGACCCACATACAACGAGAGGTCGCTCTCGCTGCCAGTTTGCGCCGAGCTATCGCCATCAGTCGGATCATCGCCAAGGCGCTCGTGACAACCTAAGCCACTGCATCCCTGCCCAATGCCAGAGGCGCTATCGTACACATCCCAGTCGTTTACCCCTGACTCCACGTTGCTGTCGCCAGTGGTATACACAGCCAGCTTAATTTGATCCAGGCTGGCAGGCTTGCCACCCAAGTTTGACCAGGGAATGGCATACTCCCAGCGTCCCTTACGATTCGTGGGATCGCCGTATCCCATCCGCCCAAAATACAAGCCCGTTCCGGCGCTGCCCGTGTTGGTGGAAAGAGTGGTGTTGAAATCTGCCGAGCTGCCCCATGCCCCTGCCGCCGACCATAGTTTGGATGCGCCAACGGTTGTGTTGTCACCCGCCCAAACTGTTTCGATGGCATAGTCGGGAGCCCAGCCCTTAAAGTTGACACGACGGCCATCGGGCGAGTTGACTGCCTCACTTGCCATTGTGCCGCCGGTATTGGTGGCGCTGCTCACACCGGGCATGTCAATCGCCACAAACAGATTGCTGAAATCCTTTGGCTCAGTCGCCATGCTGCCCAACCCACCCAAAGCCGATGGGCCATCCACAATGATGTAAAGATAGTTAGGATCAGCATACGCCAAAACGCCCGTGATATCTGATGCGCCCTTCACGCCAGCGTTATCCGATGCCGTGTAAAGATTTCCCAAACCGCCGGTGGTCGGGCTTGTGCCCTGGTAATACTGATACGCCGATGACTCACCTTGAAAGTCCGAGCGAGCGGAATCTCCACCTTGATATGGCCCGGCAAAACCGGCCTCGGTCAGCATCGTGTAATTGGTATTAATCACACCATCAATCAACAAACCGGCAGGGCTGATGACGCACTGGTTGGCATCGGCGGCAAGCGGGGTGATCGTTGTGCGCGCCGGAAGGCTGGTGCACTGGCGGTCATTTGTCACGCCGGTATCGGTTGGGCGGGTGGTGGAGTTGCAAGCCAGCAACGTGCCCACCATCGAACCCTGGGTCGCGCCCGGCCCAAACGTCGTGGAGAATTCGCCATATCCACCATTAGAAAATGATGTCGGGCTGGGGATGCCACTTCCGCAGTTGGAAATGCCGTTCGCGCTGTCTATCACAAACCCGCCAGTGGAACCATTAAAGTCACTGTTTTGGGTAGAGAAGACCGTGCTAGACATGGTCTCGTTCGTGGTCAAGCTAGGCCCCGTGGCCAAACTGGAAACCGACGTCGGGATGTTCAGCTCCACCTGCCAGCGATTCGCCACCAAAATAGGCGTTACCGTCCATGATGAACCAACCATGGCGCTGCGATCTCCCAGCCACAATTGCGCGGTCAACTGGCTGGGGCCGCTGGGATACAAAGCGATAAAGTAATCACCAGCCGCCTTTGCGTTTCTTCTCCAGGACCCTGCCGTTTGAAAGTCAATTGAGCCATTTGCGGCCGTGCCGTTGGATGACAAATCAATTGGAATGATGTAACTCACCCCACTCGCGGGGTCACTGTAATACGAGCCGCTATCAAACGCCTGCGATGAATCCACCACAAACGAGAAATACCATTGGTTGCTACCGGCTGATGACGCAGAATAAGCGTTGTAATCAATCAAATCGCCTAGTTCACCGGTGTTCGTGCACCAGCCATCAAAGTCAATATCTATCTGACGGGTGGAACCATACTGCTGGCCGATTGTCCCGTCTAATGCGCCATCTTGTGGCGCAAGAATGCTATCAACAAAATCTGGATTATTGCCAACCGTGCCAGTTGCGGCTGCGTGCAATGGCGTGGCATAAAGCGTTGCGCCCGCCAGTAACAGGCTCATCCCGGTTCGGGCAATTCGTTCGACGACCTTGGAAATATAGACTTTTTTCGTGTTTTGCGAAGGAATTTGTTTCATAAACTCACCTGTCAAGCATTAAACCTCTTGCAAAAGTCAATTTCTTTAACATAACTTGGCTTTGCTTCAAGGCAAACCTAATTACTAACTCGCATATTTTTGCAAGAAGCCCGTAAAAGAACATAAAAATAGATTCCCTTCTACTTGCAAAAATATACCTAAAGTCGTTCACTTCATGGGTATCTCCGAGTATGGCGCAGGGTGGGCTAAATTCAGTCCACCCCGCCAAGATTTTTTCTACCAGCCTGCGCTCACCTCGCGCAACGTATTTGGAACGTAAACCATCTTTCGCGCGGGCGCAATCGCAGCGCTACACGTCATATTGCCTGCATGGTTGATGGCGCACAGGCGGTAATACAACGTGCCTGCGGCCGCGGCATCTGTGTAAGTAACGCCTTCTGCGCTGCCAAATGCCGCCGGGTTTATCGTAGCCAGCAAGTTGGCTGGGCCGGGCGTAAAGCCAGCCACGGCGCTGCGATACACGGCGTATTGCGTGGCCGTCTCGCGGTTACCCAGCGTGTCGGTAAACACAAATGGCGCCGAAATCTTTACACTGGTCGCGCCTGTCAACTTCGCGCTGGCATTTGGCGCGGCGGGCGTTTCAATCTTATTCTTCTCCAGCAGCACAATGCCCCAATCCGGGTTCACTGGCGCGGTCACACTGCCGCCGCTCACGGTGTAAAGATTTCCCTCTATCGCGTCATACAGCACCGTTCCATCAGGCAGGTTATACGGCGCCGCGTTCAGCCCGTTCAGCGTTACGTTATGCGACAAAGTTGAGTGATTTAGCACAATCAACGCTGTTTGCGAACCATTGGTGCGCGCAAAGCCATACATCCGGTTGGCATCGTCAATCACAATTCCGTGTTGCACATCCCCATCCTGCAAGGCTGGGTAGCTATTGCGGATGCTCGCCATCTTGCGCGCAAACGGTTGCAGGTTAGACGTGTCGGCGCTGAACGAGCCTGGCGTGTCACCCCATGGGAACGGCGCGCGGTTATACGGGTCATCCTGATACTGCGAGCCATCCCACACGCCATCTTGCGAAAGGCCGACTTCATCGCCGTAATACAGTGTTGGCGCGCCCGCATAGGTGTAGGCAAACATCCACCATTCCTTCATGCGTTGCACCGCCGCGGTGTCGCTGTCATTGTTCACTTTCTTGAGCAAGAAGCGCAAGCGGTTGGTGTCGTGGCTGCCTTCCAGGTTCAGCATGGCCTTAAACGCCATGGGCGGGTAATCTTCCTGGATGGAGCGCAGGCGGGCGTTGAACGCCGAGGGCAGCGCGTCCACTTCGCGGATGGGGCCGCTGCTGCTTGCAGTGTTGCTGTCATTATCAGAAAACTGGCGGTTGGGCGAGACACCCGCGCACCCGTTGCCGCTGCATCCCGTGAAAAGCCAGCTCAGGGCCGCGCTGCGGAAGCGATAGTTCATCACGCTGTCCCATTCGTTGCCCAGCAGCCAGGCGCTGGCATCGCCCCATTCCTCGCCCAACATCACTGTTTGGCTGTATTGCGCCCGCACAGCCACGCGGAATTGCTCCCAATACGTGTTTGTCGTATCGTTGACCAAGCCTGGGTCAACATCGCCGCCCACGTCAAAGCGCCATCCGCTTGCTCCCTGGTTCACCCAATACGGCCCCACCGAGCTTGTGCCGTTGCTATAAATCAGCGTTCTCACCTGGGTAGATGTGGCCTGAAGCTTTGGCAGCGATGACTATCCATACCAAGCCTCATAGCTCTGATTGGCATTGCCTGCCCCGTTGGCGCAGTACACCACCACCGAAGGCGGCGAGCCATCCATGCCTGCGTTACCGGTGGCCGGGAAGTAAAACCACGAGTAGAACGCCGACGACCCAGCTTCACACGCGCCGCTGTCATCATCACTGCCGCCATTTGGCGCGGTGATGTTGCCCGCCGCGTCATAGCGGTGATAACGGTCAAAATATTTGCTATCCGAAGACACGTGATTGAACACACCGTCCAAAACCAACTTCATATTGTGTGCGCTGGCAGCTGCCACCATCGCATCCCAGTCGGCCTTTGTGCCAAAATCCGGGTCAATCTTCAGGTAGTTGGCTGTGTCATATTTGTGGTTGGATGGCGATTCGAAAATTGGGTTCAAATAAATCACAGTCACGCCCAAATTGTCAAAATAGCCTTCGTTGATCTTTTGGGTCACACCCGCCAGATCGCCGCCATAAAAGTTCTGGCTATATTTGCCCGCGCATGTCGGCGATGTGATATTGCGCGGGTCGCAAATGGTTGAGTTCCACGTTGAAGTATTTGAGCGGAGAATGGTGCCGCCCGGTTCGTTGTAAAAGAAGCGCCCAGCCGCCGGGTTGTTGGCCGAGTTGCCATCGCGGAAGCGATCCGGGAAAATCTGATACACGATGCCTTTCTGCATCCATGAGGGCACGGCATAGTTCGGGTCGTAAATCGTGATCTGGAAGCTGCGCGAATCATCATAGGCATCGCTCATGGCGCCGTAACCGCCGCCATACAGTTTCACATCATCATCCACATAAAAATCCTGATCTGCCGTGCACGAGCCGTTGCCTGCATCATTCAATTCAAAGAAGTAATACAAAATATCTGGCGTGGAAGGCAGCGGAAGATTGACATACCAATAGTCGTAGCTCACCGGGTCGGTGTCAAACAGGGTATCCTGCGTCATCGCGTAATACGAAGAAGTATTGGCCAGGTCATCCCACACCCGCACACGAGCGGTGGTGATGTCATTTTGCGCCACGCGGATGCGCAGCTTGATTGTGCTGGCGCTGCCCGCCGCCACTGGGCCGGTCAGGCTGCGGTAATTGGGGTCAAACGTATCATGCAAATTCTGACTCCAGAAAATATCGCAGTTCTGGCTGGCACCAAAGTTGCCCGCGCTGGTGGCCGTGGGCGTAGGTGTAGCCGTTGATAGAGGCACCCCGGTTGAAGTTGGCGTGCTGGTAGGCGTAGGTGTGGCTGTTGACGGAGGTACTCCGGTTGGTGTTGGCGTTGGCGTTGGGGTGCTGGTTGAGGTTGCCGCCACCTGGCTATAAGAGTTAAACGTGTCCCAATCTCCCGCTGCCAGGGTGACTGGATTCGTGCCGGGGTTTATGTTCGCCGACATGATTCCATTTTTCAACAAAGTCACTGTGCTGGCGGCCACACCTTGGAACTCGTCCGAGCGGTAACCGTTTGACGCGTTGATGAGCGTGGCGATATACCGGAAAGACCCGCCCACCGTGAGACCGAGCTGGCTCATGGTAAGACCGCTCAGCTCCCAATTTTGGGGTGTGCCTGCCAATGTCTTTGTAATTGCGGCGATCCACGTATGTGAGCCATTGTTCGCCAACTGCCACAAACCAGCATAAGTTCCATTAAAAGCGATGGCGTAATCAGCCGCAAAAGTTGGGGCAAAGGTGATCGCCGATTGCCCGCCGCCGGTGCCCCGCCCGCTGATGGCCGCGCGGTGAGCATCGGCCACATCCGTAAAGTTTGTAGTGCGGGTAAAGCCGCCGGATGTGGAGTCAATATAGATCACCGCGATGTCATTCAAGTTGCCGCCGCCGGTGACCAGGCCAAAGTTCAAGTTGCCAAGCGAGTCGCTATCCACATGCAGTTTTGCGCCGCTGCCTATCACATTGGCAAACCCGCTGTTTATGCCGCACGAGTAGCCAACGTATTCGCCGGTGTTCACCGTGCCATCATTCGTGGCGGTGGTGCTCGTGGTATCGGTAATGATGTGCGGGCCGCAACCCACAGTTGCCTGGGTGGGCGTGGCGGTGGGCGTGTTGGTTGCCGCTGGGGTAGATGTGGCCGTGGCCGTTGGCGTATTCGTCACATTGGAGGTGTTTGTGGGCGTTGGGGTGGGCGTGCTGGTGGGCGGTGTGCCCGTCACGGTTGGCGTGGCGGTTGGGGTTGGCGTGGGCGTGGTTGTGTCCGCAATCCGCAAAATGCGCCCCCACTGCGCCCCCACGCTTGTGGAGATGTTGCCGCCGCTCACCGTGACCGTGCCGCCGTTCAACAAATCGGTCAGCACAGCGCCATCCGCCAAATACGAGCTTACCGGCACAGTGGCCGTGCCCGCCGCGCCCGTGTTGTTCAGGATGACGACGATTTTCTCGCCGTTATCCGTCCGCAAAAAGCTGTAAAACGTGGCATCTTTCAGCAGCGTTGTGAAAGAACCCCCGCGCAGCGCGGAATGCTGGTTGCGAATGCCAATCAACGTTTTGAAATGGTTATACAACGCCGTATCCGGGCTGCCGCCTTTGTCTGACCAGGGATAGGTGCGGCGGTTGCTGGGGTCGCCGTTGCCGCTCACGCCCACTTCATCGCCGTAATATACGCTGGGCGCGCCGGGGATGGTCATCTGCACAATCACGCCAAACTTCAGCTTTGTCTTGTCTTCGCTCAACAGACTGATCATGCGTGGGCTGTCATGACTGCTGATCAGGTTCATCATGGCATACAGCGATGACTGACCGAAGTTGTTGCGGAAGCTCTGGAAGGCCGAATCAAACTGGGTGGGGGTCCAGCCACCGCCCGCGTAGGCTTGAATCCAGTCGCGGAAGCAGTAGTTCATCATGCTGTCCAATTCCTGCGAGTTGATGCGCCCCAACCCGGCTGGCTGGCAACCGCCGGTCACTTCGCCCAACATCAACGTCTGGGTCGTGCCATACGTCTGCTTAATGTAAGGCCGCATGTTCTGGAAGAAGTCAGCGGTGATGTCTTGCGCCACGTCGTAGCGGAAGCCCGCCACGCCGCGATCCAGCCAGTATTGCGAGACGCTCTTGCCGCTCGCGAACGCTGGTATTTGCGGGCTGCCGCCTGCAAACAAGAAGTTGCGCATATCCTGGTTGCCATCCACCAGTTCGGGGATGGTCTCGTAGCTATACCAGCCTTTCCAGCCCCAGCCGGCATCGCAGCTAAACGCCGTGCCCTGCCCGCCCGTGGTGAACCACGCGCGATATGGCGAGCTGGCGCTGGCGCACGCGCCGTTGTTTGTTTTGTTTTTATCAATGTAAACACTGTCCATTCCGGCGTGGTTAAACACCATATCCAAAATGACGCGCAAGCCGTGCGCGTTGGCCGCCGCCATCAGCGTATCAAAATCTGCAAGGTTGCCAAAGCGGTCATTGATCACATAATAGTTATTTGTATCGTAGCCGTGGTTAGACGAAGCCATGAAGATGGGGTTGAGATACAGCGTGTTCACCCCAAGATCGTTAAAGTAGCCCGCGTTTATTTTTTCGGTAACGCCCGCAAGGTCGCCGCCGAAGAAGTCTATGCCGTAACCCGGCTGAACCACATCTTCTGTCCAGGTGCTGTGCAAAGATGTGATACAAGCAGGCGCGCCCGAGCCGGTATATCCGCTGCAGGATGATGGGCCATACACCGTGCGGTTGTTAAAGTTGTTGGAGCTGTTGCCATCGCGGAAACGGTCGGGGAAAATTTGATAGAACACCGCGTCTTTCACCCATGAAGGCACCACAAACTCCTGCGGCGGCGAGGCAATGTTGGCAATTTTCCAAGATGGGTTGACCGGTGATGCGCCGACGGCCCACACGCCCCCCCCAAAGTTGCCGCTGGCGGCGTGAAAATGTCCGACCGTGGCGCCATCCGTAATGCGGAATTGATAATACATATTGATGCTTGAGCCGGGGCCGGGCACGTTGTATTTCCAAATGGAGTATGGGCCAGCGGGATCAGTGCTATCAATTGTGGCGGTGTAAATCCAGCGCGGGGTGGCGCCCCAACCTTCTGTCCAAACCAACAGCTCAACGCTCTGCACATCATTCTGGCAGGTGCGCAAATACACGCTTGCCGTGCCAGATGACGTGATGCCAATGGTAGGCGTCAGCCACGTGCTCACGGTGTTATCGTGAAGCAACTCGGCTGAAACAATCGTGCCATCACCCGCTGCCGTGCCCGAACACGCCAGTTGCGGCGCAGAAGGCGCGTTTATCTCTTCGCGACTAGCATCAAGCGCGCGCGCCATCTGCGCATTCGGCGTAAATACGCCAAACGCAATCATTAACGAAACAACAAGATGAACAAATTGGCGAAGGAGTGACTTTGATTGCGCTGTCATAGGTTTTTCTAAGTTACTAAAAGGTTTTAGGTGATACTTTCGAAGAATACCCGGTTCTTAATTTTCTGTCAAGGGAAAACAGGGGATTTATTTGTAAAATATTAGAATACGAGGAGAAAGACTAAACCAAAGTATTAGATCGGAGTTTTGGGGTACATATTGAGGGTTGTCACCTGTCCTTAATCCCCAATCGCCAATGCCTAATACGCCCCGCGCCCAAATAAAACCGCGGGGATGGTCTTGAGCAAAATTTGCGCGTCTAGCAACGCGCTTTGGCTGCGAATGTAGCGCATATCCAGTTGGACGCGCTGCTCGTAGCCCACCCCGCTCCGCCCGCTCACTTGCCATAACCCAGTTAAACCCGGGCGAACCGTGAGCAGCTCCGTGGCGTGTTCGCCGTACTGCGCCAGCTCGTCGGGGTGAATCATGCGCGGGCCAACCAGGCTCATTTGCCCGCGAAAGATATTGACCAGTTGCGGCAACTCATCCAAGCTGGTTTTGCGCAAAAACCGCCCTACCCCGGTGATGCGCGGGTCATCCTTGAGTTTTCCGGCGCGGCGCAATTCCTCGGCCTTGTCTGGAAATTTGGAAAGAACGGCGTCGCCATCCACCACCATGCTGCGAAACTTGAACGCGTCAAACTGGCCGCCGCCAAGACCCATCACCCGCCGCCGGTAAAAAACCGGCCCCGCCGAACCCAGCTTGACCCAAAGCCCAATCAACAAAAACACTGGGCTAAGCATAACCAACAACGCGCCAGAAACGCACAAATCAAATGCGCGTTTACCCATACCCCGCCTCAAGATAAATTTGCTCCAGGTCGGCGGCCACCTGCGGCCATGCGTGATGGGCCAGCACAAAGGCGCGGCCCGCTTCGCCCAATCGTTGGCGCAAAGGCGCGTCATCCAGCGCGAGCAGAATTTTTTGGGCAAACGCCTCGGCTCCCGCGCCAATCAAAATGTTCCCGCCTTCGCTGGCGGCAATGCCGTTTAGCACCAGCGGTGATGCGACCACCGGCGTGCCCATGCCCATCGCCTCCAGCACTTTGAATTGCGCCCCGGCTCCATACACCAACGGCGCAACCGCCAGCGTGGCCTGCGCCAAATGCGGGCGCATATCCTCCACCCGCCCGGTCAAAACCACCTCACCCGCCGCCTGCGCGGCCAACTTGCCCAAACTTTCGGGCGGGTTTTGCCCCACAATTTTCAGCCTGGTCTGCGGTTTGGCCTGCCACACGCGCGGCATAATTTCGCTCAGCAAATAGGCGGCGGCCGTGGCGTTGGCGTGGTAACTCATCTTGCCGCTAAAAATCAAGGTAGATGGGTCGCGCGGCAAATTTTGGGGCGCGAAATAATCGCAATCCAAACCGGCCCGCCACACCTGCGCCGCGCGTTCGCTGCGCTCTGGCGCAAGCGCGGCCAGCGCATCGCGGTCTTTTTGGCTGATGGCTAACGTGCGGTCAAAATTCCGCGCGCAACGCGTCTCGAACCGGCGCGTGCGCCCCAGCTCGGCGGCGGCCATCCACCGCGATTTTTGCCCCGCTGCGTGTTGGCGCGTTTGCTCAAACAACGCCGAGATGCAATCCACCGCATCCCACACAATGGGCGGGCGGCCCATTTGGGCAGATGGCTCACCGCCCGCCACGCGGCTCAACCCCTGCAAAACGCCGCTTTGGTTGGGAATCTCCATCATCGCCAGGCCATACTTGGCCGCGCGGACATGCTCAATGTGCGCCACGTCAAACACCTCGGTTGTGATGAGCTTCTTTATCTGCGCCGCCAGCGCGGGCTGCCAATCAAACCACGCCTGCATGGGTTCGCCGCTCAACGCGCCCCGCCCCAGCGCCATCACCGTTTGCGCTTTTGAGATTGGGCTTGCGATGACCCGCACCCGCTGCTTGCGCCACGCCTCCACCGCCTCGGCTTCCTCATCGTTGCGGAACGTGGTCACCAGCGTGAGGTCGTGCCCGCGCTGCGCCATTTGCCGCAGCAGGTTGTATGAGCGCGTCCGCACAGGTGTGGGCGCATAGGTGATGATGTAAATTAAACGCATGGTTTTGCAGACGGAAGACGGAAGACGGAAGACGGCTTTGGCTATCCGTCCTCCGTCCCCCGTCTTCTATCAAATCTCTTCTATCTTCCTCACAACTTCATCGTATCTCACCCGCCAGTTATACCGCGTCTCAACTTTGGCGCGGGCATTGCGCGCAAGCTGATGGCGCACGTCCGGGCGAGCCAGCAACCGCATCACAGCATCGGCAAACGCGGCGGGCGCATCGGCCAGCAGAATATCTTCGCCATCGGTCGTCTCAATCCCCTCCGCCCCCAGTGTTGTGCTTACCACCGGGACGCCCCGCGCCCACGCATCCAAAATTTTCACGCGCATACCCGCCCCCGCGCGGATGGGCGCGATGAACGCGGCGCACCCGCGCAGAACCTCGGCCAAATCGGGCACATAGCCCTTCACGATGATCCGCGAATCTTGCGCAGCCAGCGCCAATATTTGCGGGGCAGGCCTTGCGCCAACAATGACAAAACGCGCAGCCGGGTGAGCTTGCCGGATCACGGGCCAGCTATTTTTTGCAAACCACATCACCGCATCCACATTTGGCGGGTAAAACACGGTGCCCACAAAAAGGACATCGCTCGCTGCGGGGCTGGGTTCAACCACCAAATACTCATCCGGGTCAATGCAAATGGGCACAACGCTGGATGCGCCCGGCAAAAGCCCTAGCGCGGCGCGGTCGGCCTCGCTCACGGTGAACACATGCTTAAACTTTCCGCACATCTCGCGCTCATAGCCGCGCATCAATCCGGCCTCGCGGGCATACATCATTTTGGTGATGGGATTCGCGGCGGCATCGCGCATGTGCTCCACGATGCGCCACACCGCGTTGTGTTCATCCAGCGTGCGGCATTTCGCCGCGCCATCCAAAGCATACGCAGCCATTGAAAGCTGGTCGGCATGAATCACATCCGGCGGGTTGGCGGCGCATTCCGCGCGCACAGCCTCAAACATCTCAGGGCGCATATCTCGCGCAATGAGATACGGAATATGTTTTGCGGCGCTTTGAGCAAAGTAAACCGGCTCGCGCCACTTTGCCCGCGAAATAGGCAAGGCGATGACTTTGCCACACATCTTGCGCAAGTGCGCCAGCGCGGCGGGCGTGTCGCTGGGGCGGGTGAAGGAAATCAGCGAGACATCGTGCCGCTGCGCCAACGCCCGCAACACGTAATACGCCCTCACCTTCGGCCCGGCATCCAGCGGATACGGCAATACATTGCTCAAAAATAAAATCTGCAAGCACAGAACATTATAAAGAGACACAGACAACACGCCACGCCCGCATCACCCTTGTCACCCCTGCCACTCTCTCCGCAGATATGGCACAATACGCTCAGGAGATAAAACCATGTCGTTCAAACTCACCTACGCAACTATGTTCGATCCCCCAGAGGAATTGCACACCCAATTTGAAAAAGCGCTGACGGAGACACGCGCAACGCTGGGTAAAGAGTATGACCTCATCATTGGCGGAAAAGAAGTGAAAGCGGCCAAAAAGTTCGAGAAACGCAGCCCCATCAACACCGATTGGGTTTTGGGTGTGTTCCAAAAAGGCGGGGCCGATGAAGCCAACGCGGCGCTGGCCGCCGCCCGCAAAGCCACGCAAACGTGGGGCAAAATGCCCTGGCAAGAGCGCGTCAAACTCATGCGCAAAGCCGTCGCCATCATCGAGGAGCGCATTTTCAAAATTGCGGCGGCGCTCACGTTAGAGGTTGGCAAAAACAGGTTGGAATCGCTGGGCGATATCACCGAGGCCGCAGACCTCATCGCCTATTGCTGCGATGAAATGGAGCGCAACAACGGCTACGTGGTGAAGATGGGCAAAGACCCGCTGGTTGGGTATAACGCCACAAACACCAGCGTGCTCAAGCCGTATGGCGTGTGGGTGGTGATTAGCCCATACAACTTCCCAACCGCGCTCAGCGGCGGGCCGATGGGAGCCGCGCTGGTGGCGGGCAACCCGGTGGTGCTAAAACCCGCGAGTGACACGCCCTGGAGCGTGCGCCTGCTGGCAGAGTGCATCCGCGACGCGGGCCTGCCCGAAGGCGCGATCAACTTTGTGACCGGCGGCGGCGCAGACCTGGGGCAAGCGTTGATTGACAGCCCGGAAGTGGATGGCATCACCTTTACCGGCTCGTATGGCACGGGCATGGGCATTTACCGCTCCTTCGCCAATTACAAATGGCCGCGGCCCACCGTGCTGGAGCTGGGCGGCAAAAACGCGGTGATCGTATCTCGCAATGCCGATTTGGATCGCGCGGCCACCGGCATTGTGCGCAGCGCGTTTGGGTTGCAAGGGCAAAAATGCTCGGCGGCCTCGCGCATTTACGTGGAAGCGCCGGCCTACGACGATCTCCTTCAAAAAGTGGTGAGCAAAACCAACGCGCTGGTGCTGGGCGACCCGACCAAACGCGAGGTGTATTTGGGGCCGGTCATCAACAAAGGCTCGTATGCCGAATTTCAGGGATATTGCGAAGAAATTTCGCAGGCGGGCGGGTTTGCCACCGGCGGCAAGGTGCGCCAGGATGGCGATTTTGCCAAGGGTTATTTCTGCGAGCCGACCATCGGCGTGAATGTGCGGCGCGATTGCCGTTTGTGGCAGCACGAGATGTTCCTGCCAATCACGTTTGTGGAAAAAGTGGGCACGCTGGATGAAGGGATGAAACTAGCCAACGATGTGAACTATGGCCTGACCAGCGGGTTTTATGGCACGCCGGATGAAGCGCGCTGGTTCTTTGAAAACATTGAAGCCGGTGTGAATTACGCCAACCGGCCTCAGGGCGCAAGCACAGGCGCGTGGCCCGGCTTCCAACCCTTCGGCGGATGGAAGGCCAGCGGCTCAAGCGGCAAGAACGCCGGTGGCCACTACTATCTGCCGCTTTACATGCACGAACATAGCCAGACAATTATTGAGTGAGCGGATATTGGGCAAGTAATAGCTGAGATTAAAGCGGCGGTTGCTTGCCCAATATCAAATACCCAATACAATGCGCATCATGAACACCACAAAAATCATCTCTCTGGCCGCGTTTGGCATTTTGGTGATGGCGGCCTGCGGGGGCCAGCCCGCACAACCAACTGCACAACCCGCGGCACAGGTTGCGGCCACAACCGCGCCTGCCGCGCAAGCCTCGTCTGCGCCAGCGGCAACATCCGCGCAGGCCAGCACAACCAGCGCAACCATCGGCGTTGACGCCGCCAAAACCCGCGTAGATGGCGGCGCAATTTTGCTGGATGTGCGCGACCCAGCGGAATGGGCGGCTTTTCGTGTGCCCAACGCGGTGCTGCTGCCCCTTGCCCAGCTGGCCGATCATGTTGTTGATCTGCCCAAGAACAAGGAGATCATTGTGGCTTGCCGAGATGCCAAGTGCGCCGCAGATGGCGCCAGCATTCTGACCAAAGCCGGCGTGAGCAATGTGAGCGCAATGACAGATTCGCTGGATGTTTGGCGCACCAAGGGTTACCCGGTAGTAAGCGGGACGAAATAGCTCTTGGGGTTGGCAGTTGGTTGATGGGCAAAGATTAATGCTCGTCAACCAATTTATTCGCGTAACCTCTGGCGCTTTTTTGTCATCTAAATCACAGATGAACGTTAAACCTATTTTTATATCTGTGATGGCATCTGCGCTGATGGCGGCGTGCGGCACGGCGGCGCCTGCGCCCGTGGCAACGTCTGCGCCCGCGGGCGCGGCAGTTTCTTCTGCGCCAAAATCTTTACCAGCCGAGATTTCATCCACCGAAGCCAAAGCCAAAAAAGACGCGGGCGCGTTTATGCTGGATGTGCGCGAACAATCGGAATGGAACGAGGTTCACATGCCGGGCGCAACGCTCATTCCGCTGGGTCAATTGGCCAATCGGCTAAAAGACCTGCCCAAAGACAAGGAAATTGTGGTGGTGTGCCGAAGCGGCAACCGCAGCGCCACTGGCCGCGATATTCTTAAACAGGCCGGGTTCACCAGCGTGACCAGCATGGCGGGCGGAATGAACGATTGGCAGGCAAAAGGCTTTGCGGTTGCGACCGGGCCGTAATCTCAATAAAGGCACAAAATAATAGAGCCGCAAAATCTTGTGTCTCTATTATTTTGTGCCAGACACGCTTGGCGAATCGTTGACATACCAGCGCCAAAGCGCGGCAAGGGCGGCTGGGTCGCCGCGAATGCCAATGCGCGGCGATGCGCTCGCGCGCTCATCCGGCACAGCCTCATCAGCCCGAAAGAACAACACGCTATTGTCTTGCAAAAGATCGTAGTAGTTAAACGCGCGGTCAATGCCAAACGCCTTGCACAAGTTGGCCGGGCCGCGCAACAAATCGCGGTCTTTGATTAGGGCCGAGGAGCGACCTCGCGCGCGGTTGGCGCGCATCACATCCACGCCTTCCAGCGGCTCCAACGCGCGGATGAGCACCCCCGCGCCGTGATCTTCCGGCTCGGCGGTGACATCGAAACAAAAGTGCATCCCGTATGTGAAGTAGACATACGCAAGGCCGGGTTTGCCAAACATTGGCATGTTTCGCGTGGTGCGGCGGCGAAAGGAGTGCGAGGCGGCGTCATTCTCTCGATACGCCTCGGTTTCTACCACGCGCCCGCTAAGCACAGACCCATCTGGCAGCACCCGCACAAGGCTCATGCCCAGCAAATCTCTGGCAACCAGGCGGGCATCTCTGGCAAAAAAATCGCGGTTCATCTTGTTACCGCGCTCAACGCCCGCACCTGCGCGGCCATATCTGCGGAGGTGATGAGGCTCTCGCCCACCAGGATGGCGCTGGCGCCCATCGCGGCCACGCGCTGAACATCGGCGGGGGTAAAAATGCCGCTCTCGCTCACCAGCGTGTGCCCGATCGGGAGCAAGCGGGCGCAGCGGGCGGTCGTCTCCATGTCCGTGACAAATGTGCGCAGGTCGCGGTTGTTCACGCCGATGACGCTCGCGCCCAGCGCCAAAGCGCGTTCGGTCTCGGCCTCATCGTGCACTTCTACCAAGGCCGCAAGGCGCAACTCGCTCGCCAAAGCGCAAAGATCGCGCAGTTCGGCATCGCTCAGCGCGGCCACAATGAGCAAAACCGCATCCGCGCCCGCCGCCCGCGCCTCGTAAATTTGGTATTCATCCACCACAAAATCTTTGCGCAAAACGGGTATGCCCACCGCGCGTTTCACATCGCTCAAGTAGCTCAACGCGCCGCGAAAAAACGGCTCATCGGTCAGCACGCTAATCGCAGCCGCGCCGTTGGCCTCATACGTTTTGGCGATGGCAACCGGGTTGAAACGACCCTTGACCAAATCGCCTTTGCTGGGCGAGGCGCGCTTAACCTCGGCGATGAGCGCAACGTTGCCATGCGCGGGTTTTAGCGCGGCGGCAAAATTGCGGGGGATGGGGCTTTTTTCGGCGGCGGCTTTCACATCGGCCAAAGGATGCTCGCGTTTGCGTTGCGGCACTTCCACCGCGCGTTTGTGTTCAAGAATGGTGTCAAGGATAGACATGCGCGAATAAGTGTACCGCAACCGACAACACGATATACTTCCTCTTTGAATTCCAGGAGGAATGAGAAAAAACTATGCACGCCATTTTTGGTCCAACCCTTGACGAACTGCTTCACCCAGACACAATTGACCCCGCCATTCGCAGAAAAGCGAAAGCCGCGCGAAAGAAGAACATCCTTGACCCCATCAACCTGTTTAACATGAACTGGAAGAACCCAGAGACGGGCAAGACAAATTATTTTGTCATGCCGCAGGCGCTCACGGGTGTGGATGCTCAAATTGTGGTGATGGTGGCAAAAGATTTCCCCACCGGCAGCCACAAAGTTGGCCCGGCTTATTCGTGCACCATTGAGAAATATGTAAACGGCGAACTTGACCCAGACAAGCACACGCTTGTTTTCCCCAGCACCGGCAATTACGGCGTGGGCGGGGCGTGGGTGTCTGGCCGCGCGGGCTTTAAGGGCATGGTGATTTTGCCCGAAGGCATGAGCAAAGAGCGCTTCCAGATGATCGAGAGCTTTGGCGCGGGCATCATTAAAACGTATGGCAGCGAGAGCAACGTCAAAGAAATTTACGACGAGTGCAACCGCATTCGGCGCGAACACCCCGAAGATTACCGCATCCTCAACCAGTTTGAGGAGATGGGCAATTACCGCTTTCACTATCATGTGACCGGCAACACGGCGGTTGAGCTGGAGCCAGAGCTGAGCAAAAAATTGGGCACGCGCGGCATCAGCGCGTTTTGCAGCTCAATGGGCAGCGCCGGCACCATCGCCGCCGCCGACCGGATCAAGCAAGTCTTCCCCGGCTGCAAAGTCATCGGCCTGGAACCCACCCAGTGCCCCACCCTGTTTAACAACGGCTACGGCTCGCACGAGATTCAAGGCATTGGCGACAAGCACGTGACCTGGATTCATCATGTGACCAACATGGATGGTCTGGCCTGCGTTGATGACATGGAATGCCTGCGCATTTTGCATGTGTTCACGCATCCGCTGGGGCAGGAAGAGATGAAGAAATCGTATGGCCTGAGCGACAAGGATGTGCAGAACATCTCCGAGTCGTTTGGCATCAGCGGAATATGCAACCTGATCGGCGCCATCAAAACAGCCAAGCATTTTGGCATGGGCAAGCACGATGCCATTTTGATCCCGGCGACCGACAACATCGCGCGGTATCACAGCACAATGGCCGAGATGGAGCAGCATCACCCCATGTCCGAGACGGCGGTTCATGCGCGCGTGGGCGGCATCTTGCGCAATCAAAAAACAGATTGGTATATGGACGGCACGCCCGAAGCCCGCCGCCGCTGGCACAACCTGAAGTATTACACCTGGGTGGAGCAGCAAGGCAAGAGCGTTGCCGAGCTGAACGCCCAGCTTGACCCAGAATGGTGGCTGGCCGAGCAGGCCAAGATCCCCGCGGTCAACAAAAAGATCGCCGCCATGCGCGGATAAATTAAGACCGGGGACGGAAGACGGAGGACGGCTATTTGCCAATTCCGTCATCCGTCCCCAATCTTCCGTCTATCAAAATGCAAAACCACTTCCCCATCCAGTTCAAGTATCACTTTGATACCACGCTCAAGCTGATTGACCTTGCCAGGTTGCTGCCAGAAAAAGAGCAAACGGCGGTTCTGCCCATTTTTTTTCACGTTTTGCTGGCAGATGGGGCGTGGCGGAGCGGCCTATCTGGCATAAAATTTACGCGGCCAAACCCAGAGGACTACCCCAGCCTCGATTCCATCCGCCATGCGTTTGAGCAGGAAAAAGCCAGTTGGATGGCGCTGCTGGCAGGCTTGACCGACGAGAAGATTGAAAGCCAGTTTGAGCGCACCAATATGCGCGGGGAGAAGCAAACCGCCTACGTGTGGAAGGCGCTCCATCAGGTTTTGTATCACGGGATGCAGCATCACAGCGAGCTGGCCGTGATCCTCACCAACGCCGGGCACTCGCCGGGCAACATTGACTTTATTTTTTACGAGTGACAATTTAGGGGTCTGACCGCTTCGAGCGATCAGACCCCTTGTAAGAAAATGTGCCGCAGCATTAAACAACTCCGCAAGGCCGATGCGCCCGCGACCGAGGACGAAGTGCGGGCAGCCGCGCTGCAATTTGTGCGCAAGGTGAGCGGCTACCGCGCCCCCTCCAAGACCAATCAACCTGCGTTTGACTTGGCGGTGGATGAGGTAAGCCGCGCCACGCAAGAGTTGTTGGCGGCGCTCGCGCCAGCGCAATTTTCCAAAAATTCCAAAGAGCAGTCCATTACAAAGTGAAATCGGTTCTTGCGGTCTCGCGCAACTCTCGGCTCTTTCCAGAGGGGTAAGGGGCGGGGGAAAACTCTGCGCAAGTTCAGTTAATCATCAATCATGCGTTTGTGACCGCGCGGGCACGTGCCATACGCCGCGTCATACCAACCGGGCAGGTCGTCGTCGTCCTCAAAACGCATCTCAATTTGCCAGTGGTCTTTGCAGTAGATGGCGTCGCAATCGGGGCAATACTGCGGCGCCCACAATTCATCCAGCGCATACAGTTGCCGCGCCAGTTCCAACTCATCTGGTTGATGGAGTATGCCCGCCACTTTGGCTTTTAGCACATCGCTTGCGCCAAAGTGGGTCACGCCCACCGGCCCATCAATCGTGATAAATCGGTCGGTGGTCAGGTCAATTGCCCCGGCTTGGGCGTTGCACAGGGAGCAATGAAATTCGTGGCGCATGATGATAAGAATTGAAATATATCAGCCTTGCCCTCCCCGCCAAACCGCGTTATAATTTGTGTATTCATCCAATGAATAGGATGATTGACGAATGAACGGAACGAATCACCGATCCTTGACGATCAACGGGCTGGACAACGACATTTTGCGCTACATCACCGAGCGCGAGATTCAGCCCGGCGAGCGCATCCCCTCTCTTGGCGAGCTGAGCAAGGAACTGCGCGTGGGCATTGGCAAACTGCGCGAGCAGCTTGAAGTGGCCCGCGAGATGGGCATTGTGGAAGTGCGCCCCAAAATTGGCGTGACGGTGAAGGAATACAGCTTTATGCCCGCTGTGCGCTGGAGTTTGGTCTACGCGCTGGCGCGGAATCACGCTGACTTTGAGGATTTCTCCAACTTGCGCAACCACGTGGAGTTTGCCTATTTTTTTGAGGCGGTGGCGCAACTTGTGGAGGAAGATCACGCGGCATTGCGCGAGATTGTGCGCGAGGCATGGGCCAAGCTGGGCGCGGATCCCATCCGCATACCCCACGCCGAACACCGCGCGTTACACATCACCATTTTTAGCCGCCTGCAAAACCCATTTGTCACCGGCATTTTGGAATCGTATTGGGAAGCCTACGAAGCCGTTGGGCTGAGCGTGTATTCAGATTACGAGTATTTGCGCGAGGTGTGGCGGTATCACGAGGGCGTGGTGAACAACATCATCAAGGGCGATAACGACGAAGCCTACCGTTTGCTGGTGGAGCATTCCCGGCTTTTGCAGCATCATGGCAATTTAACAAAAACTTCACCGCGGAAGCGCAGAGACGCGGAGAAAGATGACAAATGAAAGAACTCTGCGTCTCCGCGTTTTGCGGTAAAAAGAAAAAGGAGAAAAACTAAATGAGCGAGACGGCACAAACAGCGTCAGCCACCATCGTGAACGACTTTTCGATCATGGCGGCGACCAAAAACGGGTCTGGGAGCCAAACGGCCAACCTGACCATTTTGCGAACCCTGTTTAAGATGGGCATTCCGGTAAACGGCAAAAACGTGTTCCCATCCAACATTCAGGGGCAACCCACCTGGTATTGGATCCGCGCCAGCAAAGATGGCTACCTGGCCCGCACCGATGAAGCCGATATTGTGATTTCCCTGAACCCGGACAGCGCGATTTACGATTACGCATCGGTCAAATCGGGCGGCGCATTCATCTACGCCGAGGATCTAAAAATGTCGTTGGACCGCAAAGATGTCAGCCACTACCCCATCCCCACGCGCAAAATTGCCAATGCGCTGGAGACCGATGTGCGCCTGCGATCGTATGGCGCAAATATGGTGTATGTGGGCGGTCTGGCCTGGCTGCTGGGGATTGATCTCAAAGTGATTGAAAGCTCGCTCATGTTCCACTTTAACGGCAAGGCCAAGCCAGTGCAAAGCAACATGAAGCTGGTGACCGAAGCCTACAACTGGGCCGCGGCCAATTGGAAGAAGACCGACCCGTATCGCGTTGAGCCAATGGACAAGACGGCCGGGCAGATCATGATTGATGGCAACACCGCCTCGGCGTTGGGCGCGGTGTATGGCGGCGTGTCCTTCATCGGCTGGTATCCCATCACCCCAGCCACCGGCGTGGCCGATGGCCTGGGCGAATTTTTGCCCAAGTTGCGCACCGACCCCGAAACGGGCAAACCCACCTATGCGATTGTGCAGGCCGAGGACGAACTGGCCGCGCTGGGCATGGTGATTGGCGCCGGCTGGATGGGCGCGCGCGCCATGACCAGCACCTCCGGCCCCGGCATTTCGTTGATGGCCGAATTTACGGGTTACGCTTATTTTGCGGAAATTCCCGCCGTCATTGTGGATGTGACCCGCATGGGGCCAAGCACCGGTTTGCCCACGCGCGTCTCGCAGGGCGATGTGATGAAGGCGTATTTCCTGGGTCACGGCGATGTGAAAAACATTTGCCTGCTGCCCGGCAACGTGGGCGAGTGTTTTGAGCACGGCTGGAAGGCTTTTGACATCGCCGAGCATATTCAAACGCCGGTGTTTGTGCTGAGCGATCTTGACCTGGGCATGAACAACCACATGAGCCAGCCCTTCGCGTATCCAGACAAGCCGATGGATCGCGGCAAGGTGTTGAGCGCCGATGACCTGACCCGCTTGAAAGGCTTTGCCCGCTACCGCGATGTGGATGGAGACGCGATTGGCTGGCGCACCCTGCCCGGCACAGATCATCCGCTGGCGGCGTATTTCACGCGCGGCACTGGCCACAATGAACGCGCCGCATATTCTGAAAAAAGCGCAGACTGGCAGGGCAATCTGGATCGCCTCGCCAGAAAGCACGAGACCGCCCGCACTTTGTTGGATGAAGTGGCCGGGCCGGTGATTGAGCAGGTGGATGGCGCGGAGATCGCCATCATCAGCTACGGCTCAAATGATTTTGGCGTGCAAGAGGCGCGGGCGCGGTTGGCAAAAGAAGGCCACAAGATCAGCTACTTGCGCGTGCGGGCGTTGCCGCTCAGCAATTCCATCAAAGACTTTGTGGCAAAACACAAACGCGTGTATGTGGTGGAGATGAACCAGGACGCGCAAATGCGCGCGCTCTTGCAATTGCACATGCCCGACCAGGCCACCAAACTGATTGCGGCGAACGTCTGCGATGGTCTACCCCTCACCGCAAAATGGATTAGCGGCAAGATTTTGGAGGAAGAGAAGAAAGCCTAGAGAAACCGAGGACGGAAGACAGGAGACGGAAGACGGTTTTTAGCCGTCTTTGGTCTTCCGTCTCCCGTCAAATTACACGAGAAACAAAAATGGGACACATACCAAACATCAACATGCCAGCTACGATGCCCGGTGCAAAACCCGGAGCGCCATCTCCAGCGGCGGCGGCGCCAAAGGTCAACCTGATTGGGCTGGAGAAGAACGAGTATCGCGGCAACGAATCTACGCTGTGCAATGGCTGCGGCCACGATTCCATCTCTGCGCGCATTATTGACGCAACGTACGAGCTGGGGATCCGCCCGGAGCAAACGATTAAGTTGAGCGGCATTGGGTGCAGCAGCAAAAGCCCGGCGTATTGGCTCAACCGCTCGCACGGGTTCAACTCGCTGCACGGCAGAATGCCATCGGTCGCCACCGGCGCGTTGATGGCTAACCACCTCCTCAACGCCATCGGCGTGAGCGGCGATGGCGATACCGGCTCAATTGGCATCGGCCAGTTCAAGCATATTTTGCGCAAGAACGTGCGCATGGTTTACATTGTGGAAAATAACGGCGTGTATGGCCTGACCAAAGGCCAGTTCAGCGCCACCACCGACAAAGGGCAGGAGCTGAAATATGCCGGGCATAACGACTTCATGCCGATTGACCTGTGTCTGGAGGCCATCGCTAGCGGGTGCGGGTTTGTGGCGCGCGGGTTTGCGGGCAACGCCAAACAGGTGACGGCGCTCATCAAGGCCGCGCTAAACCACAATGGCACGGCTCTACTAGACATCATCAGCCCGTGCGTGACGTTTAACAACAAAGATGACAGCACCAAGAGCTACGCCTGGGGCCGCGAGCACGACGAGCGCGTGAATGACATCAACTTTGTCGCCCCGTATGACGAAGTTCAAATTGAGGATTTCCCAGCGGGCGTGGAGAAGGAAGTGGAGTTGCACAACGGCGCAAAAATTGTGCTGGCCAAGACCGACCACTCGCATGATCCCACGGATATGTTCGCGGCCATGCGCCTGCTGGCCGAGGCCCGCGAGAAGCAGCAGTTCATCACGGGATTGATTTACGTGAATCCATCCGCGCCAAACCTGAGCGAAGTGCTGAACTTGGGTGATGTTCCGCTGGCTCGGTTGCCCGCGGAAAAACTGCGCCCCTCCGCCGAGAGTTTGGCGAAGCTGATGGCGGGAATGGTTTAGCGAGTTGAAAGTGATAGTTGATAGTTGATAGTTATAGCAAAATCCATCTATAACTATCAACTATCACTTTCAACTTCATTACGGCGTCACCACCGGTACATCGGCAAAATCGCCAATCTCGGCGACCACGCCGGTGTTCACCCACCCCACCAGATTGCCCACGCGCACCTGCCACCACGTTTGCGCGGCATTCGAGCCAATCACCGCGTAAATTTGGCGCGAGCGCAAAATTTGCAGCGTCCGGGCTTTGGCATTTGGCGCGGTTCGCAGCCACACATAGTCACCAACGGGGATCATAATTTTGGCTTCGGTTGTGCGCGGCTTTTCTACCGGCTGAACAACGGGCAGCGCGCTCACATCACCGGTCACGCGGACAAAATCGGCGCTGAGCCAGGCCGGAGCGCCATCCACCTGAATTTGCAGCCACCCGGCCGGCGCCGACCGCGCGGTGACCGGATACGCGTTGCCCGGCCCAATGCGGGTCACGATCTCATATTGCACGCCGGGGCCTTTGCGAGCGTTCACCAGATCGCCCTCTGGCACGGCCAGCGTCACCGCGGCGCTCGCGGGCGCGGGTGTGGCCTGCGGCACAGGTGTGGCCGTTGGGGGGATGGGTGTTGCGGTTGGCATCGGCTTCATCGTGGGCGTGGGCGGCACGAGTGTGACCGTTGGCGTGATGGGTTGGATGAAATCCACCGAGCTTGGAATCTCGGAATCGGTGAGGCCGGGATCAACCGTCTCGGAGCCGCTGGCCTGCAACGATTTGGAGTAATAGCACGGGTTAAAGTCTGGCCCAACAATCACGCGGTAACGCGGGCCATCGCTTTGCGGCGTTTTGGTCACATTCTTGGGGTCAATATCAAATGTTCGGGTGAGCAGGCCGATGGCGCTGCCTTTGGCCGTGGTGTTGAAGTCTACGATGGCCGATTCTTTGTAAGGTTTATCCGCCGGTTTGAGATCCACCACGCGAAAGCCAAGCTCGCGCAAGCGGTCTGCCGCGGCGATGGCGAACCCTGCATCGTCCGTCCCGTTCCACACTTCCACCGGGATGCCATCGTTTGGCCGCTGGTTGAGCGAAAACGTAAACGTGTCTTGCAGATATTGGCGGCGGTTGCCAAAATAGCTACCATCGGCGTTGTTGATGACCGCCTCACCTGCCTGGTCGGTCTGCTCCAAAAAGCGGCTGCGAATGTTCAGGTCGCTGAATTTGTCGGCCAGCCCGGCCAATTGCACAATCCGATCCAGCGTCAAATCGGTCGTGATGTATTTCTTCATCTGCGCAAACAGTTCCGGGATTTTGAGAAGCGAGCCGGTGTCTTTGGCCTTGGCGAACAACGCCCGCACCGTGCGCTGCTCCCGGCGCACCCGATCCACATCGCCCAGCGGAATGCCCTTGCGAGCGCGGACAAACGCCAGCGCGTGCAAGCCATCCAAATGATACAAACCCGGTTTGGGCAAATCTAGCGTGAGTAATGGAATTTTTGTGCCCGCCTTCCAAATCTCGCCGGTGAAGGTGTCTTTGTAATTGGTGGGGGTCACAAACCCGCCCATGTAATACGGGTCGCGGGGGAACACGTGGTTGATGGGACACGAGGCGATCACGTCCACGCCGCCCAGCACATCCACCGCTTTCACCAGCCCTTCAAAATTCACCATCGCGTAATTGTCTGGCGTGAGGCCAAAGTTATAGGCCATTGTTTTCTTGAACAAGGCCCACCCGCCAATGGCATACGCCTGGTTCACTTTCATCACACCTGCGCCAGGAATATATACATTGGTGTCGCGCGGGATGGACAAAACCGTCACCGCTGGCACATCTGGGTTGATGGCCGCCAGCATGATGACGTCGGTGTTCTGAAAGTTGCGCGTGGGGCGTTTGTCAATCCCCAGCAGGGCGATGGTGAACGTGCCGGGTGGCAGCTTTAACGCGGCGATGGGCGGTGGAATGGGAATGGCGGTCGGCTCTGCCGATGCTACCTGATTTGGCGGCCGCGTTGTTTGCGCTAGGGCTTGATGAGGAGGTAATGCAGCGCACAGCAAAAGCGCCATCAGCATGAACGAAACCACCGACCTGCGGCGAAAGACTTTTTTCATAGGCCTCCAATGAGACGGGAGACGGAAGATGGAGGACGGCTAATCGGGCTGGGTCAAAACCGTCTTCCGTCGTCCGTCTCCCGTCAAAGTATCAGTTCAACACCACGCCTAAACCCCACAAAAACGCCACCAATGCCAGCACAAAGCCAAAGCCATGCGGCAAAGTTGGCTCGCCATCGGTCTTGAGTTGGGCTTGTGCTGGATGCTCCGGGTCATACAACACATGCACCGCCGCGCCCTCATCCAGCGTTTCCAAGGTGCTGTCGCCCAGCGCATCGCTTGCAGCCACGGCGGCCTCAAACCGACGCGTCGCGCCATCTTGCGCGGTGTATTCCACCACCACTTTGTTGGGGAACGAATCGCCCGCCTGGCCATAGTTGGCCGAGACAATTTTGCCTTGCGCTTCCGCGGCGTGATGAGCAAATTTATTCCAATCGCTGATTTTCTCGATGATGGCGATCATGGCCATAAAACCCGATATGGCGCCGGTGACGGCAAGCGCTTCTGTTAATCCCTGCATTGTTTTTTCCTAAGGTGTAATATGCAATCTGTAAGAAATTTCAAAAGACAAAACGTCTGCTTACAAGTGACACATTACACGTTACACATCAAATAGTTCCCGCGATTTTATCTCATCATGCGCCATATCACAACTCTAGAAATGCACACCGAGGGCGAGCCGCTGCGAATTATCACCAGCGGGCTTGATCCCATCCCCGGAAAGACAATTGTGGAAAAGCGCGCGTATGCCAAAACGCATTTGGATGGCTTGCGCCGCTTCCTCATGTTTGAGCCGCGCGGCCACGCGGATATGTATGGCGCGATCCTGACGGAGCCGGTTACGCCCGGCGCGGATGTGGGCGTGCTGTTTTTGCATAACGAGGGCTGGAGTACCATGTGCGGGCATGGCATCATCGCGCTCACCAAAGCCTTGGCCGATGGATTGGTCGCGCCGCCAACGGGCGCCATCACCCACAAAAAAACCGAGTGGCGCATTGACGCGCCCGCTGGCTTAATTACTGCGAGGCGGCTGGACGGATCGCGCTCGGCGTTTGAGAATGTGCCTTCGTTTGCGCTGGCGCTGGATGAGGTGGTGGATGTGCCCAGCCTCGGCCCCATCACCTATGACATTGGTTTTGGTGGCGCGTTTTATGCGTATGTGGATGTGGCGCAGGTAGGGCTTGACCTGACGCCTGAGAACAATCGCGCCTTGATTGAAACCGGCATGGCAATCAAACGCGCGGTGATGAGCAGCCGCGTCATCCCCCACCCGTTTGAGGCGGAGCTTTCGTTTTTGTATGGCACCATCTTTGGCGGGCCGCCGCACAACCCGCGCAATCAGGCGCGGAACGTGTGCATTTTCGCCGAGGGCGAGGTGGATCGCTCGCCCACCGGCACGGGCGTGAGCGGGCGGCTGGCGCTGGAGCACGCGCATGGCCGCTTGCGCGCGGGCGAGGACTTCACGATTGAGAGCATCCTCGGCACGACCTTTAGCGGCAAAATTCTGCGCGAGACGACCTTTGGCGGCCACGCGGCCATCGTGCCAGAGGTGAGCGGGCAGGCGTGGGTCACCGGTCGCAACGAGTTTTGGCTGGAGGACGATGACCCGCTGGGCGAGGGGTTTATTTTGAGGTAAGACAAAAATACCAGGGACAAAGCGCCAAGATGTTGTAGACTTCAGCCTTCAGGTTCAGGTTAGCAAGCGCGGATTCGTTTTTGGCTCCGCGCTTTTAATGGAGGATTTGCCAATGACGCCAGCCGAGCGAAACGAGTTAAAAGACAAAATGATCACCAGCTTCAGTTTCTCTGAAGTAAAAGATTTATGTTTTTCGCTGGGGATTGACCCAGACAGCGTGCCCGGCGAGACCAAGCCAGACAAAATCCGCGAGCTGATTTTGATGTGCGAACGGCGCGGGCGCGAGGATGAGTTGATCAAGGCGGTGAACGCGCAAAAAGAGAAGTTGGCGAAACAAATTGGCGCGGGTAATCCCGGTCAAAACCTTGCTCCAGATAATCCAAACAAGAAAATCACCATCTTGTTTTTGGC
>DAORUN010000009.1:0-30425 GCA_035433205.1 Thermoflexales bacterium | reverse complement strand
ATGCTGGATGGCGGAGACGAGCAGAAAACCCCTCACCTGCGCACGCGCAAAGGCGTGGATGCCAACGAGGTGAAGTTTGGCTGAACTTAAAAAAACACCTATCAGACAGCCCTTGACACTTTGGGCGCAATCCATACAATCGTGAAAGTTAGAACAGCAATGAAAGCGTTCATGTTTACAGGCTTTTACTGGTATTACTTCTTTGTGAATGGCAAAGGAGCTTCTGCTCACGCGAGTTAAGCAGGCTGGTAAAAACAAGAAAATGTGAAACCAGAGCGCGGGGCAAAAGCTCCGCGCTCTTTTTGTTGCATCTCGCCTTTTGGCAAACGAGGTCCGCAAAAAAGAGCGGAGCAGCTTCGCGCCGGGAGGCAAAATGGCAAAAGAAAAAGAAGAGGAAACAGCAATGGTCATCATCATGAAGTCGGGCGCGTCGGTGAAAGAAATTTCCAGCGTCGTCAACCGCATTGAAGAATTTGGCATGAAAGCCCACCCCATTTACGGCGAAGAGCGCACCGTGATTGGCGTGGTGGGCGATGAGCGCCCGGTGGACAAAAGCCTGTTCGACACGCTGGCGGGCGTGGAGAACACCTTGCCCATCCTCAAGCCCTACAAACTTGCCAGCCGCGAGTTCCGCAAACAAGACAGCGCCGTGCATATTTTTGGCACAAACGGAAACAGCGTGAACGTGGGCGGCAGCCCCAACATCATTTTGATGGCCGGCCCATGCGCCGTGGAAAGCCGCGAACAAATTTTGGAGAGCGCCCACGCCGTCAAAGAGGCTGGGGCCAAAGCGCTGCGCGGCGGGGCGTTCAAGCCGCGCACCTCGCCCTACTCTTTCCAGGGACACGGCGAGCAAGGGCTGGAGTGGATGGCAGAAGCTCGCGAAAAATACGGTCTCGCCATCGTGACCGAGGTGATGTCGCCAGACCAGGTGCCGCTGGTGGCGCGGTATGCCGATGTCATGCAAATTGGCGCGCGGAACATGCAAAACTTCGCCCTGCTCAACGCCGTCGGCGAAAGCATGAAACCGGTTTTGCTCAAGCGCGGCATGAGCGCCACGATGGAAGAATTGCTGATGGCCGCCGAGTACATTTTGTCGCATGGCAATTACAACGTCATGCTGTGCGAGCGCGGCATCCGCACATTTGAGAAATACACCCGTAACACGCTGGATATCAACGCCGTGCCCGTGCTCAAGCATCTCAGTCATTTGCCGGTTGTTGTTGACCCCAGCCACGCCACCGGCAAGAGCGAATATGTCCTCGCCACGTCTCGGGCGGCGGTGGCCGCTGGGGCAGATGGCCTGATCATTGAGGTACACCCAGACCCCAGCCGCGCCATGTCTGATGGCGCGCAAACGCTCACGCCAGAACAATTTGCCGAGACCGTGCGCCAATGCCGCCGCATCGCCGAGGCGATGGATCGAACGATATAAAACCGACAAGGATGACAAGGATGAAGAGGGTGACTTGGCTGAGAAATCATCCCTGTCATCCTTGTCACCCCTTTCATCCTGTCATCCCTTTCAGTTTTAACTTACTTCAAAATGGTAATAATAATGAAATCGGGCGCGAGCGCCCAGGAAATTGCCGGGGTTGTCCGGCACATCGAAAACGTGGGGATGAAGGCGCACCTCTCGGCGGGCGAGGAACGCACCATCATTGGCATGGTGGGCGATGAGCGCCCAATTGACGCGAACACCATCGAACTGATGGCGGGCGTGGAGCGCGCATTACCCATCCTGCGGCCCTACAAACTGGCCAGCCGGGATTTTAAGAAAGACAACACCATCATCAGCCTGCCCGTGAACGGCAAAACTGTGCAGGTGGGCGGCAAAAATATTTGCGTGATGGCCGGCCCATGCGCGGTGGAGAGCCGCGAACAAATCATGGAAAGCGCCAGGGCCGTTAAAGCGGCGGGCGCGACAATTTTGCGCGGCGGGGCGTTCAAACCGCGCACCTCGCCATATTCCTTCCAGGGGCACGGTGAACAAGCCCTCATCTGGATGGCCGAGGCCCGCGCCGAGACCGGCCTTGCCATCGTGACCGAAGTGATGGCGACCGAGCAGGTTGACCTCATCGCGCGGTATACCGATGTGATGCAAATTGGCGCGAGGAACATGCAAAACTTCGCCCTGCTCAACGCCGTCGGCCAAAGCATGAAACCCGTTTTGCTCAAACGCGGCATGAGCGCCACGATGGAAGAGCTGCTCATGGCCGCCGAGTACATCATGTCCAACGGAAATTACAACGTCATGTTGTGCGAGCGCGGTATTCGCACTTTTGAAAAATACACCCGCAACACCCTAGACATCAATGCCGTGCCGGTGCTTCAGCAACTCAGCCACTTGCCAGTGATTGTTGACCCCAGCCACGCCACCGGCAAGAGTGAGTATGTTCGCGCGGCCACGCTGGCCGCCGTCGCCGCCGGGGCAGATGGCTTGATCATTGAGGTGCATCCAGAGCCAGCCAAAGCCGTCTCGGATGGCGCGCAATCGCTCACGCCATCCAAATTTGCCGAGCTGATGGACGCCGCGCGGCTGGTGGCGCAGGCGGTGGGGAGAACGCTTTAATAGACGGGAGACGGAGGACGGAAGACGGCGGATAAATTTTCGTCTCCCCGTCTCCCGTCTCCCATCATTCCTCATCGTCTAAACTAGAACCATGACAACCATCGCAATCGTTGGGCTGGGGCTGATGGGAGCCTCGCTTGCCAAAGCTGTGCGCCCGCACTACGACCACATCATTGGCGTAACCCGCCACGAGGAAACGGGCCGCAAAGCCGTGGCGCGTGGCATTGTGGATGTGGCCGCGATGAATTACGAGATGGGGCTTCCCGCCGCAGACATTGTTGTGCTGGCCGCGCCCGTGCGCATCATCATCTCGCAATTGCAAACCGCCCACCGCTATTTCAAAGATGGCGCGGTGATCACCGATTTGGGCAGCACAAAACGCGAGATTGTGGCGGCTATGAACGCCCTGCCCAACCAGTTTGGCGCGGTGGGCAGCCATCCCATGTGCGGCAAGGAAATCAGCGGCATAGACGCCGCCGATGAAGCGCTCTACCGAAATAAAACCTGGGTGATTTGCCCCACCCTGCGCACAACACCCGCCGCCCACGAGGCCATCACCCAACTGGCGCAAAACGCGGGCGCCAACACGCTAGAGGTGGATGCAGCGCGGCACGATGCGATTGCCGCGATGGTCAGCCACCTGCCCTATTCCGTCGCGGCGGCCCTCACCAGCGCGGCAGATGGGTTTAGCCAAAGCGAACCACTCACGTGGAACGTGGCGGCGTCGGGCTTCCGAGACACCACGCGCGTGGCGGCGGGCGATGTGACCATGATGCTGGACATCCTGCTCACCAACGCCGATAAAACGCTGGCCGCCATCCGCGATTTTCAATTTAACCTTGACCAGTTTGCCGCCATGCTGGAGCGCAAAGATGAACCCGGCTTGCGGGCCTTCATGGACATGGCCGCGCGGACAAGACGAGAACTTAACAAATAAGACGAGGGACGGAAGACCGAGGACGGCTGAAATTCTCCGCCTTCCATCCCCCATCTCTTTTCAAACAAAGCGCATGAATTACACCATTACCCCGGCGAAAAAAATAAGCGGGCGGCTGCGGGTGCCCGGCGACCGAAGCATCACCGTGCGGGCCGTGTTGCTGGGCAGCATCGCCAGCGGCACAAGCATTATCCAAGACCATTTGGTGTGTGATGACACGCGGGCTGCCATTGGTTGCATGCGCGATCTGGGCGTAAAGATCATTGAGCGCGGAGCGCCATCGCGCCTTGAGATAGATGGGGTTGGGTTAAACGGGTTGCAGCCAGCCGCCCACACATTGCAATGCGGGTCGTCGGGCACAACCATGCGCCTGCTGGCCGGGCTGATGGCGGGCCAGTCGTTTGGCAGCGCGTTGGATGGCAGCGAGCAGCTTCGGCGGCGGCCCATGCGCCGCATCACAGAGCCGCTGCGGGCGATGGGCGCAACCATCTCCGACCAGGAAGGCTGCGCGCCAATTGCAATTTCGGCGACGCCATTGGCTGGCATTGATTACGACATGCCCGTTGCCAGCGCGCAAATCAAATCGGCGTTATTGCTGGCGGGTTTGTATGCTGAGGGAATCACCAGCGTGCGCGAACCCGCCCCCACCCGCGACCACACCGAGCGCATGTTGGCCGCCTGCGGCGCAGATGTGCGCGTGGATGCGGCCACGCGCACGGTCAGCATCCAATCGCCAACCGAGCCGTTAAATGCGTTGAACCTGCGCGTTCCCGCCGATTACTCCTCCGCTGCGTTTTTTGCGGCGGCGGGCCTCATCCACCAAAATGCCGCGCTGGTGCTGGATGACGTGGGCGTAAACCCCACCCGCGCCGGATTTAGCGACGCGCTCTTGGCAATGGGCGCGAACTTGCGCCATCCTGCGCCGCGCACAGAGGGCGGCGAGCCAGTGACCGATTTGATGTGCGACTCTTCGCAATTAAACGCGATTGAAGTTAGCGGCGATTTGGTGGCGCGGATGATTGATGAGTTTCCCATTTTTGCGGTGGTTGCCACCCAAGCCCGCGGCCGCACGGTTGTGCGCGACGCGCAGGAACTGCGGGTGAAAGAGAGCAACCGAATTGATGGCCTTGTGGCTGAACTGCAAAAAATGGGCGCAAAAATACAAGCCACGCCGGATGGGTTTGTGATTGACGGCCCCACCCGTTTGCGCGGCGCGGTGGTAAACGGCCTGGGCGATCATCGGGTGGCGATGGCGCTTGCCGTTGCCGCGCTGGTAGCCGAAGGCGACACCACAATTGAAGGCGCGGAATGCGTGAGCAAAACTTATCCGCAATTCTTCTCGCATTTGGAGAGGGTTGTCAGCCGCTAGTTGCCAGTGGTGAGTGGTTTCAACGTGATTCGCGCTAAGCGCCCAATTCCGTGCGAAAATGACGCGGTGAATTTAGAGCAAGCATTACTCAAATATTTTGGCCTGAGCAGTTTTCGCGGGGGGCAGCGCGAGGCCGTGGAAGCGGTTGTGGCCGGGCGCGACACGCTGGTGGTCATGCCCACGGGCAGCGGGAAATCGCTGGTCTATCAACTCAGCGCCATGATGCGCGAGGGCACGACCATCGTCGTCTCGCCGCTGATTGCTCTGATGAAGGACCAGGTGGACAGCCTGGCGCGGCGCGGCATTCGCGCCACGTATATCAACAGCTCGCTGTCATCCGAAGAGCAGGCGCGGCGGGTGGAGGCAATGGCGCAGGGGCAGTATCCGCTGGTTTATATCGCCCCAGAACGGCTGCGCAACCGCGCCTTTATCAGCGCCCTCAGCCGAACCAAAATTACCCTGTTGGCCGTGGACGAAGCGCACTGCATTTCGCAATGGGGTCACGACTTTCGCCCGGATTATTTGCAAATTGGCGCGTTCCGCGAAGAATTGGGCCTGCCCGCCACGGTGGCCCTCACCGCAACCGCCACCCCAGAAGTGCAAGACGATATTTGCGCTCAGCTTGGTTTTGTCAATCCAACCAAAGTCATCACCGGCTTTGCGCGCCCCAACCTAGTCTTTCATGTGCGCCACACGCCAGACCTGCAAACCAAATACCGCCAAATTCGCAAGATGCTGGGCGCGGTCAAAGGCTCTGGGATTATTTACGTGGGCACCCGCCGCGAGGCCGATGAGTTGAGCGCGATGTTGGAGGCTGAGCTTCGCATCCCGGCGTTCATGTATCACGGAGGAATGGAGAAAAACCAGCGCGCCTTCAACCAAGATGCGTATCTTAAAACCGATAATGCGGTGATGATTGCCACAAACGCCTTTGGCATGGGCGTGGATCGCCCGGATGTGCGTTTTGTGCTGCATTACAACCTGCCCGGCTCGCTGGAGGCGTATTACCAAGAGGCGGGCCGCGCTGGCCGAGATGGCAAGCTGGCCCAGTGCATGTTGCTCTACGCGCCGCAAGACCGCAATTTGCAAGAATGGTTTATTGAGAACGATGCCCCCTCGCAAATGGAATTGGGCTTTATTCACAAAACGCTCACTGCGCGGGCCAAGGATGGGCTTACGGGCGTTTCAATAGACGAGCTGCAATATCATCTCAAAATGTTTGAGGTGAAGTTGCGCGTGGGTTTGTCTCAGTTGGAACGGGCGGGCGTGCTAAACCAGGAAGGGCGCGGGCAAAACACCACGCTTTACCGCGTGAACGCGCTGGAAGAGTCCCACCTCAAATTTATTGCCGCAGAGGTGAAAGTGCGCCGCTCTCACAAACACGCTTCGCTGGAGAAAATGATCGCGTATGCGGAGACCACCACCAAATGCCGCCAGCAAATGCTGCTGGCACATTTTGGCGATGACTCACCGGTCAATGTAAAGCCGTGCTGCGACTTTCACATCCGGGTGGCGCGCGGTGAATCCCACCCCATCATGAAACGCACCGGCCCGCCGCCGCCCAAGGCCACCGTTTTAGACACGGTCTCGGAAACCGAAGCGTTATTCAAGACCGGCCTCAGCATCCGCGAGATTGCCGCCCAGCGCGGGCTTGTGCCCAGCACGATCTACCACCATGCCGCGCGGCTGGTGGAAGAAGGCCGCCTTGAACTGCGCCAATTGATGAGCGAAGAACTTGAGCGCCAGATCACAAAAGCCATCAGCGAAGTGGGCAGCACAGAAAAGCTTACCCCCATTAAATTATTGCTGCCCGAAGAAATTGAGTTTGGGCAAATACGGTGCGTGGTGGCGAAGCAAGTGCGAATTCAGAATTAAGAATTAAGAATTCAGGAAGGAACCAGAGAAACACTTTTTGGGTTTCGCCTAATCTCTGCAAATGAGTATTTGCCACCCTCACAGCTTGACCCAATTATTCAGGAGACCAACGAAATCATTTCAATTTTGGTTGTTATCATCAAGAAAACAAAACAAGGAATAAAGGGAATTCAAATTCTCAATGTCTGACCTACAACGACTTCGCAACCTCATCCACCAGCTTGGCGATGCACTTGGCGAGACGATTAGCTCGCTGAGCGGCGCGCGGATTTTGGAGCTGGAGGAGGAAATACGCCAGCTTGCCAAAGCCAACCGCGCACACGAGCATGGCGCGGCGCAAAAGCTGGAGGCGGTGGTGCGCCAGCTCTCTGCGCAAGACGCCTACGAAATTGCCATGGCCTTCACCACCTATTTTGAGCTGGTGAATTTGGCCGAAGAAGACCAACGCGCCCGCATTCTGCGCGAGCGGCGCGAGGCGCAAGAAAATCAAGCGCTCCGGGCGCGTCCGAACGAGTTCGGCGAAGCGCCCGGAGCGCTAAATTACGACACGACAAAGTTCAGCCGCGAGACGATTGAGGCGGCAATTGTTGAGTTAAAACAGCGCGGGGTGACGCCCCAGGAATTGCAAACGCTGCTCAACTCACTTTCAATTGAGTTGGTGTTCACCGCCCACCCCACCGAATCCAAACGGCGCACCATTCTTTCCAAATTGCGGCGCATCGCAGACGTGCTGCAAAACGCAGCCGACCCCGCGCAGGCCATCACCCGCGCGGTGCGGCGAGAGATCGTCTCGCTTTGGCTCACCGACCGCTCGCGCACCAGCCAACCCGGTGTGGCCGATGAGGCCCGCACGGGGTTGTTCTATTTCAACTCCACGCTCTGGCACGTGGTTCCGCAGCTTTACGCAGACATGGAGCAGGCGTTGCGCTTGCATTATCCGGGCGTAAAACCGCCCGAACGATGGCTCTCATTTGGGTCGTGGATTGGCGGCGACCGAGATGGCAACCCCAATGTGACCGCCGCCGTGACTGGCGATATTTTTCTCATGCACCAACGCGCCGCGCTGGAGAAGATACGCGATGACGCGCACGAGCTTTCGCGGCAACTGAGCATCTCCAAACGCCGTGACCGCCTCAGCCTGAAGATGAACAGCCTGATTGAGCGAATTTTGCGCGAGAACAACGCGGCCCGCAACACGGCCCAGCGTTATCCCAACGAGCCGTATCGCGCCGTTCTGAGCGCCATCAGCCAAAAGGCCAGCGCCGCCCGCGAAGAAACGATCACCCGCCCGCTTTACCCGCCCGCCGGCATCGCGCCGCCGCCGCTCACCGCCAAAGAATTGCGCGATACGCTGGGCGTGGTTGCGGATAGTTTGCGGCAAGGCCGGGCCGCCAGCTTGGCCGATGGCGAATTGCGCCAGCTCCAAATGCAGGCCACCGTGTTTGGCACGCATGTGGCGCGATTGGATTTGCGCCAGCATTCGGACTGGCATCAGGCCGCGATTGCCGATGTGCTGGGCGCGCTCTCTCACCTCGCGGGGCACACCGGCAATACCGCGCTGGGCAGTTACGCCGAGATGAACGAGGCCGACAAAATTCGCGTCTTGAACAACGCGCTGGCCGCCGCAAAACCCCTCGCGCTGGAGCGGTTTGGGCTGTTTAAGCCAGAAACGATGAACGTGATTGAGCCGTTCATCGTGGCGCGAGACGCGATTGAGCGGCTGGGGCAGGAGGCGGTTGGCCCTTACATCATCAGCATGACCGACAACCTGAGCGATGTGCTGGAAGTTTTGTTGATGATGAAGTGGTGCAACGTGAGCATGGATATTGCGCCATTGTTTGAAACGCTGGATGATCTTGACCGCGCCCCCAAAATTTTGGAGCGCATGTTTGCGCACCCGGCTTACAAAAAGCATCTTTTCTCGCGCGGGCTGCACCAGGTCATCATGCTGGGCTACTCGGACAGCAACAAAGATTGCGGCTACATCTCGGCCAACTGGGCGCTGTTCAACGCGCAAGAGACGATCACCGCGACCTGCGCCAAAGCCAACGCGCGTTTCACGTTGTTTCATGGGCGCGGGGGCAGCGTGGCGCGGGGCGGCGGCCCCGCCGCGCGAGCGATTTTGTCTCAGCCGGTGGGGTTGCGGCACGGGCACATCCGCATCACCGAACAAGGCGAGGTGCTTTCCACGCGCTACTTGAACGCGGATGTGGCGCACCGGCATTTGGAGCAGGTGGCGTATGGCGTCCTGCTGGCAACCCATTTGGCGCAGCGCCCGGTTGAGGTGAACCCGCGCTGGCGCGAGGCGATGGAGCGGATGTCGGCGGCAGGATACAAAGCTTACTCGCAAATGGTGGAAGACGATGCGGATTTCATCACCTTTTGGAAAGAAGCCACGCCAATTGATGAAATTCGCGGGCTGAAAATTGCCTCGCGCCCGGCTTTCCGCAAGGCCACCAAAACCGTGGCCGACCTAAGAGCCATCCCCTGGGTGTTTTCCTGGATGCAAAGCCGGTTTAACTTTCCGGGCTGGTATGGGCTGGGCGCGGCTTTACGCAGCGAGCTGGACGCGAGCGCAGAGAGCGCGGCGCAGCTCAAGCGCATGTATGCCGAGTGGCCGTTTTTTCAGAGCATGATTGACAACGCCCAGCAAAGTCTGACCAAAGCCGATCTGTCCATCGCCGCGTTGTATTCTTCGCTGGTGGGTGATGAGGCCATGCGCGCCCGCGTGTTTGCCCGCCTGCGCGGCGAGTTTTTGCGGGCCGAGAGCGCCATCCTTGAAATTACCGGCCAAACCGCGCTGCTGGATAACGAGCCAACGCTGCAACGCTCCATCCAAATGCGCAACCCGTATATTGACCCGCTCAATTACATTCAGGTGGAGATGTTGCGCCGCCTGCGGGCGCACTCTGGCTCGCACACGCACAGCAAAGGCGACGCGGATCATCACGAGGACGACGCGGAGCTTATGCGCGCGGTGGTGGAGCTGACGATCAACGGCTTGAGCAGCGGGTTGAGAAATACGGGCTAGCTAGTTGCTGGTTTCTAGTTGCTGGTGGTTGATTACTAGAGACCAGCCACCAGCAACTAATGACCAAATTTCTGGCGCAGCACATTCATCAAAAAGCGCGGGTTGCCGATGAGGTAACGCCGCCAGAGACGGCGCGGCTCAACAACGAGCCGCCACAGCCATTCAAAACCATTGCTGGTGAGCCAGCGCGGGCCGCGCGGCACGCGCCCGGCGATGTAATCAAACAACGCCCCCACGCACAGCACCACATTCACCTTGAGGCGCGGGGCCGCCCAGCGCAGCCACTTTTCCTGCAAGGGCATTCCCATCCCAACCAGCAGAACTTTTGCGCCGCTGGCGTTTATTTTTTCAATCACCCGCAACCCGTCCTCGCCGTAATGATCAAAGTATCCGTGCTGGGTAAAAACCTGCAAACCCGGGGAGCGGTCTTTCATGCGCTGGGCCGCTTCTTCGGCCACGCCTTGCTGCGCGCCCAGCAAAAACATGGGCGCGTTTTCATCGCGGCAAATTCCCTCAAGCTGATCCACCCAATCGGGCGGGGTGAACCGTTCTGGCACGGGGTTGCCCAAAAAGTGGGCGGCCAGCCGCAACCCCTGCCCATCACAAAAAACGATGGAAGCCTCGTCCAGCGCGCGGCGCAGCTCGCCATCATTTTGGGCCAGGTTAATCATGTGAGCGTTGGCGTTATACACAGACAGCCAGGTGTCGTTTCTGATGGCCATCCGAATGCGCTCCAGCAATTCGTTCAGGCGAATTGAATCCACGTTGACGCCGCAAATGTTAGCCTGCGCAGCGGGCAGATCCGATGGCGGATCAAAATTTTTGAGCTTAAATTTTTGCAAAAAAACCAGCCCGGCAAAACGCGGCGTGTGAATGAGATATCGCCGCCACAACCGGCGCGGCTCGCTCAGCAAGCGGAAGACCCACTCCAGCCCAGAACGGCGCATCCAAGTGGGCGCTTGCGGTTTGCGGCCAGAGTGAAAATCGAATGCCGCGCCCACCGGCACAAGGATAGACGCGTTGAGGCGCGGGCGGTTGCGGCCAATCCACAAATCTTGTTTGGGTGTGCCCAGGCTCACCCAAACCACATCTGGCTGAGCTGCGTTTATTTCTTCCGCAATGTCAAACTCTTCCTGCTCGGTCAGGGCGCGGAACGGGGGAGAATAACTGCCCACAATTTTCAAGGCGGGGAATCGCACCAAAAGCCGCTCCGAGAGTTCCGCCAAAACATCTGGGGTTGCGCCATAAAAATAATGCTTCACCCCGCGCGATTGTCCCTGTTCGCACAAGGCCAGCATCAGGTCGGGGCCATAAATGCGCTCGGCCCGCGTGTAACCCAGCGCGTGCGCCATCCACACCAGCGGCATCCCATCGGCCACCGCCAGGTCTGACCCGTTGATGATCTGCCCCACCTGCGGCGCGTCATATGCCTCGGTCACGGTGTAGGCATTGCACAAGCTAAGGTATTTTTTCTCGCCGCGAGAAATCCAGCCGAACAAAATATCCAGCGTTTCCTGAAACGCGACCGGATTAACCCCAACATTCAAAACCGCAAACTTTGATGGCGCATCCATGCCCGATTAAGTATACGCGCTGGGAATTTTGCATTCTGAATTCAATTACCCCTCCAGCGTGCTCAAGTCACCCAATGGCTGGCCCAGCGCCTGCGCTTTTAGCACGCGGCGCATAATCTTGCCGCTGCGCGTCTTTGGCAATTGGGTCACAATGCTCACTTTCTCTGGTTTGGCGATGGGACCCATGACCTTGCCAACGTGATTGCGCAATTCCTCATCCAGACCGGGCGTGTTTTCCACGCCTGCCCGCAAAATCACAAAAGCGTGAATGGCGTTGCCACGCACCTCGTGCGGCAGGCCAATCACGGCGGCCTCTGCCACCGATGGATGCGAGACCAGCGCGCTTTCCACCTCCGCCGTTCCGAGGCGGTAGCCACTGACCTTGATCACATCATCCACGCGGCCAATCACCCAGAGATAACCGTCGTCATCAAATTTGGCGGCGTCGCCGGTGAGATACATGCCCGGATATTTGCTCCAGTATTGTTCGGCGTAGCGGTCGGGGTCGCCAAAGATGGTGCGCAACATGCCGGGCCAGGGTTGTTTGATGACCAGCGCCCCTTCCACATTTTTGCCCACGCTCTTGCCGTCGTCGTCCACAATATCAATCTGCACGCCGGGCACGGGCAACGCGCACGAGCCGGGCTTCATGGGTTTGGTCACAAACGCGCTCACCATTGGGCGGCTGGTCTCGGTCTGCCACCACGAGTCAATCACCGGGCAGCGCGAGCCGCCAATGACCTCGTAAAACCAGCGCCACGCTTCGGGGTTGAGGGGTTCGCCTGCGCAAGACAAGACGCGCAACGAAGTGAGATCGTGCCGGTTGGGCATCTCATCACCAAAACGCATGAGGCCGCGCACGCCGGTGGGCGAGGTGTAAAACAGCGTGACTTTGTATTTCTCGATGATGCTCCACCAGCGCTCGGCGTTGGGGAAGCCCGGCGCGCCCTCATACATCACGGTGGTGACGCCGTTGAGCAGCGGGCCATACAGGACGATGGTGTGACCCACGATCCACCCGGCGTCGCTGGTGCAAAACATGATGTCATCCGGCTTCATATCCATCACCGAGTTGAGCGTGGTGAAAATGTCTACCATATAGCCGCCCAGCGTGTGCACCACGCCCTTTGGCCGCCCGGTTGAGCCAGAGGTGTAAATGATGAAGAACGGGTCTTCGGCATCCAGCGGCTCGGTGGCGCACACGTCCGATGCGTTTTGCATCACGTCGCTCCACCACAAATCGCGGCCTTCTTTCCAGCCGATGGGTTGCGCGGTGCGCTTGACCACCACGCAATGCTCAATGCTGGGTGTGCGCTCCACCGCTTCATCGGCAATGTCTTTTAGCTTTACAATTTTTCCGTTGAGTTGGCCGCCATCGGCCACAACCAGCAGTTTGGCCCCGCAATCATCCAGCCGGCTTTGCAGCGCCTCTACCGAGAGGCCGCCATACACCACGTTATGCACCGCGCCAATTTTGGCGCAGGCCATCATGGCAATCACCTGCTCTGGCGAGCGCCCCATATACACACCCACACGGTCACCTTTTTGAATGCCCAGCGATTTGAGAACATTGGCAAACTTGTTCACTTCCAGCGAAAGTTGCTTAAACGTGAATGTGCGCACTCCGCCAGCTTCGTCTTCGTAAATCAAGGCCAGTTTGTCGCCGCGGCCTTCGTCTATGTGGCGGTCAAGACAGTTCAAAATCATGTTTGTCTTGCCGTCCACAAACCAGCTAAAAAAGGGCGCTTTGGAGCGATCCAGCACTTTTGTCCAGGGCGCAAACCACTTCAGCTTGCGGGCTTGCTCATCCCAAAACCTTTCCAGGTGGGCGATGGAATCCGCATAGACCTCATCGTAATTTTTTAGATTGGCATTCTGAACGGCTTCGGCTATTGGCGGGCGAAACTCGGCCTGGGAATACTGGTTCACTGGTATCTCCTAGTTAAGAATTAACGCATTCTGCCAGCTTTGCGCAAGTTGTCAAATGACAAGACCTGTGAGGTCTGCGCCCAATCAAAGATTGGCGACCTCACAGGTCTGCGGCAAAACCACGTAAAATACCGGCATGAAGCGCGTATTTGTGGACTCCACCAGCATCGCCTCTGTTGGCTACGATCCAGCCACGCGCGCGCTGGAGATTGAGTTTGGCGATGGCGACATCTACCAGTATCTCAACGTGCCGCCCATCGTCCACCGCGATTTGATGAACGCCGCTTCAAAAGGCTATTACTTCGCGCATTTCATCAAAACCACCTACGAGTGCAAAAAAGTGAGCGGTTGAAAGCCGCTCACAAAATCATCTTTCTGCATTTCAAAGTTTCACACCCGCTCGTGAGGGTCATACAAGCGGGCGTGCTCATCCAGCGCGTAACGGTCGGTCATGCCAGCAATGTAATCACATACGACACGATAAACCCCCTGCGATTGAATATTGCCCTGCACCTCTTTGGGCAAAATGCGCGGCTCATCCAAATAGGCTTTCCACAAATCTTCCAACACCCGCGATGATTTTGTGTGCATTCGCAAAACGCGCGGGTGCATATACATATTTTGGAACAAGAACTTTTTGTGTTCTTTGTTCATCTGCTCATCGTGTGATGGAAACGCCACCATCCAGTCTTTGCTGGCGCGAACATCGTCAATCGTCTTTACCCCGCTGGCTTCAATGCGGCGGTTGGTTTCGCGCACCACATCGGTCACCATCTCGCCGATGAGGCGGCGAATGACGCGATGCCGCACCAGATCGGTGAACGGCTCGTTCAGCGGAATACCCGCCGATTGTGACGCGCGTTGCCACCAGTGCAGCTCGCGCACCTCGCGAATGTCCAGAAGCCCGGCGCGCAACCCATCATCCAAATCGTGCGCGTTATACGCCAACTCATCGGCAAAAGAAGCAATTTGGCATTCAATGGAGCCGCGCTTGCTCAACTCGTAGTCGGTGGCATCACGGGCATAGGCAGGGTTGACGGAATCGTATTCGGTCTCGTGCTTCACAATCCCTTCGCGTAACTCAAAAGTGAGATTTAACCCCGGATAATCCGGGTAGCGCCGCTCAATTTCGGTGACGATGCGAAAGCTGCGATGATTGTGATCAAACCCGCCATGATCTTTCATCAACTCGTTCAGCGTCCCTTCGCCCGAATGCCCAAACGGCGGATGGCCGAGGTCATGCGCAAGACACACACCCTCCACCAAATCCTCGTTCACGCCCAGCGCGCGGGCGATGGTGCGCCCAATCTGCGCGACCTCCATCGTGTGCGTGATGCGCGTCCGGTAATAATCGCCCTCGGTCACCACGAACACCTGCGTTTTGCCCTGCAACCGGCGGAAGGCGGTGGTGTGAAGCACCCGCTCGCGGTCACGCTGAAAGGCCGTGCGGTAGGCCGCCTCGCCTTCCGGGTAAAACCGCCCGCGCGATTCCGCGCTGAGCGCCGCATATGGCTGCAACGCCATCCGCTCAATTTGTTCCAGTTGTTCGCGTGTTCTCATAATTTGTAATGTGTGACGTGTACCGTGTAATTGTTAACGGCCTACTTTGGTCTCACATGCCGTTACACTTTACACGTTACACGTTAATTAGAAGTTATTATTTTCTGCGCTTTGTAAAACCGCCACTGGTATTATCCGCCGCAAGCAAATTTATGCAAATAGCAGAACAACGCGGGGTCGTAACATTTCAGGGAAAACCCATTACATTAATGGGAAACCTTTTGGCGGTGGGCCAGCCCTTGCCAGATGTGACCTTGACCGATGCCAGTTGGAAGCGCGTGGCGTTGTCTTCTTTTGCGGGCAAGCCGCTGCTGCTCAGCATAATCCCATCTTTGGATACGGGGATATGCGACGCGCAAACACGCCGATTTAACGCCGAAGCCGAGCAGGTGGGCGCGGACGCGCATGTCATCACCATCAGCGCAGACCTGCCCTGGCGGCTGGCAAGCTGGGCGAAAGATGCCGAGGTGAAGCGCATCACGCTGCTCAGCGATCATCTTGACATGGCGTTTGGCAACGCCGCCGGCACACACGTCAAAGAGCTTCGCATTGACGCCCGCGCCATTTTTGTGGCTGATGCGGCCGGGATTGTGCGATACGTGGAGCTTGTGCCAGAAATCGCTCAGCACCCGGATTACGATCTTGCGATTGACACATTGAAAGAATTGACGGAGGACGGGAGACGGAAGACGATCAATGCGCCGTCTTCCGTCTCCCGTCCTCCGTCTTAACAAAAACCATGCAACAAGTTCAAGAATTTGCAAACCGATTGGTCGCCAACGTAGAAAAAGTGATTCGCGGCAAACGCGACACGGTGGAGCTAACCGCCATCTGCCTGTTATGCCAGGGACACCTGCTGATTGAGGACGTGCCAGGCGTGGGCAAGACCACCCTCGCCAAAGCCATCTCAAAATCCATCGGCGGCGAGTTCAAGCGCATTCAGTTCACCCCAGACATGCTGCCCGCCGATGTGACCGGCACATCCATCTACAACCAAAAGAATGGCGAGTTCGAATTCCGCCCGGGACCCATCTTTGCCCAAGTGGTGCTGGCCGATGAAATTAACCGCGCCACGCCAAAAACGCAGGCCGCCCTGCTGGAGGCGATGGAAGAGCGCCAGGTTACGGCCGATGGCGTGACTCGCCATTTGGCCGAGCCGTTTATTGTGCTGGCAACCCAAAACCCGATTGAATACGAGGGCACGTTCCCTTTGCCCGAAGCGCAGCTTGACCGCTTTTTGATGCGCATCGCGCTGGGGTATCCCTCGGCATCCGAGCTGATAGACATTCTGGATGCCCAGCAATTCCAGCATCCCATCAACCAGATAACGCAAATTACCAGCACCGATGAATTGTTGAAAATGCAGCAACAACTCAAATCTGTGCATGTGGATCCGCTGATTAAGCAATACATTGTGCAAATTATTGAGCGCACGCGCAAACACGCCGATATTTATCTGGGCGCATCGCCGCGCGGCGCGTTGGCGTTGTATCGCACGGGTCAGGCGCGGGCGGCCATGCACGGGCGCGATTACGTCATCCCCGATGACATCAAAGCGCTGGCCGGCAACACGCTGGGCCACCGCATGATCATCAGCCCGTCCGCGCGCATCAAAAATGTGGATTCAATTGCGATTGTGCATGAGTTGCTGGAAAATATCCCCGTGCCGGGGACAAAGGTGAAGTAATAAAAACAAACCTCACAGGTCTCGCAGACCTGTGAGGTTTTCTGTGAGGTTTTAAGGGTAACTATTCAAACCTCACAGGTTTTGGAAACCTGTGAGGTTTAAGAACAAATAAGAACACATGAGCCGCTACCGCGTTGTCTTCCTGCTCACCGTTATCGCGCTAATTGGCTCGCTGACCACGGGCCGCGATTTGTGGTGGAGCATTCTTGGCGCGATGCTGGCCGTGCTGGTGGTGGCGCGTTTGTGGGCCTGGAGCGGCATCCGCAAAATTGGCCTGCGGCGGCGCGCGCTCACGCGGGTGGCGCAGGCGGGCCAAACGCTGGAGGAAGAGTTCACCCTCACCAACTTCAGCCGCATCCCAAAACTTTGGATTGAAGTCCGGGATCACTCCACCCTGCCCAACCATTTCGCCTCGCGGGTGGTCTCGGCCGTCAGCCCAAAACAATGGCGGGCGTGGCGGGTGAAGACCTTTTGCACCCAGCGCGGGCGATACGTGCTGGGGCCGGTCACGCTCAAAAGCGGCGACCCGCTGGGCGTGTATCAACGCGAGATGTTCGTGGATGAATCCAGCTCCATTTTGGTTTACCCGGCGGTGTATGACCTGCGAGATTTTCCTTTGCCGATGGGCTACCTGCCCGGCGGAGAAGCCCTCCGCCGCCGCACGCATTATGTGACCACGAACGCCGCCGGTGTGCGCGATTACGTGAACGGCGACACGCTCAACCGCATTCACTGGCCGCTCTCGGTTAAACGCCAACGCCTGACGGTGAAGGAGTTTGAGCTTGACCCGATGGCCGAGCTTTGGCTGATGCTGGACATGAACGCCGAGGTTCAAGTGCATAACGAGGTTGCGCCAGAGGTGGATGAATACTCGGACGCGCTTTCGCACTTGCAACCCAAAACCGAGTTCCGCCTGCCACGAGACACCGAGGAATACGCGGTTTCGGTGGCGGCTTCGGTCGCGCGGTTCTTCCTCAACCGGGGCCGCGCGCTTGGGTTCATTGCCTACGCCCAACACCGCGAGGTGCAAGCCTGCGATTTGGGCGAGCGCCAGTTGAGCAAGATCATGGAGATGCTCTCGGTGTTGCGGGCAGATGGAAGCACGCCGTTTGAGCGCGTGCTAAAAGCAGAGGGCGCGCAATTGCCGCGCGGGGCCACCGTCATCTGTGTGTCGGCTTCGCCAGATGTGGAATGGGCGATGGCGGTTCAGCAACTCACCCGCAGCGGCCTGCGTGTGGTGGCCTTGGTGGTGGATGGGCAATCGTTTGGCGATGAAATTTCGTCTGCCCCGGTCGTTTCTGCACTGGCCGAGGCCGGCGCAGTGGTGCGGGTGGTTAAGTACGGCGAGGATATCGCGGGGGCGATTGAGGCGATGGGTGTTAGAGGTTAGTTGCTAAGCCGTCGTTCTCGCGAAAGCAGGAATGACGACTTTCAGCGCTTAGGGCGCCATGTTAACCTCAACCTCCGCCAGCTTGAACCCCAACTTGCGCTTTGTCATGGCCTCCACAAAACTGGCGGGTGCGGAGGAATCGGTGATGAGCATATCGACCTCATCCAACTGCGCGTAGGTCACCAGCGCAGGATGACCCAATTTGCTTGAATCGGTCAGCACAAAACTGGATGTGGCGGCATGAAGAATGCCCCGTTTGAGTTCGGCATCTTGCGGGTTGGGCGTGCTGTATCCGCGCTCCAATGTGACGCCGGTCGCGCCAAGAAAGCATTTATCCGCCTGATAATCCCTCAGGGTGCGCAAGGCCACTGGGCCAAGCATGATGAGGCTATGTTGCCGCACTTGCCCGCCCACCAGAATCACATCCCAATTGGTTTGCGAAAGCTCCAGTGCAATGGGCATGGAGCAGGTAATGACGACCAGTTGGCGAAAACGCTCTTTCATGCGCCGCGCCAGCGCGAGGATTGTGCTTCCTCCATCCAAAATCACGGCGTCGCCCTCGTCCACAAACGCCAGCGCCGCCTCGGCAATGGCCATTTTGCTTTCCGAGTTCAGCCGCTCCTTCTCCATGAACGAAAGATTGAACCGGCTCTTGTAAGCCAGCGAGGCCCCGCCGTGCGTGCGGTGCAGCACGCCGCGTTCTTCCAGCTCGGCCAAATCCTTGCGGATGGTGACTTCGCTCACCTCGAACCGGCGCGAGAGGTCGCCCACGCGCACGTCTCCTTCGCGCTCAACCAGTTCTACGATTTGACGACGACGATCTTCACTCATTTTTATTTTGAATTGCTGACAAGGATGACTGGGATGACTGGGATGACTGGGATGATGCCAAGGCTAAGGCTTGCGCTTCGTCAAAATCCAAGATTCGGAATGGTTGATCATGCTGACAAAAGTTATAAGGATTTCATCGTATTGCTCATATAGTTTTCGCGCCACAACTTTGTCCAGATAACCGACCGCAACGGCAAACTCAATCCATGTTTGTGTTTCTGCGGCTTCGCCTTCGCATTCAGTCAATTTACTGATAAACGCGGCCTCGTATCTTCGCTTGCGCCACGCCTCGGCCAAGTTTGCGCAGACAGAACGAGATGAACGACGAATCTGATCCGTGAGCGAATACATCTCCTCTCTGGGGAATTTTTTGCTCAACTCAAAAATTTCTGTCGCACAATTGAAGGCCTTTTTATAAACCTCCAACTCTGTGTGTCTCACAATCTTCTGAGTCATCGCATCATCCCTATCAGCCATGTCATCCTTGTCACCCAATCAGAACTTTCGGCTCCAGTCCTTCGGCCAGCGCTCAATCACAACTTTTGTCTCGGTGTAAAACTCCACGCCGTGACGGCCCTGCGCGTGCAGATCGCCAAAGAAACTCTCGCGCCAGCCGCTGAACGGGAAGTAGGCCATGGGCGCGGCCACGCCGATGTTGATGCCCACGTTGCCCGCCGTGACCTCGTTGCGGAATTGCCGCGCGGTTGCGCCGCTGGTTGTGAAAATGCACGCCATGTTGCCATACGCGCGGGCATTCACCATCGCAATGGCCTCATCCACCGTTTGCGCATGAGACAAACTGAACACCGGGCCAAACACCTCGGTGCGAGAAAGCTCGCCGGCGGGGTTGACCCCATCCAAAATAGTTGGGAAAACCCAGTTGCCATCTTCATAGCCGCTCACGCTTTTTTGGCGGCCATCCACCAGCACGTGCGCGCCCTCGCTCTCGCCCAGCGCAATCAGTTTGTTGATGCGAGCCTGGCTGTCTTTGGTGATGACTGGCCCCATCTCTGTGCCATCCAGCAACCCATACCCCACCTTGCGCGAGTTGGCCGTGTCTGCCAAACGCTCCAGAAATTCATTGCGCGCCGAGCCAACCGTGATGCCCACGCTGGCGGCCAAACAGCGCTGACCCGCGCAGCCAAACGCAGAATCGGCCACAATTTTTGTGGTCGTGTCCATGTCTGCATCTGGCATGATGACCACCGGATTTTTTGCCCCACCCTGCGCCTGCACGCGCTTGCCATTGGCCGCGCCGCGCTGGTAAATGTATTTCGCCACGGGCGTGCTGCCCACAAAACTGATGGCTCTAATCGTGGGGTGATCCAAAATTGCATCCACAACTTCTTTCGAGCCATTCACCATTTGAATCACGCCTTTCGGAAAACCCGCCTGCTCCACCAGCGCCATCATCTTTTCCGCGCTCATCGGGACTTTCTCGCTGGGTTTCAGAATAAACGCGTTGCCGCACGCCACCGCATACGGCAAAAACCAAAGCGGGATCATGGCCGGGAAGTTGAACGGCGTAATCGCGGCGGTCACGCCCAGCGGCTGGCGAATCATGTGCTCGTCAATCCCCCGCGCAATGTCCTCGTTGTTCACGCCCTGCATGAGCATGGGCGCGCCGCACGCCACCTCAATATTCTCAATGCCGCGTTGAATTTCGCCCTGGCTCTCGGCCAGCGTCTTGCCGCATTCTTTGGTGATGGTCGCCGCGAGGTCATCGCGGTTGGCCTCTAGCAAGGCCTTGAGTTTGTAAAGCGGCTGTGCGCGGTCGTTGGTCGGCATCCGTTTCCACTCGCGCTGGGCGGCGGCGGCAATTTGCGCCGCGCGATCCACTTCTTGCGCGGGTGAAAGCGGCACCTGCGAGAGGGTCTCGCCGGTGGCCGGGTTTTTCACGGGCAGGGTCTCGCTGGCCGCAGATTTTTGAAACGCGCCTTCAACAAAGTTAGCAAGAATGGGTGTGGGCATGGGTCTCCTGTTTTGGATAGATAAAAATAAGAAATCGCCAGCGGAAATTTTCTTATTTTTTGTTTCGTCTCATTTCACTTGTGAAAGACAAAATCAATTTTACCTTCGCTTTAGTTTCAATTTACGCTCATGATGGTATTACAACGAAACCATCCTGTCAATACTTGATTTTGAAACGAAAGTTTGTTAGACTTTTGTCGTCTCTAAACCTCACAGGTTGGCGCGTGAGGTTTAGGCCAAACAAGATCATGCGCGCCAACCTGTGAGGTTTAATTGGGTATGCGTTACACGGCAGAAAACCTGGTTGTTCATCCTGCTTTGGGCGATGGGTCACTCATCACCCGTGTAGACCCCGCGCTGGCAGGATGGACACACCTTTCGTTTGAAGCTCGCCGCCTGCGCAAGGGCGAGACGTTTAGCTGGGACACCAAAGACACCGAGGTCGGCCTCGTGATGCTGTCTGGCACGCTGGACGCGCAATCGCCCGCGGGCGCGTGGCACGGCGTGGGCGGGCGCAAAAGCGTGTTTGAGGGCTTGCCGCACGCGCTGTATTTCTCGCGGCGCACAAAGTTCACCCTGACCGCGCAGACCAACTGCGAGTTTGGCATGGCGTGGGCCGCATCCGATCAAGATCATCCCGCGCGATGGGTCACGCCAGATCAGGTTTCCATCGAAATACGCGGCGGCGGCAACGCCACCCGCCAAATTAACAACATGATCGCGCCAGGGTTCAATTGCCACCGCCTCGTGATGGTAGAGGTGTATACGCCGGGCGGCAATTGGAGCAGCTACCCACCCCACAAACACGACATCCATCGCACAAACGCCGAGGGCAAAGTGCTTGAGGCCAACCTGGAAGAAACCTATTTTTACAAGATTGACCGGCCAGAGGGCTACGCGTTTCAGCGCGTGTATACCGATGCGCATTCGCCCATGCAGCAAGCAGGCAGCGGATTTGACGCGGTGGTTCGCGCGGGCAACAACGATGTGGTGCTGATCCCGGCGGGGTATCACCCAGTGTGCAGCCCACCCGGCTACACCACGTATTACCTCAACTCGCTGGCTGGCAGCGCGCAATCGCTGGCAAATTTTGAAGACCCGCGCTATGCCTGGGTGAAAGAAACATACAAGGGGCGGGATGCGAGAGTGCCGATCTTCTGAGATGGAGGACGGAAGACGGAAGACGGCTGATTGATCGTCTTCCGCCCCCCATCCTCCGTCTTCTGTTTATTTAAAAAACCATGACAACTTATAACAGTCCCCTTCAGGAGATGGCGCTGACAACGCCCACGCAATACCTCAACGATTCATGCTCGGTGGAGGAATTAAATTACGCCATTGAGCGCGGGGCCATTGGCGCAACCAGCAACCCGGTCATTGTGGGCAACGTGCTTAAAAAAGAGATGGGGTTGTGGAAAGATCGCATCGCGCAGATCATCTGCGATAACCCAACCTGGGATGAGGCGCGTGTGGCGTGGCAGGTGTATCAAGAAATTGCGGTGAACGGGGCCAAGCTGCTCATGCCCGTGTTTGAGCGCACCGGCGGCAAGCTGGGTCGGTTGTCCATTCAGGTTGACCCGGCGCAATACCGCAACCCGGTTGCCATTTTGGCGCAAGCCGAATATTTTGCCGGGCTGAACCCGAACATCCAAATCAAAATTCCGGCCACCAGCGCGGGCATCAGCGTGATTGAAGAAGCCACCTACCGCGGGATCAATCTCAACGTCACGGTTAGTTTTTGTGTGCCGCAGGTGATGGCGATTGGAGAGGCGATGGAGCGCGGCCTGATGCGCCGAGAAGCGGCGGGCAAAGACACCTCCACGATGACGCCCTACGCCACGATGATGGTGGGGCGCTGCGATGATTGGATGAAGGTGATGGTTAAAAAGCAGGGCACACAAATTGACCCCGCTTATTTGGAATGGGCAGGCGTGGCTTGTTTTAAGAAAGCCTATGAGCTTTATCAGCAGCGTGGGTATCGCACGATATTGCTCTCGGCGGCGTATCGCAACTTTTTGCACTGGACAGAATTTGTGGGTGGTGACGTGGCCCTGACCATTCCGTATGATTGGCAAGTCAAGTTCAACCAGTCGGATATAAAACCCATCGCCAAAATGCAAGAGCCGGTGAAAGCCGAGATTTTGAATGAGCTTTACACAAAAATTCCAGAGTTCCGCCGCGCGTATGAGCCAGACGGGATGAGCCTGGCCGAATTTGACACGTTTGGCGCAACCGTGCGCACTCTGCGCTCGTTCATTGAGGCGTGGCACGGTTTTGTGGGCGCCATTCGAGATTTCATGTTGCCGAACCCGGATGTGTAAGAAATAAGAAAAGAGAAATAAGAAATGGAAGCGTCCATTGTCAGTTTTGAGCAGTGGCTTAAAACTGTGCCAGAAGTGGTAAGCAATGATCCGATTTGGCGGATGAGTGCTTATCGCTACGCGCTTTTCTTTTCCGATTTGGTCTGGCGCGACGCGACCAAGCTGCTGGGCGACAAGCGAACAATTTCAGTTGCAGATCAACTTCTGCGCGCCAGTGGATCTATTCACGCCAATTTAACAGAAGGTTACGCATACAGCACGGGCGGCAATCGCGCCAAGTATTACGAATACGCGCTGGGGTCGGCGCGTGAATCAAGAGACTGGTATTGGGAAGCGCGGCACATTTTGGGCGATGAGGTTTATCAGCATCGCACAAACTACCTCACCCAAATTATCAGCTTGTTGGTCACCAGCATCCCAACCCAGCGAGTCACATCTCTGCGAGAAACAAACGCGGAATATAAAACAAACAGCACAATAAACTCAGACACGATCAGCACTGAAATACTATTTCTGCTCGAAAACATCCCTTTCGCGTAATTTCTTATTTCTCTTTTCTTATTTCTCATGAAACTCACAACCGCCCAAGCCCTCATCAAATTTTTAAAAGTTCAACACTCCGAGCGAGACGGGGTTAAACAGCCGTTTTTTGCTGGGTGTTTTGGCATATTTGGGCATGGCAATGTGGCTGGCATTGGTCAGGCGCTTCAGCAAAACAAGGATTTTAGATATTACCAATGCCGCAACGAACAAGGCATGGTGCATTCTGCCGCCGCCTTTGCAAAGATGAAGAACCGCCTGCAAACGCTGGCCTGCACAACATCCATCGGCCCGGGCGCCACCAACATGATTACCGGCGCGGCGGCGGCCACGGTGAACCGCCTGCCCGTGCTGCTTTTGCCCGGCGATATTTTTGCCCGCCGAAATGTCGCGCCCGTTTTGCAGCAACTGGAAAACGAACTCTCGCAAGACATCAGCGTGAATGATTGCTTCAAGCCGGTCAGCCGCTTTTGGGATCGGATTAACCGGCCCGAACAAATTTTGTTGAGCCTGCCCGAAGCCATGCGCGTGCTCACCAGCCCCGCCGAGACCGGCGCGGTCACGCTGGCCCTGCCTCAAGATGTGCAAGCCGAGGCGTTTGACTTTCCGGCTGAATTTTTCCGCGAGCGGGTGTGGCATGTGGCCCGCCCACGCCCAGACGCAGAGGCGCTTCGGCGCGCCGCGAGCGCCATCCGCCAAAGCAAAAACCCCATGATTGTGGCGGGCGGCGGCGTAATTTATGCCGAGGCCACCGAGACACTGAGAAAATTCGTGGACGCAACCGGCATCCCGGTGGGCGAGACGATGGCGGGCAAAGGCAGTTTGCGCTACGATCATCCGCTGTGCATGGGCGCGGTGGGCGCAACCGGCACATTTGCGGCCAACCGCCTGGCCAAAGATGCGGATCTGGTGATCGGCATTGGCACGCGATATAGCGACTTTACAACCGCCAGCAAAACCGCGTGGCAAAACCCAAACGTGGTTTTTGTGAACATCAACGTGAAGGATTTTGACGCGCACAAACACAGCGCGATTGCCCTCACCGGCGACGCAAAAGTGGCGTTGGAGGAATTGTTGGTTTTGCTGGATGGCTGGCGGGTGGGCGATGAGTACCGCGCCCGGGCGATGGCCCTCAACAAAGAATGGGACGCCGAAGTGCAACGCATTTACAACGTGCGGTTGGAGCCGTTGCCCAGCCAGGGCGAGCTGATTGGCGCGGTGAACGAGATTAGCGAACCCAACGCGGTGATGGCGTGCGCGGCGGGCAGTTTGCCCGGCGACCTGCACAAACTGTGGCGGGCGCGCAACCCCAAAAATTATCACCTTGAATACGGGTTTAGCACGATGGGCTACGAGATTGCGGGCGGGCTGGGCATCAAAATGGCCGCGCCAGAACGCGAGGTGATTGTGATGGTGGGCGACGGCAGCTACCTGATGCTCTCGCAAGAGATCGTGACCAGCGTGCAGGAAGATTACAAACTCATCATCGTGTTGTTTGATAACAGCGGGTTCAAAAGCATCGGGGCGCTCAGCCGCTCGCTGGGGTCGGAGGGGTTTGGCACGCGGTATGTCAAGCCCACGCACGGCTACCTGGCTGGCGATGAGATGCGCGATGACGTGGAGACTTTGCCGGTGGATTTGGCCGCCAACGCCGAATCGCTGGGCGCGGTTGTTTTGCGACCCAAGACTTATGATGAATTTTGCAATGCGCTGCGCAAAGCCAAAACCACCGACCGCACCACCGTGATTTACATGCAAAATGATCGTTATTCTGGTGTGCCGGGCTACGAAAGCTGGTGGGATGTTCAAATTGCCGAAGTGAGCGAGATGGAAAGCGTGCAAACCGCCCGAAAAGAATGGGAAGTGATGCGGGCAAAAGAAAGATTGTTTTAACGCGTCATGGCGTTCACGGGTTGAATGGAACCAGCGGGCGCACATGCCACTCATCAAAAAAAATCATGATTAACATTGGAAATGCGCCCTGCTCATGGGGAAGCCTTGAGTTTGAGGGCGTGGGTGAAAACAAAATCACCTTCGAGAAAGTTCTAAACGAAATTGAGCAGACCGGCTACACTGGCACGGAATTGGGCGACTGGGGCTTTATGCCCTCCAAACCCAAGGCGCTAAAAGCCGAGTTAGCCAAACGCAAGCTCGCGCTCACCGGCGCATTTGTGCCTGTGGCCTTCCGGCGCAGAGACGCGCACGATGACGGCAAAATGCGCGCGGTCAAAACAGCGCGGTTAATGGCCGCCGCAGCGCGAGCTTCGCACGCAGCGCGAGCTTCGCACGCGGCGGGCACGAGCGCCATCACCCAGCCGTTTTTGGTGCTGGCCGATGACAACGGGAGCGATGCCCGCCGCACCTTGAACGCGGGCAACACCACGCCGGGCATGGGCCTGAGCGAGGCCGAATGGAGCGCGTTCGCGGACGGCGTGAACGCCATCGCCGCGGCGGTGAAAATTGAGAGCGGGCTAAAGTGCGTGTTTCATCATCATTGCGCCGGGTTTGTTGAACGGCCAGAGGAAATAGAGCGGCTGATGGCCCTGACCGACCCCGATTTGGTGGGGCTGGTGTTCGACACCGGTCACTACGCCTTCGGCACAACGGCCCCAAGCCCGCAAGTGGTGATGGATGGATTGCACCGTTTTGCCAACCGGATTTGGTATGTGCATCTCAAGGATTGCTCGGCAGAAGTTGCGGCGCAGGCGCGCAAAAACCACTGGGATTATTTCACCTCGGTGAGCAAGGGCGTGTTTTGCGAGCTGGGCAAAGGCTGTGTGCCATTTGCGGATGTGGCCCGCTGGATGCGCGACCGCGAGTATGCTGGGTTTGCCACAGTTGAGCAAGATGTGCTCCCCGGCATGGGCCAGCCCGCCGAGAGCGCAAAACGCAACAGGGCGTTTTTGAGAAGTATTGGGCTATAAAATGGCTGAATGATCGTCATTCAACCGTATAACCCAAACTGGCCAAACGAATTTGAAGCGCTCCGCGCAGAATTGCAAGCTGCGCTGGGCGCTTTTGCTTTGCGCGTAGACCACATTGGGTCAACTTCTGTGCCCGGGCTGGCCGCCAAAGATGTGATTGATGTGCAAATCACGGTCAAGAACCTTGCGCCAGAAATTGCGCAACGCATGGCGCAGGCGGGGTTTCAGGCATCGGTTGCAAACAGCGATCATGTTCCGGCTGGCGAGGATGCCAACCCGGAACATTGGCGAAAATTTTTGTTCAAAGAAAAAGCTGGCGAGCGGCGGGCGAACATCCACATTCGCGTGGCAGGCAACCCAAACCAAAGATACGCCTTGCTCTTTCGAGATTATTTGCGGGCGCACCCAAACTCGGCTGAAACGGTGGCCGTTATCAAACAACAACTGGCCAAATACCACGCGGATGACATGGATGCTTATTACGACATCAAAGACCCGGTTTACGATTTAATTTGGGACGCCGCGCAGGCGTGGGCGAAACACACAAACTGGAAAGAGAATTGAGTCAGCCCATCGCCCACTCCATCAGCCGCGCAACAAATTTAAAGATGGGGTTTGTGGAGTTTCTTAGCCAATCCAGTGCCAGATGAAGTTGCGGCTGATTGGTAAGCCACGCGTGAAAGCGAGTTGAGGCGCGGGCAAAACACGCCAACGCCAGCACAAAAAATGGAGAGGCGGGAATGACGGGCAAAATCAGCCCAATGACGCCCAAAATGACCGCGCCAATTCCAAACGCAAACAGCAAAACCTTTTGGCAAAGACGTGGCTGCATAAAGTGGAATATGATAGCCAGCAAATTCATCACAGCCAAAATAAATAATAAACGCTCAGACAGTTGTCTCTGTCAAAAACACACTTGGCGTGATAAAAATAAAATAGATAGATAAAAATCTATGTCATTCACAACATTTATCCCGGCAAATGAGGCCGCAAAACACATTCACGACCCCAACTGGGTTTTTGTAGATTGCCGCTTTTTGCTCATGGACACCGAGAAGGGCGAGCGCGATTATGCCGTGTCGCACATCGCGGGCGCAGCATACGCGCATCTAGACCGCGATTTGTCTGGCAAGATCATCAAAGGCGCAACCGGGCGGCATCCGCTGCCAGAAAAAGGCGCGCTGGTCAAAACTCTTTCTGCGCTGGGCATTGACAACGCCAAGCAAGTGGTGGTTTACGATGAAGTGAGCGGCAATTTGGCAGCCTGCCGGTTGTGGTGGTTGCTGCGCTGGGCGGGTCACAAAAACGTGGCCGTGCTGGATGGCGGTCTGAAGGCATGGAACGCGGCAAACCTGCCCACACAAGGCGGGGTTGAGACTTACCCGCCGCGCGAGTTTGTTGCGCATTGGCATGATGAACTCATCGCCGAGGCGGACGAGATTGAGAAACATTTGGGCGACCCGGATTTTGTGTTGATGGATGTTCGCGCGGCAGACCGATACCGCGGCGAAAACGAGGTGATTGACCCCATCGCGGGCCACATCCCCAGCGCGGTGTCTGCGCCCAGCGCAAATGACATCGCGGCAGATGGGCGCATCAAAACGGCAGAAGAACTTCGGCAAGCCTGGGGTTCCATCCGCCCGGAAGACACGGTGGCTTATTGCGGCTCTGGGGTGACGGCGGCCTACAAGGCGCTGGCGTTTGCCCACGCCGGGCTGGCTTTGCCGCGCATTTACCCCGGCTCATGGAGCGAGTGGATTACGGATGCAAACAAACCCATTGCGGTTGGGAATGAAAGATAAGGCGCAACTTCTGGTTTCTTAAATGGCAATTCTTGACCCGCATTCCTTTGAGTGCCTGAGCCACAGCGATGAACAAACCGAGCGGCTGGGCGCGCGGCTGGGCGCGATGTCTCCGCCGGGGACGGTGGTGGCGCTGATTGGGCAACTGGGCGCGGGCAAAACCCAATTTGCGCGGGGTTTTGGCGCGGGATGGGGCGCGGAGCAAATTTTGCGCAGCCCCACCTTCACGCTTGTGCAAGAGCATCACCGCCCGGCCGACCAGCAAACGTTGTATCACATTGATTTGTATCGCACCAGCACCCCCCGCGAGGTCAGCTCGCTGGGGCTGGATGAGATTTTGGACGATCCAAACGCCATCAGCCTGGTGGAGTGGGCCGACCGCGCCGAGGCCGCCCTGCCCGCCCGCGCCATTCGCGTGAAGTTTGACGTAATCAACACCTCCAAACGCGGGTTGATGTTTTTTACAAAAAGCGATGAGACGTGGAAAATTTTGTTGAAGTTGCGAAGAGAACTGTTTGGAGTGTAACGCGTAAAGCGCGACCTGTGAGCTGCAATTTATAAGATGAACTTGATTCTAGCTATTGATACCTGCACCAGCCAAACCAGCATTGCGCTGAGAAACGAGGAGCGGATTTTGGGCGAGCACACCTGGCGCAATGACCGCCAGCACACCTCCACCACCGCAGAGCGGATTAGCCAAATGCTGGCCCAGCACGGCGCAACTGGCGCGGATGTGAAAGTGGTGGCCGCGGCGCTGGGGCCGGGGTCGTTCACCGGCGTGCGGGTTGGGCTGGCCATTGCCAAAGGGATGGCCGCCGCAAACGGCGCGGCGCTGATCGGGGTGAGCGCGTTTGATATTTTGGCCGCCGCGCAAATGCCGCGCATGTCGCCGTTCGCGCTGCCCATCCTGGCGGTGGTTGAGGCCGGGCGCGAGCGCGTGGCCGTACAGCGTTACGTTTGGGAAGATGGCGCGGAACACAAAGTGGGCGGCTGGTCGCTTATGGCGGCGGCAGATTTTGCCAAAGATGTTGAGGAAGTAACGTGGGCTTGCGGTGATCTTCCCCAAAGTGCCTATGCGAATGCACATTTGCGATGCGCCCCTGCCCCGCTGAATGTGCGCCGCGCGGCGCATTTGGCCGAGATTGCCTATGCCCGCTGGAAACGCGGCGATGTGGACGACCCTGCCACCCTTATGCCCATCTACCCGCCCGAAAATTAAACATGGATGAACGGGATGAACGGGATGAACGCGCAGATTAGCCGAATGACGCTGGATGACTTGCCTGAGGTCATCGAGATTGATCGCGTCTCGTTCCCATCACCCTGGCCAATGGATGCTTACGCGCAGGAACTGGACAACGACAAGGCGTTCTTTTTTGTGGCGCGGCTGACCGAGCCGCCGCACACGCTTGTGGGGCACGGCGGCATGTGGATGTTTTACGACGAGGCCAACATCTCAAACATCGCCACGCACCCCAATTGGCGCAGGCGCGGCGTTGGCGATTTGCTGGTGCGGCATTTGGTGGCACAGGCGCAGGCCCTAAGCGCCATCTTAATTACGCTGGAGGTGCGGGCCAGCAACGCCGCCGCGCAACGCGTGTACGCCCGGCTTGGGTTTGACGAAGTTGGCCGCCGCAAACGGTATTATCACGATGGCGAAGACGCAATCCTTATGACCAAACATCTGGGAATTAAGAATGAGCCGCCAGGTGAATAGCGCCGGCCTATTTTGCAAACTGTTTGCAAATGGCGGGCTGTTTGAGATAAAGGATAAAGTTATCCAGTTTCAAATCTATCGTGCGCAGGCCGCCCACATCAATCCCAATGCTAACCAGACGAGGTTCGGCGGCCCTCCAGTTTTGCTTTTTTGCCGTATCTTGCGCCCAGGCATAAATATCTGGCGTAACCATCGTCACCCAGCCTTGCGAGGCGGCCTCGGCGGTTTTGCGCTTTTCATTTTCGGTCAGCGGCAAAATGCCGTTGGCCGCCGAATACATTTCGCCGCTTTTGCCGCCGCCAAAATCTACCCGCACAATCAGCGTGGGGCGCAATGTGCTGCTGTATGAAATTGACGCGCGGGTTTCGGTGGAAAGCGCAAAAGGCGCTGGAATT
>DAORUN010000008.1:52821-57859 GCA_035433205.1 Thermoflexales bacterium | reverse complement strand
CGCAACTCGCGTTAATTACGAATGAATATCGCACGGATTAGGTTAATCAATCATGGGTTGGTCAGCTCATGGCTAAAAACGCCTGCGCAGGTGGCGCGGTGGATGGGCGCATTGCAGGCGCAGGATGCCGCGATGTCCAAGTGGGCCATCGGCATACGCATTCCAAACTCAACCGAGGCGCAAATAAACGCGGCTTTGGCGCGGGGCGATCTCATCCGCACGCACGTGATGCGCCCAACCTGGCACGTGGTGAACGCGCAAGATGTGCGCTGGATGACCGACTTAACCGCGCCGCGCATCAAATCGGGCATGGTCTCGCGCCGCCGGCAACTGGGTTTGGCCGATGGCGTTTTGGGGCAGAGCAACGCCTTGCTGGAAGCGGCCCTGCGCGATGGCGCTCATCTCACCCGCGATGAATTGCGCCCGCGCTTTGCCGAGGCGGGCATCGCCACCGATGAAAACCGAATGTCTCATCTTCTGGCATGGGCCGAACTATGCGGCGTTATTGGCAGTGGCGAGGAAAAACGCGGCAAGCAAACCTACGCGCTTTTGGCCGGGCGCGCCCCCGCCGCAAAACCCATCCCCCAAGAAGAGGCAGAGGCCGCGCTGGCTTTGCGCTATTTCACCAGCCACGGCCCGGCCACGCTGAACGATTTTGTGTGGTGGTCTGGCCTGCCACTCACCCGCGCCAAGCGCGCGGTGGAAAATGGCGCGGCAACTCTCATCAGCCAAAAGGTTGGTGAGCGCATTTTTGTGTTTGCGCAAGCAGAGGCGGCCCCGGCGGGCGCGGCCCATTTGCTGCCCGCGTTTGACGAATTTATCATCAGCTATCAGGATCGTTCGGCCAGTTTGACCGATGAACATTTTGCCAAAGCGGTGTCTCAAAATGGCATGTTCTGGCCGGTGGTTTTGGTGGATGGGGTTGTGGTTGGCACGTGGAAACGCGCGGTCAAAAAGAACCGCGTGAGCGTGCAAACCAAGCTGTTTGCAAAACAAACCAAAGCCGCGATGACGCTGATTGATGAGGCCGCGCAACGCTTTGCGCACTTTCTTGATCTTGAATTAGAGTTAAAACATGATTGAACAAAAACACTTTACCCAGGCCTTGCTGGATTTGCTGGATGAAACGATGGACAACGTGCGCGGTTATTATTTGGACAAAGGCACTTCGCTGTTTGAGACGCTGGCGACCATCTCGGCGAAAGAAGCGTCCATCCCGGTTGGGAGCAAATGCGCCACGCTGGCCGCGCAGGTAAAACACGCGGCGTTTTATTTTTACGTGATTGAGATGTCTGTGCGCAACCCAAATTTTCCGCGCGCAGATTGGGGCGAAATTTGGCGCACGGTTGGCGCGGTCAACGCCGCCGAGTGGGACGCCATTCGCGCCGAGCTGCGCGCCAACTATGCGAGCATTCGCGCGCTGATTCAAGAATCACCCGTTTGGGGCGAGGACGAAATTGGCGGGGCGCTGGGCGTTTTGGCGCACACCGCGTATCACCTCGGCGAAATTCGCCAGGCTTTGTGCATACTCAAACCATGAAAACAAATTCTTCTTCATCCGACCTGCCCAAGTTGGCCGCGCCCGCCCAACGCGCTCTGGCAAGCGCGGGCATTGCCAACCTGCAAGACTTACGCAAGTTCACCGAGGCAGAGATTGCAAACCTGCATGGCATTGGCCCCAACGCGCTGAAAGCGTTGAAAGAAGCAATGGCAAAAAACGGCCTTGAATTCAAAAAGCCCGCGCCCAAAAAATAAGAGCCCGTCAAACGTGCAGAGTGTCATTTGCAACTGGGCTTACGCACAAATCCAGATCGTCATTCCCGCGCACGCGGGAATCCATACCGAGCCAAACCAAAAACACGTTGGAAGCGCGGCTCCTCGCAACTCGTTTTGCGGGTTAGTTATAGATTCCCGCGTGCGCGGGAATGACAGACATTCCTTCAATTATTTGACATACATTTTTCGCAAGCCCAGTTGCAATTCCAACTCTTCTGCCCGCGCGTCCCAGTCAAATTTTTGCCACAGGCGGGCGCGGGCGTTCGCGCCCATGCGTTGCGCGTCTTGCGGGTGGGCCAGCAGATGCGCCAGCGCATCACGGAAGGCAGGGGCATCGCCGGGCGGGGTGAGCAAGCCGCTCTCGCCTTGCTGGATATACACGCGGTTCATGCCCACATCGCTCAGCACAACCGGCAGCCCGCAGCCCATGTAATCAATCACTTTGCCGCTGCATTTGGCGCGGTTGATATTGGTATCCCGATACGGGTAAATCGCAATATCGGCGGCGACCAGCGTTTGCACAAGTTCCTCGTGCGGGGCAAAACCGCGCCATTCGGTGATGGCGCTCACGGCGGGCAACGCGGCCACCGCCGACTTAAGCGCCGGAACGCCATCGCCCACCACCTGAAAGACAAGTTTTACGCCCTCGCGCGCCCCATCCGCCAAACCAGGAACCGCTTGCAACGCCACGTCTAAATCGTGGTTGAGGGGAACTGTGCCCGCGTAAACAACCACGCGAGAGGTGGCCCAGCCCAGCCGCGCCCGCGTTTGCTCGCGCACATCTTGCGCCCGCGTCACCTCATCGGCCAAAGAGCGAATGGGGCCGTTTGGAAAAATGGAAATCTGGGCCTCGCCCCTGCCCGTTTGACGAAATTCTTGCGTGCGCTGGGCAAGCGCGTGGCTGGCGCAGGTGACCGCGCGGGCGTGGCGCAAACACCACGCCTCTTGCCGCGCCATCACTTGTTTTTGCAACGCCGGGTAAGGGTTCACATCCAGCCAGCCGCCCCACCCCTCCCAGTCGTCGTTGTCCACCACAAATCGCCGCTCGCCGCCCAGCCACATCTGCCACATGGCCAGCGCGCCGGGGCCAACCGGCTTGAACACGTAAAACACATTTGGGTTGATGTCTTTTGCGCGGGCGGCCATTTGCCGCGCCAAAGACAAATAGCTGGCTGGGGTGATGGGTTCTCGCGCGGTCAAGTTCTCCACGCGCACGCCATCCCAGTCATACGTTTTTCCGCTATCCGCTGGCGCATCGTACGGCGGGATGAGCACGCTGACTTCGTGCCCGCGCCGCGCCAATGCAGATGCCATCGGCAAAAGGCGCATGCTCACGGTGGCTTTTGGCGCAAACGCAAACGGAGCAAAGCAAACAATTTTCATTCTTCAAAATTGTAGCGGGCTATTTGTCAATCCTGGTCGCAATGTTGTAATCCCAAATGTAATAGGTGGCAACCAATTTTTCATGCAGCATCACCGGCTGCGCCCGATACGGGCCAAATTGTTGCGCAAGTTTTTGCGCGGGGCAATGCTCAGACAAGTCTTCGCCTGGCGAGGCGCTGAGCACAACAAAGGTGGGGCCAGCCGCGGCTTCTGGCGCATACCACTTGGATTGAGACCACCAGCGCATAATCTGCAACCGCCCGTTATTGCAAGTCACTTGCCGAATAGTGACATCGCCCGCAGAAACAAACGTGCTGTTCAGGCTGTCAAAATACGCGCCAAACCCGTATTTCAGATTATCTTTTTGCGCGCCGTTAATAATGGCGGCCTGCAATTCAAGCCGACCCGGGTTGCGAATATGCGGCAACCAGTTGAGAATAGAAGAAAAATTGGCGGCAAAACTCAGCGCCAAAATCGCCAAAACGGCTACTCGCAAAATCGAGAATTTGCCTCGCAACGCGGCCAGAAAATTTGCAATTCCGATGATGACAGCCAATGGCAAAAAGATGAGATACCGCTCTGCCAAAACAACCGCCGAGGCATTTGTAAAAGCATACACGGCCCCGCTGATGGCCGAGGCGGTCACAACAAAGCAAGACAGGATGCGCGTTCTCTCATCCTTGCTTAAAACGCCCATAAAAACGCCCGCCATTCCAAGAAACACAAGGACAACGTTGCCCATGTGCTCCGGCGGAACAACCCAGGCGGTATCGGCATTAAAAAACTTTAGCACCGCCTGCGTGATGTGCAAAAGATTTTCCAGTTTATGCGCAAGAAGAAATTGATAATCGGATTCAACGCCAACAAAGCGCACCAAGCCTGTTCGCTCCATCCCAAACCGAAGAAGATACCCGCCGGCCACGCTCAAGATGGCAAGAGGAGCGACCCCAATCCCCTGACGGTATGAGCCAAACCAGCTTTTCGTGATGGATTGATCCGCAGGTCGCGCGGTCAGGTGATTCAAAATCAACACAAGCCACGGGGTCACCAGTGCGGGAAGCGCAAACGCCACAACAAACCACGGGTCGTTAACCAAAAGCAACGCCCCAAGAGGAATGGCAAGCAGCCGCCATTTGGGGGAAATTTTTGTATCTAAAACCAGAAGCATCCAGACAAAAGAAACCCCAACATCAAGATTTCTAAGCCCCGGGTTAACTGTTAAATACAAAAAGAAAGGCGACAACAAAGCCATGTAAACAAACGGCGCAGAGACATCTAAAACGTCCCCTCTGTTTTTTAGCCACCAATACGCGCAAAAACTTGTTAAAAGAATAAAACCAATGCTGCTCACGGCGTCAATAAAAACAACCGTGGCTGGGGAATAGCCAAACAACGCGTAGCCCAGCAGATACACCGGCGCTTTGATGATGTTGGTGTGAACCGGCATGAAAAATGCCCCGCCCTGCCGGATATTCAGTGCGGCAAAGATATTGGCGTATGTATCGCTATTAAACGGCTCTAAAGAGGCCGTAAAAAACCCCACGATCACAATGACGAACACATACAAGCCAAGCCATAATTTTTTGCGCTTGCGCATGCTTTGAGAATAAAACCCCGAATGGGTCTTATTCTAACAATAATTTGCGCGCAAAAAATATTACTTGATGATGGCCATCTCTTTGCCCACCTTCTCAAACGCAGCCAGGCCAAACTCAAGGTCAGCAGGCGTATGGGCGGCTGTGTTCATCACCCGGATGCGGGCCTTGCCCTGCGGCACAGTTGGGAAGCCGATGGCGACGGCGAACACGCCCGCCTCAAACAGAGCGCGGCTAAATTTTTTGGCCAAACCGGCATCGCCCAGCATCACCGGCACGATGGG
>DAORUN010000008.1:34270-52721 GCA_035433205.1 Thermoflexales bacterium | reverse complement strand
GCCTTGCTCAGCGTGCCAATCTCAACATCAAACACGCCGTGCAAACCAAAATGATCCACAATCCCGCGCCCGCCTTTGCCCAGCACACCTTCGCCATGCGCGTCGTCCACCATCGTCATCACGCCATATTTTTCGGCCACGCGGGTGATGGCATCCAGAGGGGCAATATCGCCATCCATGCTGAACACGCCATCGGTCACAACCAACCCGCGCCGAAATTGCGGCAGGTTTTGCTGAATTTTTTGCTCAAGGTCGGCCACATCGCAATGCTCATACACGATGATCTTCGCCGCGCTCAACCGCGCCCCATCAATAATGCTGGCGTGGTTCAGGCGGTCCGAAAAGATGCAATCTTCTTTGCCCACCAGCGGCGGCAACACCGCCTGATTCGCCACAAACCCACTGCCCACAAACAAGGCGCTTTCCACGTGCTTAAACGCGGCCAGCCGCGCTTCAAGCTCAAGATGCAATTGCTGCGTCCCGGCGATGGGCCGCACCGCGGCTGGCCCCGCGCCCCAGCGGTCAATCGCGGCCTTCGCGGCTTCCTTCAACTTGGGGTGGTTTGCCAACCCCAAATAATTGTTGGCGCAAAAGTTCAGCACACGCTGGCCGTCAACATCCATCCAGGCATCGGCGGGCGAACCCATCACGCGCGGGGAAACGAGCAAATTAGCGTCGGTCAAACGCTGCATCTCATCGTGGATAAAGCTAAATTTGTCGGGCATGATGAAATTTTCAAATATCAAAAATTTGGTGAGATAAGAGATAAGAAATAAGAAATTATTCCGCCGCAAGTTTTCTTATTTCTCTGTTTTTTATTTCTTATCTCAACTAGAATAAGTGTAATACAAAAGGAGAGTATTTCCGTGACGAAAAACTCAATGCGGGCAATTACCAAACCGCGCGACAAGGTTGGGCTTGTAATGCGCGACGTCCCCATCCCCAAAATTGGCCCGCGCGATGTGCTGGTGCGGCTGCTGGCGACCTCGATTTGCGGGAGCGACCTGCACATTTACGATTGCGATCCCGTTTTTGCAGATCGCGTGCCGGACGGCAACATCTCTGGACACGAATTATGCGGCGTGGTGGAAGAAGTTGGCGCGCTCGCAAAGCGCGTCAAGGTGGGCGATGTGGTCGCGATTGAGAGCCACATCATGTGCGGCACATGCTGGTATTGCCGCAACGGCAAGAACAACCTGTGCGCCAACACCATCACCATTGGCATAGACCGCGATGGCGGCTTCACCGATTTCATCGCCATCCCCGAAGATAACGCCATCCTCAAACCAAAAGGCATCAGCGTGGAAGAAGCCGCGCTGCTGGAGCCATTTGGCAACGCGCTAGACACGGCCACCTGCGTGGACGTGGTGGGCAAAAGCGTGCTGGTCACTGGGCTTGGGCCGCAGGGGGTGATGGCAGCCGCCATCGCCAAAGCCGCGGGCGCCCGGCGCGTGATTGGGACAGAGGTGCACGAACGCCGCCGCGCTTACGCCAGCCGCGTTCTGGCTTTGCACTCCGATGCCCGCCGCCCCAGCGAGGACATTGTGCTGGATGCAAAGACTCCAAACATCGAGAACGTGATAAAAGACGCCACCGATGGCCTGGGCGTGGATGTGGTGATTGAGATGAGCGGGCATCCGGGGGCGATCAACACCGCCTTTGGCAGCCTGCGCAGCGGCGGAGATTACGTGGCGCTGGGTCTGCCCGGCAAAGACGTGCAAATTGATTGGTCGCATCACGTGGTTATTCGCGGCATCACCATTCACGGCATTTACGGGCGGCACGTGTACCAAACCTGGAGCAAAGCCCAGGAACTGCTAGACAGCCAGGCCGTGATGCTCAAGCCGCTCATCACCCATCACTTCCCGCTGGATGAGTTTGAGACCGCCTTTGCGCTGCTCAAAAACGGCGAGGCCGAAAAAGTTGTGCTTTACCCTGATCATGCAAAATAATTACAAATTACGAATTACGAATTTTTTTGTGTGGCAATTCGTAATTCGTAATTCGTAATTCGTAATTCGTAATTGTGTTTAACAAGATTTTCATCGCCAACCGAGGGGAGATCGCCTGCCGGGTGATACGCGCGTGCCGCGAAATGGGCATTCGCAGCGTGGCCGCCTACTCGGATGCGGACGCGCGGGCGCTGCACACGCGCATGGCAGATGAGGCCGCGCATGTGGGCGCGAGCGCCCCGCGCGAAAGTTATTTGAACATTCAGCGCGTAATTGGCGCGGCAAAACAAACCGGCTGCCAGGCCATCCACCCCGGTTATGGCTTTCTCTCGGAGAACGCGCATTTTGCGCAGGCGGTGGCCGAGGCCGGGCTGGTGTTCATCGGCCCGCCCGCCAGCGCCATCCGCGCAATGGGCAGCAAAACCGCCGCGCGAGAAATGATGCAAAACGCGGGCGTTCCGGTTGTGCCCGGCATTAACCTGGACGATGGCGTCCATCGTTTATCGTCTTTGGAATATCCGTTGCTCGTAAAAGCAGCGGCAGGCGGCGGCGGGCGCGGGATGCGCGTGGCGAACAACGCGAATGAGCTGGCCGAGGCCATTGCCAGCGCAAAGCACGAGGCGCAAACCGCATTTGGTGATGACCGCGTGTATGTTGAGCAATACGTCCTCAACCCGCGCCACATTGAAATACAAATTTTGGCCGATGCGCACGGCGATGTGCTGCATTTGTTTGAACGCGAGTGCAGCATTCAGCGCCGCCACCAAAAAGTGATTGAGGAATCACCCTCGCCATTTCTTACGCCAGACCTGCGCCAGAAGATGACGGCGGCAGCCGTGGCCGCGGCCCGCGCGGCAGGGTATGTGAACGCGGGCACGGTCGAGTTCATCGTTGCGCCAGACGGCGCGTTTTACTTTTTGGAGATGAACACCCGCCTGCAAGTAGAGCATCCAGTGACCGAGATGGTGACCGGCGTTGATTTGGTGCAAGCGCAAATTCGCATCGCCGCGGGCGAGACGTTGAACCAGATATTTCCCCAAAAAGTGGAGTCCGCTTCGCGCGGTTGGCCCCTCACCCAGCGCGGTCACGCCATTGAATGCCGCATCACGGCAGAGGACGCCGCAAATGGGTTTTTGCCTGCGCTGGGGCGCATCACGCGCATGAGCGAACCCGCCCCCGCGCCGGGCGTGCGCGTGGATTCCGGCTACGCGGTGGGCGATGAGGTGACGATGTTTTACGACTCGCTGCTGGCAAAGCTCATCATCCACGCCCCCACCCGCCCGCAAGCCATCAGCCAAATGCGCCGCGCATTGGCGGAATACAAAATGGAAGGCGTGACCACCAACATTGAATTTTTGCGCGATGTTTTGGCGCACGATGCTTTTGCCAAAGGCCAAACCACCACCGGTTTTATCGCCGAGTATTTTGCAAACTGGCAGCCTGGCGGTTTGGCGGATGAGGCGGCGAGCGCGCCCGACGCGGAAGCCATCTGCCAAAACCCGTGGCGGCAAAAAAACCGCTTTCGGCTGGGCGTGGCGGATGGATCATGGGCGGTGGCCGCGCCGCGCCAGCCCGCGCGGGCCGCCAAGAACCGCGCTGCCCCGGTTGCCCATCACACCACCGGCCCGGTGACCGCGCCCATGCCCGGCCTTGTGCGCCAGGTGAACGCCAGCGCGGGAGATGCCGTGACGCGCGGGCAAACGCTGGCGGTGATGGAGGCGATGAAGATGGAAGTTCGCATTACCGCGCCGGGCGATGGCGTGGTTAAGTTTGTGTTGTGCGAGGCGGGCGCGGTGGTGGAAAAAGGCCGCGTGCTGTTTGAGATTGAGTAATGTTTTTACGCGTTAAATATCGCATGTTTTGGGTAAAAAATCCGTTCATCCTGAGCGCGACTGCTCGCTCCGCCATTCGCTCAGAGCGAACGGAAAATTTATTCAGCTATCCAAATCAACATTAAATGCCGCACATCACTGCGTAATCAGCCGCAACTTCGCCACGCGGCGGTTATCCATCTCTTCCACGCGCAGGCGGGCGCTCTTGAACTTTGAGCCGCCCGCGTCCAGTTCAACTTCATCGCCCACGCGCGGAATACGGCCAAGTTTGCCCATCACGTATCCGCCAATCGTGTCGTAATTCGGGTCAATCAAAATCAAGTTGAACATCTCGCTCACATCGCCCAGCGTGGTCAGGCCATTGATGATGGCGCTGCCATCCGCTGTTTTTTGAATATCTGGCGTGGTTGGGCTGGATGAATCGCCAATCTCACCAACCAGTTCCGAGAGCAAATCGTTCAGCGTCACCAGCCCAGCGGTGCCGCCGTATTCATCCAGCACAATGGCGATGGCCTCACGGCGGGCGCGGAGCTGCTGCAAAAGCTCATCGCAGCGGTGCGTGTCTGGCACCACCACCATTTGGTTGCGCATCAACTGGCGGGCGGTGATGTTGCGCTGGCCGCTTGAAAGCGCGGGAAGCACATCTTTGAGATGCAAAATGCCAACGATGCTGTCCAGCGATTCATGAAACACGGGCAGCCGGTCATACGAGTGGCGGGTGAAGGTATGCACCACGCCATTCAGCGGTATCACATCCTCAATCGCCACCATCTCGGTGCGGGGGATCATCACCTCGCGCACGGTGGTGCCGCCAAAAGTGAACACGTTGTCCAGCATCTCGCTCTGCTCAGAGTCCAGCGCGCCGCCTTTCTCGCTCTCCTCCACCAGCATACGCAGCTCGCCCACGCTGTGCACACGCTCGTAACTGGCATCCAGTTGCACGCCAATCAGCCGCAGCACAAACCGCGCCGATGCGCGCAAAAGCATGGCAAATGGGCGAATAATCTGCGCCAGAATGTTCATGAGCGGCACAACCGCCACCGCCACGCTCTCGGCTTTGCGCAGGGTCAGCGTGCGGGGCACAAGCTCGGCAAACACAATTTGAAAGAAAGACGCGACCAGCAAACCGATCATCGTGCCCAAAATGATGTGCGCCTCGCCAGGCAGGTTTGCTTTTCCCAGCAACTCTTCAAACAACGAGGAAATGCCCGGCTCGCTCACCGCGCCAATGGCAATTGAGGTGAGTGTGATGCCGACTTGAGACGCGGCAAAAAAGCGGTCGGCGTCGCGCATCACATCCAGCACAACGCGCGCGCGCGCGTCGCCCTTCTCGGCCATCTCGGCAATGCGGGTGCGGCGCGAGACCGCCAGGCTGTACTCGGCCAGCACAAAAAAAGCGTTGAGGATCACCAGCACAAACAAACTGATGAAACCAATCATGGCAGGATTCACGGGCAAAATTGTAAAGCACAAGGAAATGCGAAATTCTGAACGCTGAATGCTGAATGTTGCAAAATGGTTTGCGTATACTTAAAAAACCATGAGCAATGCAGTTCCCATCCGATTAAGCAGCCGGACGCAAAAAGTTGCGCCCTCCGCCACGCAAGCCGTGGAAGGAAGAGTGGCCGAGCTACGCGCCGCTGGCGAAAATGTTATTTCGTTTGGCGCGGGCGAACCCGATTTCCCCACGCCCGATGTCATCAAAGAAGCGGGCATCGAAGCGATTAGAACCAACCTGACCAAATACACGCCCGCAGGCGGCACCATCGCCCTCAAGAAAGCCATCGCCGCGCGAATGAAGGCCGACACCGGGTTTGATTACAAGCCCTCTCAAGTGATTGTGGGCAACGGCGGCAAAGAAACGCTGTATCTCACCATGATGGCGACCTGCGATGCGGGCGATGAAGTTATCATTCCCGCGCCGTATTGGGTGAGCTACCCCGAAATGGCGAAGCTGGCCGATGCCACGCCCGTGATCATCCAGACCGGAATTGAAACCGAGTTCAAGGTGACGCGCGAGATGCTGGACAAAGCCACCACAAAGAACACACGCATGTTTGTGTTGTGCTCGCCCTCCAACCCCACCGGGTCGGTATACACCCGCGCAGAGTTGGAGATGATCGCCGACTGGCTGCGCGGCAACAATGCGCTCATCATCACCGATGAGTTGTATGACAACATCACGTATGGCGCAGAGTATCACCGCTGGCTGAATGTTGCGCCCGATCTGCTGGATCGCACGATTGTGGTCAACGGGTTGTCCAAGTCGGTCAGCATGACCGGCTGGCGGATTGGGTATGCGGCTGCCCGGGAGGAATACGTCAAGGGCATGCTCAAGGTGATGAGCCACAGCACCTCGCAGCCATCCAGCATTTCTCAGCACGCCGCGCTAAAGGCTTACACCACCGATATGACCCCGGAGATCAAGAAGATGGTGGCCGCGTTTAAAGATCGCCGCGATTGGATCGTGGGCGCGTTGAACGAGATTGACGGCATCAAGTGCGCCATGCCGCAGGGCGCGTTCTATGTCTTCCCAGACTTGCGCGGGCTGTTTGGCAAAAAGCTCAAGAGCGGGGTCACGCTTAATTCCAGCCAGGAAATTGCGATGTATTTGCTGGACACGGTGAAAGTGGGCATCACGCACGGCGAGGCGTTTGGCTCGCCGGGTTACGCCCGCATGTCTTACGCGTTGGGCGTGGACAAAATTCAAGAAGGCATTGCGCGCATCGCTGGCGCGTTGGCGTTGGCCTAATACAAATGCAGAAGTCAGAATATAGAAAAAAATTCTGACTTCTGCATTCTGACTTCAAAACATGAGCAAAAAAACATCACCTGCCCTGCCCGCCAGCGATGAGATTGAGACGCTCACATTTGAGCAGGCGTTTGCCGAGCTAAACGAGATCGTCTCGAAGTTGGAGGATGGCGAGTTGCCGCTGGAGCAGGCGATGGAGCTTCACCAGCGCGGGCAAAAACTTTCTGCGCGGTGCGCCGAGCTTTTGGAAAAAGCGGAGCTTACGCTAAAGGTGCTGGAGCCAAAATAAAAAGGGCCTAAAGATCCTGGTGACCTTTAGGCCCTTAAAATCACAACACCACTTCCCGGCCTGTCTGGGCGCTTTGGGCAATTGCGTCCAGAATGCGCATGACCTGCAACGATTGCTCCGGCTTCACCACCAACTCGCCCTCACCTTTCACGGCATCCACAAACGCGACCACGCTGGCATCCCATCCGCCTTTTGGATACGATGACAAATCGGGCGTGGTCTCCACGATCTTGCCCTCTTCGGCATGGAAGAAACGCAGCGGGTCGTCTTTGCCATAAATTTCCACCGAGCGATCCGCCCCACCCTGCGTGCCATACAACGTCACGCGCTCCTCGTAACCGCGCGTAAACGCGGCCCAGGTCACTTTCACAATCAGGCTCGCGCCATCTTCCAAAGTGAGCATCGCCATGGCCGTATCGTCCACATCAAACACGCCCTGCGTTCCGCGGTCTGCGCCCCACCCGCCCAGGCCAATTTTTTGCTGGCCCAGTTCGCCGTTCAAAAATCCCTTCACCGAGACCACGTTTGGAAAACCGAGGATGAACAGCGGCAGGTCCAGCATGTGTACCCCAATGTCAAACAACGCGCCCGCCCCGGCTGCTTTTTTGTTGGTGAACCAGCCGCCAAAACCGGGGATGCCCGCGCTGCGAATCATGCGGCTCTCGGTGTGATACACCCGCCCCAGCCTGCCTTCGCGCACGGCATCGCGCATGGCCAGCGCGGTTGGCTCAAACCGCATTTGGTGATTGATGCTGAGCACGCGCTCGTTTTGCCGCGCGGTCTCAATCATCCATGCGGCGTTGGCCGCGTTCACGCTCATGGGTTTTTCGCACAACACGTGTTTGCCCGCGTTTAGCGCGGCAATGGTAACCGGCGCGTGCAAAATGTTTGGCAGGCCAATCGCCACCATGTCAATATCTTTTTGCGCCAGCAGCTCGTTGTAATCGGTGTAAAAGCGGGGGATGGAAAATTCGGCGGCCACCTTTTGCGCGCGTTCTGCGTTGGCGTCGCACACGGCGGCTATCTCAACATTCGCGGCGCGGAACCCCGGAATGTGACCAAGCGTGCCAATGGCGCCGCACCCAATAACGCCGGCTTTGAGGGAGGATGATTTTGTTGACATGATTTTTGATGAGTTGCTAATCGCTAGTTGCTGATTTTAACAACCGTGGCATACGGATCGCGGCGCTCCAGCGGGATGGTGAGCACGAGTTGTTTTGTTCGCGTATCACGGCCATCGCGCAGGCTCATGCGCACCGGTTGCCCATCCCGCAAAAGGGTGGCCTGAACGCCCGGCGAGCGCACTAATTCCAGCGCGGGGCCGCTCACCTCCACCCGGGTCTGGTCGCTGTCATACGTGAACAAAAACAAGTAATGCACATCGCCTTTGCGGGTGCTGGCCCATTCCACGCTGGACGAAAAAAGCCCCGCCCGCGCCCCATAAATCGCCTCGCCGTTGGCGCGCGTCCAGTTGCCCAACGCTTGCAACCGCCGCGTGTGCGCGGGCAGCAGGGCGCCATCTGCCGCCGGGCCAGCGTTTAGCAAAAGATTTGCCCCCGCGCCCGCCGCCCGCGCCAGCAAATGGGCCAGCCGCGCGGGAGATTTGTGATTGTCATCCGTCGCGGTGTAACCCCACGAATCGTTGATGGTCTGGCATGTCTCAAACGGCAATTCGCTGACCTCGGTGGTGTTTTGCCCAAAGTAATTTTGGCCGGGCAGGTCGCGCTCAAACCCCTGCGCGTCTTCGCCGGGCAGCGGTTTGGCGTGGCGATTGTTCAGAATCACCGCGCTGGGCTGAAGCGAATGAATCATGGCGTAAAGACGCTCGTATTCCAGCTTGCCCGCCGGTCTAAAGTGCGCCGGATGCAGATCGGCCTCGCGCGGCCAGTCGCCATCCAGCCAAATGCAGCCCACCTCGCCATACTCCGCGCACAGCTCGCGCACCTGGCCGTGCAAAAACGCCACGTAATCGCTCCACGCCTGGCCGCTCTCTTTGCGGTTGCGGTACGCCGGGTGATGCCAATCGAGCGTGGACACATAAAACCCCAGCTTGATCTCGCGGCGGCGGGCGCAGGCATCGGCCAGCTCGCGCAGGGGGTCGCGGGCAAACGGGGTGAGCGTGACCTTGTAATTGCTCAGCCGCGTGTCAAACATGCTAAACCCATCATGATGGCGGCTGGTGACGACCATGTAACGCATCCCCGCATCAATCGCGGCCATCACCCACTCATCGGCGTTAAAGCGGGTGGGGTTAAATCGTTTTGCCAACTGTTCGTACTCGTGCGCGGGGATGTTCTCGGTGTGCATCACCCATTCGCCGCGACCCAGCAACGAATACAACCCCCAATGCACAAACATCCCAAAGCGGGCATCTTGAAACCATTTGGCGCGATCAGACGTGCTCATAAACAAATCCCATCAATTTCTCAACCGCCTCATGGCAAATCTCGGCCATTGGCGGCAAATCAAGCGCAACAACCTCTGGCATTTTGGCAAGATGGCTTTCGCGAAAGGCGCGCTTCGCCACCTCCGCTAAATTTGGCGTGGCCGCAACCACGCCCTCCACTTGCCAGTTTTGTATCCGCCGGATGGCTTCCCCGCCGAGCGGCGCTTCCATCACTAGACCGGCATCATACGCCACATTGGCCGCTTTTTGGGCAGCCTTGTAACCGGCCAGCCCATTTTGGGCGGGGATGAGGCTCAGCGGGCCGGAGACGAACCCCACCCGCCCGCGTTTGAGCAACTGCGCGGCAACATCGCGCGCGGCCTCAAACTCGTTTAGCGGCACACTGGGCAGCTCGGCAAAACGCGGGTGTTGACCAATGAGCACGGCGGGCGCGGCGTTCTGGATCAACTGGGGCAAAAGCGGGTCAAACGCAGAACACACCACGCCAATAAACCCATCACACGCATGGCTGGCAAGAACCCGCCGATACAACGCCCTGGCATCTTCTGCGCCATCGGCGATGATGGCCGAGGCAAAGTAACCGCGGGTTTCGCATTCCCGCGCGATGCCGCGCGTCAAGGCCGTCGCAAATTCATCACCCAAAAAGGCGCGGGCCGCCGCAGAAAAAAACAGGCCAATATTGCGGGTGTGCTGGGGCGCAACCTTTGCCGCCGGAAACGGCGAGTAGTTGTGTTCGCGAACAATTCGCTGCACCCGTTCGCGCACTTCCGGGCGCACAAACGGGTAATTGTTCACCACGCGGGAAACGGTGGCGCGTGATACGCCCGCCAATTGGGCAATGTCTTCCAGCGTGAGCGACATGGCCGCTTATGGCGCGAGTGAGGCCATCGCCAGCAGCGAAGCCGGCATCAGGCCAATCCACAAAATGGCGATGGCCGCCGCGAGCGTTGCCACGCCAGACCACACCGAGCGCGGCGCGTTGCTTTGCCCGGCCACGGCTTCATCGGTTTGTTTTGAGAACATGGTGATGACGACGCGCAGGTAGTAGGCCACCGAGACCACGCTGGTAATTACGCCCAGCACAGCCAGCCAGACGAGGCCGCTGTTCACCGCGCTTTGGAACAAGAAGTATTTGCCCGCAAACCCGGCGGTGGGCGGAATGCCCATAAACGAGAACATCGCCAGCGCCATCACCACCGCCAGCATGGGGCGGCGGTTAAACAAGCCGGTGTAGGCCGCGATGCTCTGATCTTCTTGCGGCTGATCTGCGCCAACGGAGGTCATTACGCCAAACGCGGCCAATGAAGTGGCGGCGTAGCTGGCAAGGTAAAACAGCACGCTGGGCGCGGCGGTTGCGCCGCTGGCAACGCCCAACAAAATGTATCCGGCGTGAGCGATGCTGGAATAGGCCAGCATGCGCTTTAGGTCTTTTTGCGCCAGCGCGGTCACGTTGCCCACAATCATGGTCAGCGCGGCCAACACCACAATGGCCGGTTGGATGGCCGCCGCGATGGGCAACAACCCCAGCATTAACACGCGGATCATGGCGGCAAAGGCCGCTGCCTTTGTGGCGGTAGACATGAACGCGGTCACAACCGTTGGCGCGCCCTGGTAGACATCGGGCGTCCACATGTGAAACGGGGCCATGGCCGCCTTAAAGCCCAAGCCCACCAAAACCAGCGCCGCGCCTGCCAGCAACAAACCGGAATGCGTGTTCAGCGCGGCGGCTTTGCTGATGACTGAGAGGTTGGTGGAGCCGGTTGCGCCATACATCAGCGCCACGCCATACACCAAAAAGCCCGATGCAAACGCGCCGAGCAGGAAATATTTCATCGCAGATTCTTCGCTCTCTTGTTTGGGGCGCGCAAAACCGCACAGCACATACAGCGGGATGGAAAGCAGCTCAATCCCAAGAAAAACGATGAGCAGGTCGTTGGCGTGGCCCAGCAGGCTCATCCCGCTGAGCGAGAACAGCATGAGCGGGTAAAACTCGCCGCGCATAATGCCGGTGGCGGCGTTGTATCGCTGGCTGATGAGAATCGTGATGACGCCAATCACGGCGAAGAGCACATCCAGAAAGAGCGAATACGCATCGGCTTTCACCATGCCGCCAAAGCCCAGCGCGTTTACGCCCCACTGCATGGGCACAACCAGGCCGCTTAGCGCCAAAATGGCGATGGCAACCCAGCCGGTTACGGCTTTGCTTTCGCGCGGGATGGCCAAGTCCACCAGCAACAAAATTGTGCCGCCCAGGGCAAGAATGATCGTTGGGAGTATGACAAGTAAATCGTTCAAGATTCTTCTAGGTTTTTATTTTTTTTACCGCTGTGCTGTGATGATACCGCAAGTGTTATTGGCTGTTGGCTGCTGGTTGATGCGCCTCGCGCGTCAGACCTTACAACCGATTAAAATCAACCCGTCTTGACCAATCAACCAATATCCAAAACACAGGCGTGGTGGATGGCCGCCCGCCCGCGCACGTTGCCCGCCACCCTCACACCGGTTGTGCTGGGCACAGCCATCGCCGCGAAAGAAGGCTTTTTTAGCCTGCCGGTTTTTCTGGCAACGCTGGCCGCCGCCCTGCTCATGCAAATTGGCACAAACTTTGTGAACGATGTGGCCGACTTTTTGCGCGGCGCGGATAAACAGCGCAAAGGCCCCACCCGCGTCACGCAAAGCGGGCTGCTTTCCTCGCGAGAGGTCATCGCCGGGTCGGCGGTGGTGTTTGGCCTCGCCACGCTGATTGGGGTGTACCTGGTCATGGTGGGCGGATGGCCCATCTTGCTGGTGGGCGTGTTCGCCATTCTGAGCGCCATCGCCTACACCGCTGGGCCGTTCCCGCTGGCATATCACGGGCTGGGCGATGTGTTCGCGTTTGTGTTCTTTGGCCTCATCGCGGTGAACTTCACCCATTTTTTGCAAACGCACAGCATCACAACGTTGTCCCTGCTCTGCTCCATCCCCATTGCGTTTTTGGTGACCAACATTTTGATTGTGAACAACCTGCGCGACATTGACACCGATCTGGCGGCGAACAAACACACGCTGGCCACGCGGCTGGGCGCAACCGGCACGCGCTGGCAGTATTCCATCCAGCTTGGGCTGGCCTACCTTTTGCTGATGGCCATTGGGCTGGCCGCGCCCGCGAGCGCGTGGCGCATTCTGCCCGCGCTCACGCTCCCGCTGGCGATCCGGCTTGTGCGGCTGGTGTGGTCTGCCCGCGAGTTGCCACAATTTAACCGCGCCCTGGGCGGCACCGCCCAACTTGAGCTTTGGTTTGGCCTCGCGCTGGCGGTTGGGGTGTTAATCTAAAACGTTTACCGCCCGGAGCGCGTCCCAACAAGTTGGGCAGAGCGCTCCGGGCGGTTTAATTTCATGAACGAAAAATCAACTCAAATTCAAACCATGTTCTCGCGCATTGCGCGCAGATACGACTTGATGAACCGCGTGATGACCGGCGGGCGGGATGAAGCGTGGCGGCGCATCGCGGCGGCAGAGCTGCGGCTGGAAAACGCCCCCGCGCCGCGCGTGATTGACCTCGCCACCGGCACGGGCGATTTGGCCTTTGCCGTGCAGCGCAAATACCCCAACGCCAGCATTGAGGCGTTTGACTTTTCTGAGGGCATTTTGCGCGTGGGCGCAGAGAAAGGGGCGAAACGCACCCCGCAAACAGGTCCGACCGCTTCGGGAGCGGTCAGACCTGTCATTAACTTTGGCGTGGCCGATGCGCTTTCCATCCCGTTTCCAGATCACACGTTTGATGGCTGCATCAACGGGTTTTTGTTGCGCAACGTGGTAGACCTGCCGCGCTGCCTGCGCGAACTGCGCCGCGTGGTAAAACCGGGCGGGCGCGTGGTGTGCATGGAGATCACCCACCCGCAAACGCCCATCTTCCGCGACCTGTTCAAGATTTATTTTGACAACATGATCCCGATCATCGGCGGGATCATCACCGGAGACCCCAGCGCCTACAAATATTTGCCGAACTCGCTCAAGCAATTCCCAGCCGCAAAACCCCTCAAACAAATGATGCTGGACGCGGGTTACCGCGAGGTGAGCTACCGCCTGCTGGGTTTGGGGACGATGGCGGTGCATACCTGTCTTGTTTAGTTAGAGCCGGTAGTGATGGTGATAGTAAATAGTGATAGGTGGGCAAATCAATTCGCGCTCACTATAACTATCAACTATCACTATTCACTAAAATCCAAATGTAATGAAGAACTTATTGTTTTGCGCCCTCTTGGGGATGGCGCTTGCGGCGTGCGGAGGAAGTGCGCCAAAACCAACGCTCGCGCCCACCGCGCCCGCAAAAGAGTCGGCGTTTGTCGGCGCGGCGCGCGGCATTTCAATCGCAGACGCGCCCGTCGTGCCAGCCATCAGCCAAAAGGCCAGACAACTTTACAAAGATGGGGTTGCGGCGGGCAACAACCCGCGCGTGTTTAGCAAGGTGGGCGACTGCATGACCGAGAACGCGCATTTTATGGCCCCGTTTGCAGAGGGCCAATACGCGCTGGGCGAATACACCGCGTTGGAGCCGACGATCAAAAATTATTTTGGCGTTCCGGCGCGGGTGGCGCAAAATGCGGGGCAAAGCTGGGCGCAAGATTCGTTTGCCACAAAAGGCATCGCCTCGTTTGGCGGGTTTAACGTGGCCGGGCCGCTGGATGCGACCTGGGCCGACCCCAAATGGTGCAACGCAGGCGAGACCCCGCTGACCTGCGAATACCGCGTGACCAAGCCCAGCGTGGCGCTGATCATGTTTGGCACAAACGACGCCGCCGCCACCGACCCCGAAACATTTGTGGCGTTTTACCGCCAGATGATTGAGCAGACGACGGCGCAAAAAATTCTGCCCGTGCTCAGCACCTTCCCCACCCGCCCGGAAAACGTGGGCAAATCGGTTTTGCTAAACCAGCTTGTGCTGGCGCTGGGCCGCGAGTATGACCTGCCCGTGATCAACCTGAACCGCGCGCTGGAACCGCTGCCCAACCGCGGCGTGGATGCCCAAGACACCACCCATCTCACTGTGCCTGCCAATGGCCGCGCAGATGACCTTACGCCCGCTGGCTTGCAAGCCGGTTTTAACATGCGCAATCTGGTCACGTTGCAAACGCTCCATGCTATTCTTGCGGGCAAATAATGTTGTATCTCGTTGCCACGCCAATCGGCCATTTGGGTGATGTGAGCCTGCGCGCGCTGGAGGTTTTGCGCGCGGCGGATGTGATCGCCTGCGAGGACACACGCCACTCCGCCACGCTGCTCCGGCGATACGAAATTGACAAGCCGCTGATTGCATTTCACGAGCACAACGAGGACGCCTCGGCGCGGGGCATTTTGAATTTGCTGGCGCAGGGCAAAACGGTGGCGGTGGTCAGCGATGCAGGCACGCCCGGCATCAGCGACCCGGGCTTCACGCTCGTCCGCGCTTGCATCGAGGCCGGTCAGCAATTCACGGTCATCCCCGGCCCCAGCGCGTTTGTGATGGCGCTTGTCATGTCTGGGCTGCCCTCGCATTCGTTCACCTTTCGCGGGTTTGCGCCGCGGAAAAGCGGCCAGCGCCAAACCTTTCTCAAGGTAGATGCGGAATCGCCGCACACGCTGATTTATTACGAAAGCCCGTTCCGGGTGAAGGAACTTTTGCAAGACGCGCTGACCGTGTTTGGCGACCGCCGCGCCGCGCTGGCCAATGACCTGACCAAAATGTTTGAGCGCGTGGATAGAGGAAGTTTGAGCGAACTGCTTGCGTTGGTTGAAAAGACCGAGCCAAAGGGCGAGTATGTTTTGGTGGTTGAGGGCGCGGAGAAGCGCAAACGCAACAAATACCCAAATGATTCTCCCGATTCAGAGATAGAATCCATTAACAAATCATGAGTGGGTTGATATGAATAAAACACCAATTGGGCTTTTGGAGCGAGTTCCGCTTCGTGAGGTGTGGAAACATGAGGCGCATAACTTCACCCAATGGCTGGAAAACAATATCTCTGTGCTTAATGATGCGCTAGATATGAACCTCATCAATCTAGAACGCGAGCAAGCCACTGGATCGTTTAGCATTGATTTGGTCGCCGAAGATGAAAGTGGTGGTACCGTCATAATCGAGAATCAGCTTGAGAAAAGTAACCATGACCATCTTGGCAAAATAATTACCTATCTAACCGGGTTAGACGCAAAGACGGCTATATGGATTGTTTCAGAACCACGCCCAGAACATGTTGCAGCCATAGCGTGGCTTAATGAAAGCAACTCTGCAAGTTTTTACATAGTTAAAGTAGAAGCCTTTCGAATTGGCGATTCTCCCGCCGCTCCTCTCTTCACCCTTATTGTTGGGCCATCTGATGAAACCAAAGAAGTAGGCAAAACAAAAAAAGAATTTGCAGAGCGACACAATTTGCGCAAACAATGGTGGACTCAACTTATAGATCGCTCGTCAAAGGTTAATCGCTTACACGCGCATCTTTCTCCAAGCACATATTCAGCGATTGGGACTAGCGCAGGAATTCGCGGGCTAAATCTCAATTACATTGTTGGCCGCGAGGATTGTGCCGTAGAGTTATATATTGACCGCGGCAAAGATGAAGGCGACGAAAACAAGAGAATATTCGACCAGTTAGCAATTCACAAATCTGAGATTGAAAAAGCTTTTGGCGAGCCTTTGCTTTGGCAGAGATTAGATGGTAAACGCGCATCTCGAATACGATTTACACGAAGTGATGGAGGATACCGCTCAGAAGAAGACTTGTGGGCTGACTTGCAAGATACGAATATTCAAGACATGGATCGTCTGGAGAAATCGGTGCGGCCATATTTGCGTGAGCTGAAACTAAAATCGTAATGCTCTCCTCACTCACGCTCCCGCGCGGCGAGCTGGCCTTGCCCACTTTCTTGCCCGATGCCACCAGCGCCGTTGTGCGCGGGCTAGACATGACCGATGTGCAAAACTGCGGGATAGACGCGGTGGTGATGAACACGTTTCACCTCATGCAAAAACCCGGCGTGACCACCATCAAGGCGCTGGGCGGCCTGCACAAAATGAGCGGATGGCCCCACCCCATCATCACAGACAGCGGCGGGTTTCAGGCGTATTCCATGATCCGCGAGAACGAGAAATATGGGCGGCTGACCGATGACGGGATCATCTTCCGGCGCGAGGACGGCGAGCGGGTGAACTTTACGCCGGAAAAAAGCGTTCAACTGCAACTTGCATTTGGCGCAGATGTGGTGATTTGTCTGGATGACTGCACCCACGCCGACGACGCGCGGGAGACCCAGGACACCTCCGTCCGGCGCACCATCGCCTGGGCCAAACGCTGCAAAGATGAATTTGAAAAACTGTGCGCCCAGAAAAAGCTGGAGCCGCGCGAACGCCCCAAATTGTTCGGCGTGATTCAAGGCGGGCTGGAAAAAGACCTGCGCAAAAAATGCGCGGATGAGTTGCTCGACATTGGCTTTGATGGCTTTGGCTTTGGCGGATGGCCGCTGGACAAGCAGGGCCAGTTGCTAGAGGACATCGTGGGCTACACACGAGAAATTGTGCCGCGCCAGTTCCCCATGCACGCGCTCGGCATCGGGCATCCGCGCTCCATCATTGCCTGCGCCAAGATGGGATACGAGATTTTTGATTGCGCCATGCCCACCCGCGATGCCCGCCATGCCCGGCTTTACATTGGCAACCCGCTCAGCGGCGACTGGCAATACTTTTACGCCAGCGACGACAAACACATCAAAAATGCGCGCCCGGTGGATGAAACCTGCGATTGCCACACCTGCCAGCGCTTCAGCGCGGGCTACCTGCACCACCTGTTCAAGCTGGGCGATGGCGCCTTCAACCGCCTCGCCACCATCCACAATTTGCGTTTTATGGCGAGGATGATGGAAGAGATAAGAAACAAGAAATGAGAAATAAGAAAACGCGCGGCGCAAATTCCTTATTTCTCATTTCTTATTTCTTTTAAGCATGAGCACTTTGGATCAAAATCAACTCGACCTCCTCGTCTCTCGCGTTTTGGCCGCGCCAAAATACGCGCAAGTGTGCGAGGACGTGGTGCGGCGCGTTGGCGCGAGGGAGCTGGCAAACCGCGCCTCGCTCAAAGATGCCGAACACGCCACGCGCAACAAACTGCACCAAATTGGCGGGGCTTACCTGGGCGAAATGCGCTACGCGCGATGGCTGGCCGAACTGCGCGAGGCCAGCGCAAACGGCGCAACTCGCGAATGCCTTGCGCGCATCATGCGCCACCACGCCAGCGCCCGCGAGCGCCTGCCCATGCTTGAGCAAATCTACGCGCAAATCTTTTCGCGCGTCCCCGCCCCATCCAGCATTTTGGATGTGGCGTGCGGCTTAAACCCGTTGTCCATTCCGTGGATGGGTCTCGCGCCGGGAACAAAATACATCGCCTGCGATATTTACGCCGACATGATGGCGTTCCTCGCGCAGGCCATGCCGCTGCTTGATGTAAACGCGGAATGCCTGGTGACCGATGTCATCGGCCAGCCGCCGCCGGTTGAGGTTGACCTTGCCTTCGTGCTAAAAACCATCCCCTGCCTGGAGCAAGTGGACGCGGACGCGGGCCTGCGCCTGCTTGGCGGGTTGCGCGCAAAGCACATCGTGGTCAGCTTTCCCGCCAAAACATTGGGCGGGCGCAACGTGGGCATGGCCGCCAATTACACCCGCCGCCTGAACGACCTTGTGGCGCGGCTGCCGCTTGAGATTGCGAGCGAGTTTGAGGTGAGCACAGAGATTGTGTTTGTCTTGAGCAAACTTGACGGGAGACGGAAGACGGAGGACGGAAATTAATCTCCGTCTCCCGTCTTCGGTCTCCCGTCTCCGGTATCATCTCCCTCCATGATTGCAGTGATTGATTACGGCGCGGGCAACCTGCGCAATGTGTGCAAGGCATTGGAGCATGTGGGCGCGTCATTTGTGCTGACCGATGACGTGGGCGAATTGCGCCGCGCCGACAAACTGGTTTTGCCCGGCGTGGGCGCGTTTGCAGATTGCGTGAACGGCCTGCATTCGCGCAAATTGTTTGATCCCATCCGCGAGATGGCGCTGGCTGGCAAGCCGCTGCTGGGCATTTGCGTGGGCATGCAATTGCTCTTTGACGTTGGCGAGGAAATGGGCCAATGGCCCGGCCTCGGCCTCATCGGCGGGAGGGTAGTGAAGTTTGACTTTTCTCGCTTGGCGACTGAAGTCGCACCTGGCGAGCCTGCGGCTGAGCG
>DAORUN010000008.1:24944-34170 GCA_035433205.1 Thermoflexales bacterium | reverse complement strand
CGTTTGAAAATCCCGCACATTGGCTGGAACAACATCACGCCCAACGCGGCGCATCCCATCTTTACCGGCATTGAGCGCGGGGGATACGCCTATTTCGTCCACTCGTTCCACGCGGTGGTCACAAACCCCGCGCACGCTATTGGCCTGACCGAGTATGGTTATGATTTTGCCAGCGTGGTCGCAAAAGATAACATCTGGGGCGCTCAATTTCACCCGGAAAAAAGCCAGGAGATTGGGCTGGCGATGCTGCGTAATTTTTCAAATTATTCATGATTTGGATGACAAGGGTGATAGCTCACTCCTGTCATCCCTGTCACCCCAGTCTCTTCAAAAAATATGTTTACGATTTATCCCGCAATTGACCTGCGAAACGGTCAGGTGGTACGCCTGCGCAAGGGCGACCCAAACCAGCAGACGACGTATTCATCAGACCCGGTTGCCATCAGCCAAAAATGGCAAGAGGCCGGCGCGGAATGGGTGCATGTGGTGAATTTGGATGGCGCGTTTGGCGATGCGGCTACGGGCCGCGCCAACCGAAGCGCCCTCAGCCAGATTGCCCGTGCCACCAGCGCAAAAGTGCAATTTGGCGGCGGTCTGCGGGCGATGGATGACCTGACCGCCGCGTTTGACGCAGGCGCGGCGCGGGTTGTGCTGGGCACGGCGGCCGCCGAGAATCCGCGTCTCGTGGCCGATGCGCTGGCAAGATTTGGCGCGGAGCAAATTGTGGCGGGGCTGGATTCTCGCGCAGGGATGATTGTGACGCGCGGGTGGCAAACCCAATCGCAAATTACCGCGGGCGAGCTTGGCCGCGTGATGCGTGAGATGGGCGTGGTTCGCGCACTTTATACCGAGGTGGATCGGGACGGCATGATGATTGGCTCGGCGGCGGAGTACACCTCGGCGGTAGCGCAGCTCACCGATCTCAAAGTGATCGCATCGGGCGGCATTGGCAAGCTGGATGACATCCGCGAATTGCTGGCTTATGAGCCGTATGGCGTGGAAGGTGTCATCGTTGGCCGCGCGTTGTATGAGGGCGCGGTGGATTTGCGCGAGGCGCTTGATTTGGCGCGGCGATCACTCGCCTCGTAGACTTTTGTATCCAGCAGTCGGACTGCTAAAATTTTTGCAGACTAAAACAGGTATTTCAGCAGTCCGACTGCTTGCATTTTTCCGAAAACAAAAAAGCCGCGCAGGTTTCCAAATCTGCGCGGCTTTTTGAATTGCAAATTCCTATTTGGCGAACATCTTGATCTTGTCTGCGTCCATCGGCGCGATCTCGTCCACCACGCCAAGCGCAACGGCCTGTTCGGCGGTCATGTAAGAATCGCGGTCGGTGTACTTCTCAATATCCGCCGGGGTCATCTTGGTGTGCTTTTCAATCACGCCATTCAGCAACGCCTTCAAGCGCAAAATTTCGCGCGCCTGAATTTCAATATCCGTGGCCTGACCCTGCGCCCCGCCCAGCGGCTGGTGCATGTGGATGGTGGCATTGGGCAGCGCGTAGCGGCGGCCCTTTGAACCAGCCAGCAAAAGCAGCGTGCCAAAGCTGGCGGTCATGCCAACGGCCCACGTGCTCACCGGGGCCTGGATCATTTGGATCGTGTCGTAAATCGCAAGGCCGCTGGTCACCTGGCCGCCTGGCGAGTTGATGTAAAAGCGAATCTCTTTTTCGGGGTCTTCGCTGTTCAAATACAAAAGCTGGGCCACAATCAGGTTTGCCACCTGGTCGTTGATGGGTGTTCCGAGAAACACAATGCGGTTGCGGAGCAAAAGCGAGAAGATATCGAAGGCGCGCTCGTTGCGGCCATCGCTCTCAATCACCATCGGCACCACCGATTTGAGCGGAGCCGCGTTCAGTTGCGAGTAAATTGAATTCATGCTAAACCTCATTATTGGTTATTGGCTAATTGGCTAACGAAAACCCATCGCCAACTTTACGAATTGAGGTAATGTAGCTGGCAAATGTTAGCTGAGTATTGGAAATGAAGGGCGAAATTTCTTTTTTCACCCTTCATTTTTTTTATTTCTTTCAGCCTTCGCCTTTGGCAATGGCAACCATGCGGTCAATCACTTTGTTAGAAAGCACGTTGTTGCGAATGTTAGCCAGCGTTTCTTTGTCTTTCTTCAAATCGCCGCGATTTTGGCGGGCAAGATCGCGCTCGCGCTCAAACTCGGCGTTTACTTCATCGTCGCTCACTTTCAGGTTCTCATCCACCGCAAGCTGGCGCATCACCAGCCCGCGCCGCGCCCGCATTTCGGTGTTTGGCTTAAACTCCTCGCGATAATCGGCCTCGGTCTTCTTTGAGATGTTAAGCCAGTCCTCAAACGGCAGCCCCATCCGGCGAATATCACCCTTGTATTCGTCCATCGCGTCGTTCAGGCGGTCTTCAATGAAGGCAGCGGGATAAGAGATGTTCGCCAGCCCGGCAAACGTGTCCAGCGCGTTGTTGGCATACTTCTCGCGGTTCTCCTGCTCTTTGTAAGCGAGGAGACGCTTTTCGATGTCGGCCCGCAGCTCGGCCAGCGTTTGATACGCGCCCACCGTTTGCGCCAGCTCATCGCCAATTTCTGGCAGTTGGCGGCTGTTCACGCGGGTCATGTCAATCTCGGTGTGCATCTCCAGATTGCGCAACTCTTCGCGGTCAAAATCGGCTGGCAACGTGATGTGAACATGTTTGTGTTCACCCGCGCTCATGCCCACCAAAGCCTCTACCAGGCCCGGAATATTCATGCGCTCGGCATCCATCACAATGCGCTCGCGGCTGTTTTGGCGCAGCACCGTCTCGCCATTCACTTCGCCCACAATTGTGGCCTCAACGGCGTCACCCATCTGCGCGGGGCGCTCAGCCAGTTGAATAATGGCGTTGTCCTCGCGAATATGCTCAAACTCATGCTCAATCTCATCGCTGGTCACGCTCACTTCGGGGTATGGCACGCGGATTGACTTGTAATCCTTCAGGTCAATCGTTGGCTCCAGCGGCACGCGCGCCACCATTTGAGGCGGGTCGGTCGTAATTTTTTCCACAATGCCCGCGCTATATGGGTTGACCTTGGCTTCATCCAACGCCAGCGGGTAGACCTTCTTCGCCAGCGCCTCGTTCACTTCCTCGGCAAACACAGCCTCCCCGCCAATGGCGTTGATCACCACGCTCATGGGGGCCATGCCCGGCCGGAAGCCCGGCACGCGCACGGCCTTGCTCAGATTTTTTGCCACTTCGCGGCGGGTTTGCTCAATCACGCTCGGCTCAATATCAACCGTCAGCCGCGCTTCGTGGGTATCCAGATTTTCTACTTGAACGTTCATTTTGTTTTGCCTAAATTGATTATTAAACCTCACAGATGGCGCGCATAAAATCTGTTCGCTCCAAATCATTCATGCGCCACCTGTGAGGTTTGGTAAAGTGGGGATGGTGGGACTTGAACCCACACGCCTTGCGGCACATGATCCTAAGTCATGCTTGTCTGCCAATTTCAACACATCCCCGTGCTTAGCACGCAACCCGTACATTATACTCAGCGGGCTTTGTCTAAACCTGTCATTTCTCCGGCGCGTTTATGGTTCGAGCGATTGGGAATCGCGCTGATCACCATTTTCGCGCTGGGAACACCGCTGCTTTTCGGGCTGGGGTTTTATCTGGCGGTCAACGAAGAAGGCATCGCCATCAACGCGGGCAACCCGCTGGCAGAAACACGCCTTTGGATGACACGAGAAAAACGCGGCATCACCGGGCTGGCCGTGCAAACCACCAGCGCCGCGCAGCCGCAAGCCCCATCACCCAACGCCCACTGCGCCACCACCCGCGTATTTATTTTGCGCTGGGTGGATGGCCTGAGCACCGACCAAAGCGCCAGTTATTGCAAATGTTATGCGCTCACAAACGGCAACTTTTCCGAAAACGCTGCAACCTGCACGCCATGACGTGTAAGATGTAAAAAATTTCTCTGCGCCTCAGCGTCTCAGCGGTGGAAAAACGATATTTTCATCAAGATACCAACTCTCGTTAACTTACACGTTACACCTTACACATCATTTATCACACCATGCTCCAACACATCTACATCATCCGCCACGGGCAGCCGCAAGCAGACACTGGTTTGGCCTACGAAACACTCCCCGGCCCGCCGCTCTCGGATGTGGGCAAGGCCGAAGCGAACAGCGCAGGTCTTTTTTTGGCGGCGCAGGTCGCGGCGGATGGCCTGCCCATCGAGCAATTTTTCGCCTCGCCGTTTGAGCGCACGCTGGGCACGGCCTACGCCATCGCCCCGCACATTGGCTTGCCCGTTTCGGTGGATGGCGCCCTGGCCGAGATGGGCAAAGACGAGCCGTTTGAGGCCGTGCGCAAGCGCATTCGCGGCTGGCTGGCCGCGCGGCTGGCCGATGACGCGCGGTGCATCGCGTGTGTCACGCACGGGTCGCCGGTGCGGGCCGCGCTGCAACTTCTCTCTGCCGACAAGCTGGATTTGAGCAAATACGTTTTCCCGGTCGGCAACCCATCCCCCACCGCTGGCATTTGGCGGGCCACCCGCGCGGGCGATGAGTGGGTCTGTGAGTTGATATTTCAGCCGCAAGCGCAAACGCAAAGTTAGCGCTTCACTAACTTGATTATTTTTCAGTAGAAACAGAATAAAGTCGCCTAAATCTTTCTATTCTGGGCTTACCCGCAAACCAAATCCGTCATTCCCGCGCAAGCGGGAATCTATAACTAATCCACAAAACGGTTTATGAGAAACAATGTTTCCATTGCGTTTTTGGTATGGCGCGTTGTAGATTCCCGCGTTCGCGGGAATGACGGATTTTCTTTCAATTATTTGGCTTACATCTTGCATAAGACGAGTATATTTTCCTTCGTCTTCACTCGCTATATCATCAAATATTCAAATTTGTCGAGCACTAGCGCAGATCACTTTGCGCTTTGCGCTTTATCTGCCAGCCTGCGATACATATCAAAGTTGTAATACGCCATATACGCGCTTAGCTCCAGCCCGTGCAAGCCATCGCGGTAACCCTTGAGCGAGATAAACCGGCGGCGAAACTCGCGCAGCGGCTGCAAAATATAGTTGCGCGGCTTGGGCCGCACGCCCTGCTTGAACAAGATGCTGGCCTCGTAATCGGTGTATTTGCGCTGTTTGCGGTGAAACTGTTCGCGGCTTTCGTAGTTGTAATGAATCAACTCGTGGCCGAGGTGGCCCAGATCGCCCTCAAACACGGCCACCTCGTGCACCTCGCGCAGGGGGTCATAGCCGCTTTTGCCCACGCGGAACAGCCGCGCCTGAAAATCGGGATACCATCCCGCGCCCAGGGTGAGTTTGCCAAAAATAAAGTTGTGGCGCGGCACAGCCCAAACAGCGTGCGCGTCGGTCTGCGCGGCCTCGCGCACCTCAGCCGCCAGCGCATCGGGCACGCGCTCATCCGCATCCACAAAAAACACCCAATCCGTTTTCACCGCCGCCAGCGCCGCGTTGCGCTGCTGGGCGTAATTCTGAAACGGGTTTTGCTCCACCCGCGCGCCAAGCTCCCGCGCCAGCTTGACCGTGTCATCTGTGCTGAACGAATCAAACACCAGCCGTTCATCGGCCCACGCCAATGTTTTCAGGCAATCGGCAATGTGCTTTTGCTCGTTGAAGGTGAGAACCACCGCGCAAATTGTGCGCGGTTTTTGCGCCATCGTCATAGGTGCAAAAAGTGTAGCACGACAAAGGGCGCCCGCGCAGTCATGCTAAAATAGTTACTCGTTGGTTATGGCGACGTGGCCAAGTGGTAAGGCGAGGGTCTGCAAAACCCTTATGCGTGGGTTCAATTCTCACCGTCGCCTCTGTTTTAAGAAGTCGGGTTTTCGCAAGAAGCCCGGCTTCTTTTTTATTCAAAAAACTCAACGTCCGCAAACGCATCCGAGGCGAAAATTCGCGCCAGCATTCTGCGCAACCGTGCGGCATACGGCATCTCGTTGATCTCCCAGCCCGCCAGAGCGCCATTTGCCAAATGGCGCAAACCAACCCGCGTGAGCACGGGAAACCACGTGCCGAGCAGCGCAATTTCATACAACGCCACGCGTTGGGCCAGAGTGCCATCGTCCCATTCGCGCAAGCCATTTAGCAACGCAGCTTTTGCCTCTGGCGAAAGCAAATCTTCCTGATTGGGCGCGGTGAACAAATCGGCAATCTCAATCGCGGGGTCTTGCAAACCGCAATCCTCCCAATCCGTCAGGCCGATGCGCCCGTGCGGGCGGGCCAGCACATTGCCAAAACGCGGGTCGCATTTGCAAAAGCGCAACACCGGCGCGTACCGCTCCAACTTGCGCAATGCCTCGCCCGCACGATGCGCGGCGGTGCGGCACAGCTCCGCGGCGCGGCGGGTTCGCGCGCGTTGGCTGGCCCACGCCGCATACGGTTCCACATCCAACAATTTGGCGCGGGCCGATGGATTTTGCAACCGCGCAAACAAAGTGGATGGCCCCATTTGAGCCGCGCCCACGCGCCCCACCCTCAGCCATACCTCGGCCAGTGCGCTCATCTCAGCGGGCGTGGCCGCGCGACGATCCCACACCTGGCCGGGCAAAAATTCGTATAGCACGAGGGAGCGGCCATCACACCAAATCGGTTGCGGCGCAAGGTCCAGCCCAGCTACCAGTTTTAGCGCGGCAAATTCGCGCCGGGGCGCGTCGTCTTGCCCGTCTTGCAAGGTGTAGCGCTTGGCAATCAAATGTCTGCCCGGCGCGGTCACATCAAACAACGTGTGCGTTTGGTAACCGCGCGGCTGGCGCAGGCGCGTTTCAATTTGGCTGATGGGTATGTTCAACGCCGCGGCTGCGCTGGCGGCGATGTAATCTTGCATGTGGAAATTATAGGAACACACCTGCGCAGCAATGTGTCTTGCGGGGGACTGGCTAAACTGAAAGCCAAAGCGCTTGAACGCAAAAAGCAAGAGCCTATAAGCTACATCTCGCCCAGGCTCTTGCTTTCTGCGTTCAGAATTCAGACTTCAGAATTCTCTTCACCCTTTCCTCTGCGCCTCCACCACCGCCAGCGCGGCCAGGTTCACCAAATCTCGCGCGGTCTCGGCGTGATTGGCGATGTGCACCGGCTTGTTCATGCCCACCAGAATCGGGCCAACCGTCTCGGCGTTGGCCAGCGTCTTAATCAACCGCGCGGCAATTGTGCCCGCCTCAAGACTGGGGAAGATCAAAATGTTGGCCGGTTTCTTCAGCGTGTTGAACGGGAACTCATCCAGCAGCGCCTGAGAAAGCGCCACATCGGCCTGCATTTCGCCATCCACCGCCAGCCCCGGCTCGCGCTGCTTCACAATCTTCACCGCCTCTTGAATCATGGCGGTTTGGCCGTTGTGCACGCTGCCAAAGTTAGAGTAACTCAGCATCGCCACGCGCGGCTCCATGTCAAACTCACGGGCCAGCTTAGAGGTCAAAATCGCCACTTGCGCCATTTTCTCGGCGGTCATTTGCGTGTTCACGGTCGTGTCTGCAAAAAACAGCGCCCGATCCTTGAGCGTGACCATATACACGCCCGCCGCGATGTTCGTGTCCGATGAGGTTTTAATCACCTGCAAAAGCGGGCGCAGCGCGTCTGGGTAATGGAAGCGCAAACTGGAGATCATGCCATCGGCCTCGCCCGTCTCCACCATCAACGCCGCAAAATAATCCGGCTTTTGCGCCAATGCCCGCGCTTCGGTTCGGTTAATGCCTTTGCGTTGGCGCAGCGCAAAAATCCGCGTCGCGTAATCCTCCAGCTTGTCGCTCTTGCCCGGCTCAACAATCTCCACCCCGTCCAGCGTAAAGTTCAGCGCCTCGGCCATTTGGTTGATGGCCTCCGGGTTGCCCAGCAAAATCGGCTTGGCCACGCCCTCTTCCACCAGCGTATGCGCCGCGCGCACCACCTTCTCATTCTCGCCCTCGGCCATCACAATTCGGCGCGGGCTAAGCCGGGCCTTGTTAAACACAATGCGCATCATCTCGCGCTGTTTGCCCAGCCGCGCTTCCAGTTGCTCGCGGTATGTGTCAATATCCACCGTCACCCGCGCCACACCGGTATCCATCGCCGCTTTGGCAACGGCGGGGGCTTCCACCAAAAGCACGCGCGGGTCCAGCGGCTTTGGCACCAAATAGTCTCGCCCAAACGCCAAATGCGTCAAGCCGTATGCCTTCAACACCTCGTCTGGCACTTCGGTCTTGGCCAGGTCGGCCAGCGCGTGCGCGGCGGCCACTTTCATCGCCTCGTTAATCTGCGTGGCCCGCACATCCAGCGCCCCGCGGAAAATGAACGGAAAGCCCAGCACATTGTTGATTTGGTTCGGGTAATCGCTTCTCCCGGTCGCCATGATGCAATCCGGGCGGGCGGCTTTCGCGTCTTCGTAAGTAATCTCGGGGTTCGGGTTGGCCATCGCAAAAATGATGGGATCCGCGGCCATGCCTTTCACCATCTCCTGGGTGATGGAACCCGCGACCGACAAACCCAGCACCACATCCGCGCCGCGCATCGCCTCTAGCAAGGTCCGCGCAGAAGTTTCTGCCGCAAATTCTTCCTTGTATGCGTTCATGCCCTCGGTGCGGCCTTTGTAAATCACGCCCTTCGTATCGCACATGATGATGTTGTCGCGTTTCGCGCCCAACTCCACGTAAAACTTGGCGCAGGCGATGGCGCTCGCGCCCGCGCCATTCACCACGATCTTGACCTCGCTAATTTTCTTGCCCAGAATCTCCAGCGCGTTCACCAGAGCCGCCCCGCTGATGATGGCCGTGCCATGCTGGTCGTCGTGCATCACCGGGATGTTCATCTCTTTGCGCAGGCGCTCCTCAATGTAAAAACATTCCGGCGCTTTGATGTCTTCCAGGTTGATGCCGCCAAAGCTCGGCTCCATCATCTTGACCGCCTCAATCAACTTGTCGGCGTCCTCGGTTGCCAGCTCCACGTCAATACAATCCAGGTCGGCAAAACGCTTAAACAAAAGCGCCTTGCCTTCCATCACCGGCTTGCCCGCCGCTGCGCCAATGTTGCCCAGCCCCAGCACCGCTGTGCCGTTGCTAATCACCGCGATCAGGTTGCCCTTCATCGTGTATTCATACACATCATCGGGGTTGGCGTGAATGCGCAGGCATGGCTCGGCCACGCCGGGCGTGTACGCCAGCGAAAGGTCGTGCTGGTTTTGGCACGGTTTGGTGGGGACAATTTCGAGTTTGCCCTTTGGCGTGCGCTTGTGATATTCGCACGATTCGAG
>DAORUN010000008.1:0-24844 GCA_035433205.1 Thermoflexales bacterium | reverse complement strand
AATTACGAATTACTAATTACCCATTTGCGATTCACTTTCGTAATTCGTAATTAGTAATTTCAAATGTGTCAGCGCAGCGGTCAAGCCGCGCTCTGTTTGCGGCGAAAGGTTTTCGCCAAGTTCAAAGTTTGCGCCGGGGATGGCGATGAGCCACGCTTGCGGTGCGCGCGCATACAACGCTTGCGCCAGCGCCAGCATCGCGCGGGGGTCGGCATAATGCGGGGAAATGCCCTGTGTGGCATCGGGCGCAAGTTCGCTCACCCGAATTTCATCCGCCGCGCTTTGGGCCACGTATGCATCCACAAACGCCACTACGCCAGCCCCGGCAATTTCCAGCGCGTGTTCGGGCAGCAATTGCAAAGTGGCGATGGCCGTTACCCCCGGCCACCGCCACGATTCTACGATTTGTGCGACCACCTGCCCCACCCCGTCATCGCTATGCAGCGTGCTGCCATAGCCGATGACGAGTAATTTTGCAGGCACGATTTTTGGGGAAATAACGTGTAATGCGTAACGTGTAATTTAGCCTTTGGCGAAGTTACACGTTACGCATTACACCTTACATTCAGTTTCTTACTTTCTCATCCACCACATTGCCAGCCGCGTCATACATTGTCACGTGCATGGGCATTTGGCCCACCGCGTGCGTGCTGCAGCTCAGGCACGGGTCGTAGCAGCGAATACCCGCCTCCACGCGGTTGAGGAAGCCTTCCTTGATTTGCGGCTTGCCATTCATCGGCACATCTTTGATCCAGTGCTGAGCAATTTGCTTGACTGTGCGGTTCATGGCAATGTTGTTATTGCCGGTCGCAATAATCAGGTTGGCCTTCTTGATGAGGCCGTTCTCGTCCACCTCGTAATCGTGGAACAACGTGCCGCGCGGGGCTTCGCTCACACCCACGCCGCGCAGCTTGTTCACCGAGCCATGCACGCGCACGCGGGTGGACAAAATTTCCGGGTCAAGCAGCAGAATGTTGATCCGCTCCAGCGCCGCCAAAATCTCAATCAACCGCGCATAGTGATACATGAACGATGATTGCACGATGCCGTTAGAACCGCGCGCTCGGAACTCGGCCAGCTCGGCATCGGCCAATGGCGTGCCAATGCTGGTGCAAACGTTCAAGCGGGCCAGCGGGCCAACGCGATACATGCCCTGCGGATAACCCATCGGCTTGTAATACGGCGACTTGAGATACGAATGCGGCTCAACCGCCTCGCCAATAATTTCGTTAAAGCGGCGCGGGTCAAGCGCGTCTACCAGCACGTTTCCATCGGCGTCCACCACGCGCAGGTCGCCATCGTGGTGTTCCCATTGGGCGCCATCGCGCGTGACCAAACCCAAATACAGCGAGCGGAAGCTGCCAAAATTCTCAACCTCTTCCTTCAGCCCGTCCAACATGTTCTTGAACAAGCCCAGCGTCATCAGAATCGTCTCGCGCTCTTTGGGGAGGCGGTCCAGCATGTATTTGTGATTCTCTCTAGACAACGGCTCGCGCACGCCGCCCGGCACAGCCCAAGCCGGATGGATCTTGCGCCCGCCAAGAAGCTCAATCACCTCTTGTCCAAACTGGCGCAAGCGGATGCCCGCGCGAGCCAGGTCTGGGTTAGCCTGAATCAACCCAAAGACATTCCGCTTGGCTGGGTCGCTATCCCATCCCAGCAAAAAGTCTGGCGAGCTAAGATGGAAGAAGCTGAGCGCGTGAGACTGGGTGATTTGCCCCAGGTTCATCATGCGGCGCAGTTTTTCGGCGGTTGGCGGTATCTGCACGCCAAAAATATCATCACCGGTCTTGGCGCTGGCCAAAATGTGGCTGATTGGGCAAATGCCGCAAATACGCGCCGTGATGCCAGGCATCTCGCCAAATGGGCGGCCCTCGCAAAACTTTTCAAACCCGCGGAACTCCACCACGTGAAATTTGGCATCGCTCACCTGGCCGTCATCATCCAAAAAGACGGAAATCTTGGCGTGCCCTTCGATGCGGGTTACCGGGTCAATTACTACTCTTTGAGACATTAGATTCTCCTGTTTCTAGCGCCCGGAGCGCGTCCGAACAAGTTCGGCGGAGCGCTCCGGGCGCTGAATTCTTATCCAAACTTCAACATTTCCTGCCCAATCATCTCTGGCGGTTTACCAGCCAGCAATGCCTCCAGCACCTTGCGAATGCGCTTTGCCGATGGCGGGCAGCCGGGGATAAACAGGTCAACCTTGATCACGTTGTGCACCGGGCACACCCGCTCCACCAAATCCGGCACAATGTCATCATCGTGCGGAATCTGCGGGCGCAGCAGCCGCGCATCGCGATACGCGCGATCCAGCACAATGTTTGGGCCGCCCAGCGGGTTGCGCATGCCGGTCACGTTGGCCGTCACGGCGCAATCGCCAAAAGACACAACTATCTTTGTGTTCTTGCGAATTTTGTGCGCCAGTTCAAGGTTGTCTGTATTGGCGATGGCGCCCTCGATAAAGGCCACATCCACGTCCGCGGGGTATATTTTGGGGTCAACCACCGGGCTATACACCACCTCCACCTTCTCGGCCAGATCAATCAAAAATTCATCCATGTCCAAAAAAGACATGTGACACCCGGAACAGCCGCCCATCCAGGTTGATGCGAATTTAACTTTGCTCATAGTTTTGCTCGTGTTTCAACATAGATTTACAGGTGTTTTTATCCTGTTCATCCTGTTCATCCATGTGAAATCCCTACATCACCCATTGCTTCTTTTCGCGCGCTGTCCGCAAGAAAGAGATGCGCTCGGTCTCGTGAACCATCTCGGCCACCGTGCTGCCCTGCTTGAACAGCGCGCCGGTCGGGCAGGCCATCACGCACTTGCCGCAGCTTGTGCAGGTTTCGGCATCGCCCCAGGGCACATTCAGGTCGTGGGTAATCAACGATTTTGCCCCGCGGCTGAAAATATCCTTGGTGTGCGCGCCTTCAATTTCATCGCACACACGCACACAGCGCGTGCACAAAATGCACCGGTTGTGATCCATCCCATAACGCTCGTGCGAGACATCCACTTTGAGCAGCGGGAACATGTAATCAAAGCGCACATGATCCATCCCCACCGCCACGCCTGCGTTTTGCAATTCGCAATGCCCGCTGGCAACGCAGGCCGCGCAAATATGGTTGCGCTCGGCAAACAGCAGTTCCACAATCTGGCGGCGATACCCACGCAGGCGGTCGCTATGCGTTTTCACTTCCATGCCTTCCTGCACTTTGGTGGTGCAAGCAGGGAGGAGTTTGTTGTTGCCCGTGATCTCCACCAGGCACATGCGGCACGCGCCCACATCGGTAATCCCATCCAAATGGCACAGCACCGGAATTGGGATGCCCGCCTCTTGCGCCGCCTGGAGAATGGTGTCTTCTTCGCGCGCGCTCACCATCTGGCCGTTTATCGTTAAAGTTTTAACAGACATATTTACTTCACCTTGTTCTCGTATTCCTGGCGGAAATACTTCAACGTGCTCATCACCGGGTTCGGAGCGCTCTGACCCAGACCGCACAGGCTGGTGAACTTAACCGCATCGCACAGCTCTTCCAGTTGCTTGAGGTCGCCCTGGCTGGCTTTGCCTTCCTGAATTTTCGTCAAAATGTGGTGCATTTGGGCTGTCCCCGCGCGGCAGGGTATGCACTTGCCGCACGATTCATCCATGCAGAATTCCATGAAGAACCGCGCCACTTCCACCATGTCGGTCGAGTCATCCATCACGATCATGCCGCCGCTGCCCATGATGCTGCCAACCTTCGCCAGCGACTCATAATCCACCGACATATCCAAAAACTGCGCGGGTATGCACCCGCCGGATGGGCCGCCCGTTTGCACGGCCTTAAATTCGCGGCCTTCCGGCACGCCGCCGCCAATGTCAAACACAATTTCGCGCAAAGAAATGCCCATCGGCACTTCAATCAGCCCGGTGTTTTTTACCTGCCCGGTGAGCGCGAACACTTTTGTGCCCTTGCTCTTTTCGGTGCCAATGCTGGCATACCACTCCGCGCCCTTGGAAATGATGGGCGCGATGCTGGCGACCGTCTCCACGTTGTTGATGAGCGTTGGGCGGCCCCACAACCCATACTCCGCCGGGAAAGGCGGGCGCGGGCGAGGCGTTCCTCTGCCACCCTCAATTGAACCCATCAGCGCGGTTTCTTCGCCGCACACAAACGCGCCGGCGCCCAGCCGAATCTCCACATCAAACGAGAACGACGTGCCGCCGATGTTGCTGCCCAGCAACCCGGCGCGCTGCGCCTGCCTAATCGCGTCCTTCAAGCGCTTCACCGCCTGCGGGTATTCCGCGCGGACATACGCAAACCCGCGATTCGCGCCAACGGCATAGGCGGCAATCGCCATGCCTTCAATAATGCGGTGCGGGTCGCCTTCCATCACGCTGCGATCCATAAACGCGCCGGGGTCGCCTTCGTCGCCGTTGCAAATCACAAACTTGCGCGCGTCCATGCCCGTGGGCAAATAATGCGGATAGCGATCCGGGTTGGCCTTGGCCACCGTCGCCCACTTGAGGCCGGTTGGGAAGCCCGCGCCGCCGCGCCCGCGCAAACCGCTCTTTGTAATTTCTTCCACCACTTGCGCCGGTGTCATCTCGTTGATGGCTTTTAGCAAGGCTTGATACCCGCCAACGGCGATGTAATCCTCAATGCGGTCGGGGTCTACCTTCCCGCAATTCTCGGTCACCACTTTCATCTGGCGGGTGAAGAAAGGCTGGTCGGTGGGGCACTCCAGCCGTTCCAATTTGTCGCCACCTATGCTGGCCGCAATCTCCGGCACGTCTTCGGTCTTGACATATTGATACAAGGCCTCAAGCTCCATTTCCTGCTTCTCAAAATCCTTGTCGTCATCTTGCGAGGCTTCAACGCTGGCGGCTTTTTCCACCTCTACCAGCGGGCCAAGCGCGCACAGCCCTGGGCAACCCACGCACTTTACTTTCACATTGCTCTTGCCCTGGGCCTTCAATTCCTTATCCAGATTTTTTGCAATCTGTTCGCTGCCAAGCGCGGCGCAGCCAGTGCCCACACACACATTGATGGTGTGATCGTAAGCGGCAATGGCGGCCTGCTCTTTGGCGGCTGTTTTAACTAGTTCTTCTGCATTCATATTTATTCTCGCTGGATGCTAACAACTAGCAGCCAGCCACTAGCAACTATTTCGCAACTGCCGCCTCGGCTTTTGCCACCATCACATCGTCGGTCAGCTTGCCAAGCGTCTCGCCATCCAGCACCACCACCGGGGCCATGGCGCAAGAGCCAAAGCACCGCGCGGTGAGCAGAGAGAATTTCTTGTCTGGCGTTGTGCCGCCAGTCTTAATCCCGTAACGCTTCTCCAGAGCGGCGATCAACTTGTTTGCGCCCTTGATGTAGCACGCCGTGCCGGTGCACACCACACATGTGTGCTCGCCTGCGGGCTTGAGCGAGAAAAAGTTGTAGAAAGTCGCCACGCCCAGCACTTTGCTAAATGGCAGGTGCAGAGACCGCGCTACATGCTCCAACGTGAAATCATCCAAATATCCAAACGATTCCTGCGCCGTGTGCAAGGTTTCAATCAGGGCATGCCCCTGATAGCCATAACGGCGCATCGTCGCTTCAATCAACTTGTAACGTTTGTCAGAGAGTCGGGGGTCAAGTGGTTTTGCATTTGGGTTGGCGGCTGGCGCCGCCCCACCCGGTTTTGCTGGCGCGGCTGGCGCTCCGGGCATTTTAGGAGGCGCCGCTGGCCCGGCTGGTGTTGGTGGTAATACAGGCATAAACTCCTCTTTTACGAATTACGAATTACGAATTACAAATTTCTACAAAGCTTTGCGCTCATTTCTCTAAATCACACTATTCCGTAATTCGTAATTCGCAATTCCTATCTCCTATTTCTTCACTCCTGTTGTGTCTGCCCGCCACGATTGCAGCACCTTCATGTAGTTGGCGCGCACGTAAGCGGCGGGATTGGCGATATGCACCTGGCTCATGCTGCCGCGCATTTGCGCCACCGAGACATACTCGTGCTGCTCCAGCCATTCGCCCATCGCGCCCACAATCTCGCGGATGCGCTTTGTGCCGTTGTGCAGCAATTCGCTGGTCATCATCGTCACAGACGCGCCAGCCATCAGCCCCTTGAGCGCGTCATCATACGTGTGCACACCGCTGGTAATGGCGATATCAGCCTTGATGTGTTTGTAAAGAATCGCTGCCCAGCGCACGGGCAAACGCACATCTTCGCTATCGCTCAGCACCAGGTGCGGCACCACTTCCAAATTTTCCAGATCAATATCCGGCTGGTAAAACCTGTTGAACAACACCAGCGCGTTTGCGCCGCCTTCGCTCAACCGCCGCGCCATGTCGCCCATCGCGCTGAAATACGGGCTGAGTTTGACCGCGATGGGCAAACCCACCGTTTTCTTCACCGTTTTCAGAATATCCAAATACACCTGTTCCACCGCCACGCTGGTCAAGTGCATATCGGTGGGGATGTAAAACACGTTCAGCTCCAGCGCATCCGCGCCAGCCTCTTCAATCAGCTTTGCGTAGCGCGTCCAGCCGCCCGCAGACACGCCGTTCAAGCTGGCCACAATTGGCACATTCACGCTCTCCTTGGCTTTGCGGATGAGGTTTAGATAGTCATCCGGGCCGGTGTTATACCGCGTCATGTCCGGGAAGTAGCTCAACGCCTCACCAAAAGAGTCTGTGCCGTAATTCAGGTAATGATCCAGCACATGTTCCTCACCTTCAATTTGCTCCTCAAACAGCGAAGGCAGGATGATCATCGGCGCGCCCGCGTCCTCTAGTTCACGAATACCGCTGAGCTTGCGCGCCAGTGGTCCGGCAGAGGGCACAACGGGGTGCGCCAGTTTGAACCCGAGGTAGTTAGTTGATAGATCCATAATTTTTATTTCAACATTCAGCGCCCGGAGCGCTGGAAAAGCGCTCCGGGCGCTGTGTTTTATTTCGCTGCCAGCTCCGCATATCGCTTCCAGTGCTCGTTCACCGCTTCCTGGGCGGCTTTCATCAACACTTCGGCTTCTTCCGGGTGCGCCTGAGTCAACATGCGGTAGCGCGTCTCGTTATACGCGTAATCGCGGAACTGAATCTTGGGCGCCCCGCTATCCAATTGAAGCGGGTTCTTGCCCTGCTCGCGCAGCGCCGGGTTGTAGCGATACAGCGGCCAGTACGCGCTCTCCACCGCCAGCTTCTGCTGAGTCATGCCCTTGGCCATGTCAATGCCGTGCGCAATGCAGTGCGCGTAGGCGATGATGATCGCCGGGCCATCGTGCGCCTCGGCCTCTTGCAGGGCTTTGATGGTTTGCGCGTCATTCGCGCCCATGGCGATCTGCGCCACGTACACATTGCCATACGCCATCGCCATCATGCCCAGGTCTTTCTTGCGCTGATGCTTGCCACCCGAGGCGAACTTTGCCACCGCGCCCAACGGCGTGGCCTTGGATGACTGACCGCCGGTGTTGGAATACACCTCGGTGTCCATCACCAGCACGCGAATGCGCTTGCCCGTGCTTAGCGCGTGATCCAGACCGCCAAAGCCGATGTCATACGCCCAGCCATCGCCGCCGATGATCCACACGCTCTTGCGCACCAGCAAATCTGCCGCGTGCAGCAGGTTCTTCACCTTGTCATCCTGCGGCAGCTTCTTCAACGCCTCGCGCAGCGCGTCTACCCGCTTGCGCTGGGCGCTCACTTCCACCTCGTTGGTCTGCGGCGCGTTCAAAATCTCATCCGCCAGCTCTGCGCCCACACCATCACGCAAGTCTTTCAACAAGCTTTGCGCAATTTCGGTTTGAATATCCACCGTCAACTGCATCCCCAAACCAAACTCCGCGTTGTCCTCAAACAAAGAGTTTGACCAGGCCGGGCCGCGCCCCTTGGCGTTGTGCGACCAGGGCGTGGTGGGCAGGTTTGCGCCATAGATGGAGCTGCACCCGGTGGCGTTTGCCACAAAAATGCGCTCGCCAAACAACCGCGTGAGCAGCGCCAAATATGGCGTCTCGCCGCAGCCAGAGCACGCGCCGCTGAACTCGAACAGCGGTTGCAGCAATTGCGAGTTCTTCACGTTGTAAAAATTCATGCCCTGAATCGCGGGAGATTCAACTTCCGGCGAGACCTCTGGCAGGGTCTTAAAGAATTCCCAGTTGGCGGCTTCCTGCTCGCGCAGCGGCAATTGGGCTTCCATGTTGATGGCTTTTCGGCCCACCGCAGACTTGTTCTTGGCAGGGCAAACCTCCACGCACAACGAACACCCTGTGCAATCCTCAACCGCCACTTGCAACGAATACTTCTGCCCAGCCAGTTCCTTCCAGCGGGCGTCCGTGCTCTTGAATGTTTCCGGGGCGCCAGCCAGATCGCCCGGCTCATATACCTTGGCGCGGATGACCGCGTGCGGGCAAACCAGCACGCACTTGCCGCACTGAATGCACACTTCGGGATCCCACACCGGCACATCTTGGGCAATGTTGCGGCGTTCCCATTGGGTTGTGCCGCTGGGGTATGTGCCATCCACCGGCAACGCGCTCACGGGGATGAGGTTGCCGTTCCCCGCCATCATTTGCGCGGTTACTTTTTGCACAAACACCGGCGCCTGGGATGGAACAATGGCTGGCATGGCTTTGCCATTTGCCGTTGCGCCAGTTGGCACAACCAGCTCGTTCAAGTGCGCCAGCGTCATATCCACCGCTTCGTAGTTCTTGCGCACAACGGCCTCGCCGCGCTTGCCGTATGTTTTCTTAATGGCTTTCTTGATCTGCTCAATCGCTTCATCGCGGGGCAAAACGCCGCTGATGGCGAAGAAGCAGGTTTGCATCACGGTGTTGATGCGGTTGCCCATGCCAGACAATTCGGCCACTTTGTAGGCGTCAATAACATACACCTTCAAGTGCTTGTCCAAAACTTGCTTTTGCACCGGCGCGGGCATGTGCTGCCAGGTCTGATCTGGGGTATACGGGCTGTTCAGCAAAATCACAGCCCCATCCACCGCTTTGTCCAAAACAGCGTAGCGCTCCAAAAAGCCAAACTGGTGAATGCCAATAAACGTGGCTTTGTTGATGAGATACGGCGCGTGAATGGGCTGCGGGCCAAACCGCAAATACGAGATGGTGCGCGAGCCGCTCTTCTTTGAGTCGTAAACGAAGTAGCCCTGGGCATAGTTGGGCGTTTCTTCGCCGATGATTTTGATGGAGTTCTTGTTTGCGCCGACGGTGCCATCCGCACCCAAACCCCAGAACATGGCGCGCACGCAGTTTTGCGGCTCAATGTCATACTCTGGGTCATAGGCCAAACTGGTAAAGCCTACGTCGTCGTTGATGCCGATTGTGAAGTGGTTCTTTGGCTTGTCTTTCTTCAGCTCGTCGTAAACCGCCTTCACCATCGCGGGGGTAAATTCTTTGGAGGCCAAACCGTAGCGCCCGCCAATCACGCGCACTGGCGCGCCTTCCCACTGCTCGCTCATGGCCGTGATCACATCCTGATACAACGGCTCGCCGGCGCTGCCCGGCTCTTTGCAGCGATCCAGCACGGCGATCTTCTTCACGGTCTTTGGCAGCGCAGCAATGAGATGCTCGGATGAGAACGGGCGATACAGCCGCACTTTGACGAGGCCAATTTTCTCGCCGCTGGCGGCCAGGTTTTTCACCACGTCGTCAATCGTGTCTACCGATGACCCCATGGACACAATCACGCGCTCGGCATCGGGCGCGCCCACGTAATCAAACAGATGGTACTGCCGCCCGGTCAGCGCGGCGAACTTGTCCATCGCGTTTTGCACAATGGTGGGCACAGCGGCGTAAAACGGGTTGACCGTCTCGCGGCTTTGGAAATACGTGTCTGGGTCTTGCGCCGTTCCGCGAATAAACGGGTTATCTGGTGAGAGGGCGCGTTGCTTGTGGGCGCGCACCAAGTTCTCGTCCACCATCGCCCGCATATCTTCTTTGGAGAGTTTCTCGATCTTCATCACTTCGCTGCTGGTGCGGAAGCCATCAAACACGTGCAAAAATGGCACGCGGGCCTCTAGCGTGGCAGCGTTGGCGATGAGCGCGTTGTCCATCACTTCCTGCACATTGCTGCTAAACAATTGCGCCCAGCCAGTGGCGCGGGTCGCCATCACATCGCTGTGGTCGCCAAAGATGGACAACCCTTGCGCAGCCAGGGCTCTCGCGGCGATGTGGAAGACCGTGCTGGTCAACTCGCCCGCGATCTTATACATGTTGGGGATCATCAAAAGCAGACCCTGCGACGCGGTAAATGTGGTCGCCAGAGATCCGCTTTGCAGCGCCCCGTGAATTGTGCCCGCCGCGCCGCCCTCGGATTGCATTTCCTGGACGACTGGCACGATGTCCCAAAGATTTTTTTTGCCTTCGGATTGCCATTGATCGCAGTATTCAGCCATGCCGGAGGATGGCGTGATGGGATAAATGGCGATCACTTCGCTGAGATTGTAGGCAACATATGCTGCAGCTTCGTTGCCCTCAATAGTTGTGATTTCTCGTGTTGGTGTCATATCGTAGTAGTTTTACTCCAGTACAAACGATTTTACGTCCAGCGCGGGGTCAGTTATGAGGCTAGCCATGTGGCTAGGTGAGTTATGGAAGAACCTTAACCTTGCGGGTTGGCCGGCAAAGTTTTGGCTTTTCAAAATTGCACAAACCAACCTGCGAGGTTTCCTAAAATTTAGGCGGCGGATTTTATCCGCTGCCGGTGGAACGCAAAAACACGTGCACAAAGTTATGCAAAGCAAATCTGGCAAAACTGTATTTTGAGCAGAAAGCGACGTCAATCAGCACTTCTAACAAAGTGCTCGGAATACAACCCTCGCAGGTTGGCCTGCAAAGCTCTGGTTTTTCCAGAATTGCGTGGGCCACCCTGCGAGGTTGATGCGGGGTTTTGATTAGCGCGTGCCCATCATCGGCACTTTCACATCATTCTTTTTCGCAAACGAGATGGCTTCCTCGTAGCCCGCGTCTGCATGACGAACAACGCCCATGCCGGGGTCGGTTGTAAGCACGCGCAGCAAGCGTCGCTCGGCTTCCGGTGTCCCATCTGCCACAATGACCTGCCCGGCGTGGATGCTATACCCAATGCCCACGCCGCCGCCGTGATGAATGCTGACCCATGTGGCGCCGCCCACCGCGTTCACCATCGCGTTTAGCAGCGGCCAGTCGGCAATGGCGTCACTGCCATCTTTCATCGCCTCGGTCTCGCGGTTGGGGCTGGCCACGCTGCCGCTGTCCAAGTGGTCGCGCCCAATCACGATGGGCGCTTTCACCTCGCCACGTGCCACCATCTCGTTAAAGCGCAGCCCGGCTTTGGCGCGCTCGCCGTAACCCAGCCAGCAGATGCGGGCGGGCAACCCCTGAAAAGACACTTGTTCGCGGGCCATCTTAAGCCAGCGGTGCAAATGCTCGTTCTCGGGGAAAAGTTCCATCACCGCGCCGTCGGTGGCGTAAATATCTTCGGGGTCGCCGCTCAGGGCAACCCAGCGGAACGGCCCTTTGCCCTCACAAAACAGCGGGCGGATGTAGGCTGGCACAAAACCGGGGTAATCAAAGGCGTTCTTCACCCCAAAATCAAACGCGCGCTGGCGCAAATTGTTGCCGTAATCAAACACCACCGCGCCGCGTTTTTGCCATTCCAGCATGGTCTCCACGTGCGCGGCCATTGAGGCCATCGCCCGTTTTTGATATTCGGCCAGATCGCTGGCTCGCAACTCTTTGGCCTCGTCCAAAGACAAGCCCGCAGGGATGTAGCCATACATCACATCGTGCGCGCTGGTTTGGTCGGTCGCCACGTCTGGCACAAAATCCATCGCCAAAAGCTGGGGCAGCACTTGCGCCGCGTTGCCAATCAGGCCGATGGATTTTGCAACCCCCGCGCGTTTTGCCTCCTCGGCCCAAGTCATGGCTTCTTCAAGGTTGTCGGTCGCCACATCCAGCTGGCGCAAGGAAAGCCGCCGCTCCACGCGCCAGCGATCCACATCCACCAAAACGCCCACGCCGCCGTTAAAGGTGATGGCCTGCGCCTGCGCGCCGCCCATCTCGCCCAGCCCGGCGGTGATGACCAATTTGCCCTTGAGCGAACCCCATCCCTGTTTGCGGGCCAGCGCGCCAAACGTTTCGTACGTGCCTTGCAAAATGCCCTGCGTGCCAATATAAATCCAGCTTCCGGCGGTCATCTGCCCATACATGATGAGACCTTCGCGCTCCCATTTGTCAAAATTTTCCTGGGTGGCCCAGTGCGGCACAATGTTGCTGTTGGCGATGAGAACCCGCGGGGCATCGGTGTGCGTGCGAAACACGGCTACCGGTTTGCCGCTTTGCACCAGCAGGGTCTCATCCGGCTCCAGCCTGCGCAACGATTCAAGGATCGCGTCAAAGCACTCCCAGTTTCGCGCGGCGCGGCCACGCCCGCCATACACAATGAGGTGATCGGGGTCAAACGCAACCTGCGGATCAAGGTTGTTTTGGATCATGCGGTAAGCCGCTTCGATCTGCCAGTTTTTACACGTGAGGGTTGTGCCGGTGGGGGCGTGAATTGTGCGCATGGTTTTTAATTTGCAAATGCCAGATCTTAAAAACGTCTTTTAACCGGAGTTACGCAAAGTTGAATCTAAATCACTCAAAAAACGATGAATTGTCATGCTGAGCTTGCCAAAGGCAGAGCCATTGGGCGAAGCATCTCTGGCTAACTCATTCTTAGGCTAAATTTGCCAGAGACCCTTCGCTATCGCTCAGGGTGACAAGCATTACTTTTTCGCGAATAACAGGTTTTGCGTAAGTCCAGTTTTAATTTAACTGGATTTATGCAAGTGTAACGCAAAGCGCCCTTTTTCGCTTTGCAATTTTGGAATTTAGATTTACGATTGGGACATGCTAGAACCAGAAAGCCGTGTGCTGGTCTGCCTCATCAACAACCCGCGCGATTTGGAGATTGCGCGCTGGGATCACTGGTATCGCATCCCGGTGAAGCACGCGCCCGATGAATATCTGGCGGATTACCTGGCGTTTTATCTCACCAGCGCGTTTGGCGATGAGAAATGGGCCATCAGCGAAATTGCCAAAGTGCGCGGGCACGAGTTGGTGCGGCGGGTAGATTTATTCCCGGACGAACCCAATCACCCCAGAGCAAACGAGGCGTATTACAAAATGCAGCTTGGCCCGCTGCAACGCCTGCCCCGCCCCATCCCCTCGCTCAAGTGGCGGCGCATCATGTTCATCTCCACCAGCGGCGACCAGTTGAATCACGCGCTGGAAGTGAGCGAGCTGGCGGCCAATTCAAATCAGTTTGTGCGGTTGATGGAAGACACGCTGGACGATGGGTGAATTAAAAACGGCAAAGGATACTCCAGTAAAATAATTTTGCACTTTGCACTTTGCACTTTGCATTTTGCATTTTGCGCCCGCCTTCGCGCTTTCCACTACAATTCAAGATATGGCCGAAAACCAAAAAGATCATCCGGTGTTTTCAATCATTGCGCCGGTGCACAACGAAGAGCTTGGCTTGCGTGAGCTGCATCGCCGCGTGCAGGAAGTGATGGACAGCACGGGCGAGACTTGGGAACTCATGCTGGTAGACGATGGCAGCCGCGACAAGTCGGCGCAGATCATCGCCGAGCTGAACGCACAAGACCCGCGCGTGAAAGGCATCAGCCTCTCGCGCAATTACGGGTTTCAAATGGCGGTCACGGCTGGGCTGGATCATGTGAAAGGCGACGCGGTTGCGCTGATTGACGCCGACCTGCAAGACCCGCCCGAAGTGCTGCTGGAGATGATTGCCAAGTGGCGCGAGGGCTACGATGTGGCGTATGGACAGCGCTCCGAGCGCGAAGGCGAAACGTGGTTCAAGCTCATCACCGCCAAATATTTTTACCGCATCATCCACGCCATCACCAGCGTAAAAATCCCAACCGACACAGGCGACTTCCGCCTGATGGATCGCAAGGTGGTGGACGCCATCCGCCAAATGCCAGAACGGCATCGCTTTTTGCGCGGGATGGTGGCGTGGGTTGGCTTTAAGCAGGTGGCCGTGCCATACAAGCGTCACCCACGTTTTGCCGGCGCAACCAACTTCACGGTCAAGAAGATGTTTAAGTTCGCGCTGGACGCCATCACCAGTTTTAGCTATGTGCCGCTGCAATTGGCGACCTATCTGGGCTTTGCGCTGGCGGTCATTGGCGCGCTGGCCATCATCGCCGTCATCATCATGCGGCTGTCTGGCAGCAACGATTTTGCCGGGCAGGCCACCACGCTGGTGACTGTGCTGTTTTTGGGCAGCATCCAGCTCATCGGCATGGGCATCATTGGCGAATATCTGGGCCGCATTTACGATGAAGTGAAAGCCCGCCCGCTCTACCTCATGCAGAAAACGTGGGGAATTGAAAAGTGAAGGGTGAAGGGTGAAAAATGAAATCCCCGTTGACGGCATGGTGATCACCCGCGACACGGTGTTTGCGCCGGGCGTGTATGTGTTGCCGCACGGGATTGAAATTGCGGCAAACGATGTGACCCTGGACGGCAACGGGGCCGTGATCGTTGGAGAAAACTTCGCGGGGCGCGGGGTATCCATCCACAAAAGAAAAAACGTGACCGTGAAAAACCTGAGCGTGGAACGGTTTTATCACGGGATACACGCCGAGAATTGCCGCGCCCTGCGGCTGGAACGCAACCGCGTTCGCAACACGCACGAGCTGGCCGGCCCAAACATTTTTTTGGATGTGTGGCTGGGCCGCGCTCACGCATATGGCGGCGGCATTTTCCTGGCGGGTGTGGCCGATGGCGTTCTGGAGGGCAACGACGCCCAACACCAACAAAACGGCATTTTGATGTATGGCTGCCAGAACATGCGCGTGACGCAAAACAACGCCTCGTTTAACAGCGGCTACGGCCTCATGCTGTTTGAGTCTTCGCAAAATGTGGTGGAAGAGAACACGGCGGATTTTTGTTGCCGCATCTACCACTACGACCAAACCGGCGAGCCGTATCACAACGGGGCAGATGCGGCCGGGCTGGTGATGATGTGCAACTCCTCGCGCAACACCATCCGCCGCAACAAGCTGCGCGGCGGGGGCGATGGCGTTTTTCTGGGCGGGTTTCACCGCGACAAAATAAAAACCCCGTGCAACGAAAATCTCTTCGAGGCCAACGACGGCTCATACAGCCCAAACATCGCGTTTGAGGCCACGTTTTCGCAGGGTAACATCTTTCGGGGCAACCGCGCCGATTTTTGCAATTACGGCTTCTGGCTGGGCTACTCCAGCCACACGCGGGTGGAAGGAAACTCGATCCGCCAAAACCGCGCGGCGGGCGTGGCAATTGAGCACGGGCATCACAACACCATTGAGGCCAACGCGTTTGAGCGCAACGCCGATGGCGCGCAATTCTGGGTCACGGCCAACCCGCCGTTCACCGATTTTTACCCGGAGTGTTCGGTGAGCGCAGATAACGTCATCCGCCGCAACGCCTTCACCCACAACGATTGCGGCCTGCGCATTTGGACCGAGCGCGGCGCGGCCAACCCAAACGCCTGCGCCCGTTTTACGATTGAGGACAACACCTTCTCAGACAATCGCGCGGCGTTTTGGCAAGAGGGGCTGGCGGAGTCGCGAGTGCAAAACACCTAGAAAGCCGCCTCTCACCCTCATCGTCACAAACCCAAGGTGTAAAATGATCTTGGGGTGTTTAAATGTGGGTTTTGTCAAAAACGTTTTTTCGCGCGCGCGCATGGAACGTGCTCAGTGTGCTTTTAATGCTGATTTGTTTGGGCTTTGTTCTGATCACCTTCCGCGATTACGGCATAGGCTGGGACGAAGGCCTGCAATACAAATATGGCGACTATGCCATCCAGTGGTATGTGTCTGGGTTTACCAATCAGCAAGCGCTGCACTTTTTCAACTTGATGTATTACGGCGCGTTTTTTGAAATGGTGGCGCAGGCCGCCACATACATCTCGCCGTTTGGCCTTTTTGAGACACGGCACTTGGTTACCGCACTTTTTGGCTTGTTGGGGTTGCTGGGCGCAATGAAGGCCGGGCGCGCGCTCAAAGGCCCGGCAGGTGGTTTTTTTGCGGCGCTCTTTTTGGCGCTTTCTCCATTTTATTGGGGCAACAGTTTTTTTAACTCCAAAGACATTCCATTTGCCGCGCTATCTGTCATTAGTCTTTATTACATTGTTCGATGGATATCCGAACTGCCAAGGCCGACATTTTCCACCGGCGCTAAACTGGCGTTGGCAACTGGCCTGACAATGGCGGTAAGAATCGGCGGAATTCTTCTTGTTGGGTATGCCGCGCTGGGAGTTTGTGTGTGGCTATTTTCGTGGTGTATTCGGCCAGGAAAGGATAAAAAATCTTTTTCAGATTTTCTATCGCTTTGCGCGCACATCGGGCTGAGTGGCATTCTGATTTTTGTTGGCGCGTGGGCGGTCATGACAATATTTTGGCCCTATGCTCAAATAGACCCAATCGGAAACCCTTTTCGGTCTTTACAAGTCATGTCGAGTTTTCCGCCACCCTACCCCACGTTGCTCTTTGACCGCCAGCTGGTTCCATTGCTTAATTTGCCAAAGAGTTACGTGCCGCGCCTTCTTCTCATTTCGTTGCCAGAATTTATGCTCCTCGCGGCAATTGTCAGCATCCCAACAGGTATTGTCAATTTTTTTAAACTGGTTAAAACACGGCAGTTGGACACACTTGCCATTGTTTGCATCCTGCTTGTATTTGCGGTGATGTTGCCAGCGGTAATGGTGGCAACTCATCTCTTACGAGTTTACGATGGGTTGCGTCATTTGCTATACATTTATCCACTCATGGCTGTCTTCGCATCAATATCTGTTGTTGCATTTGTTGAACATGCTTTCCCAATTTGGATAAAAGGTGCTTTTTTGGCGCTGATTTCAGTTTCTCTTATCTCAACCACCGCAGATTGCATCCAGCTTCATCCCTATGAATCGCTTTATTACAACCGCACAATTGGCGGCGGGCTTCAAACAATAGTTCACACCGATGACACAGATTATTGGGGAATCTCGCTTAAAGAAGCCGCCGAATGGCTTGTTCAAAACTATCCCAAACCAGCCAATGGCGAAAAAGTGAAGGTAGCTGGCTGCGGAGGCGATTACTCGATCTCTTTTTTCCTTCCCGCCGATCAATTTGAGTACGTGGGCGGGCCAGACACGGCAACCGAAAAACACGCCGACATCATTCTTGGAATTTTACGAATGGGGTGCTACCGGGCGGGCGGCGGCACCGTGATTCACGTCATCGCCCGCCAAAACGCGCCTTTGGTTTACATCAAAGCGCTGGCAAAATAAACAAGGTGACTTGGTGATGCGCCAGACAAGTCACCCAGTCACCCTTTTCAACCCTTTCATCCTTGTCTCTTACTCCAGCCCCACCACAAAATGGTAGTGCGGTTGCAGGCCGGGGTAAACCTCCAGCGCGGCATCGGGATATTTTTCTTTCACCGGCTCCAGCAGCGCGCTGGCGTGGGCTTCATCCAGCCCATTGCCATAAAACGCGGTGATGAGTTCGCGGCTGGCCGCGCCCCCAATCTCCAACGTGTTGAGCAGCACCACGCCCACATCATCGCCCGCGCAGGCCAGCTTGTCATCAATCAGCCCAATCACCTGGCCGTCGCGCACCTCCACCCCGTTCAAGGTTACATCGCGGGTGGCGGTGGTGATCTCGCAAGTGGTCGTTCGGCCAGCCGCCGCGTTCATCGCTTCCAGGTTGTTGGTCATATCCTGCAAAAAGTTAAAGGCGATGGAAGCCGCGATGCCCTGCGGGATGGTGCGGGTGGGCACAACCCGCGCCGGAATTTCGCTCATCTCGCAGGCCTGCCGCGCGGTGAGGATGATGTTGCCGTTATTGGGCAGCACAATCACCTCTTTGGCTTTGGCGTGTTTGATGGCGTCCAGAATGTCCTGGACACTGGGGTTCATCGTCTGGCCGCCGGGCACAATCGCCCTTGCGCCCACATCGTGAAACACGCGGGTGATGCCCTCGCCCGCAGACACGGCCACCAGCGCAAGATCAACCTCATCGGCGTGTTCAGTAACCGCATCGGCTGGCTTCACCTGACCGGGCAAAAACTCCTCAGACTGGGCTTGCATGTCCTCCACGACCACATCACGCAAAGACCCCAGACTTGCGCCGTAACTGATGGGAACGCCGGGGTCTGGGACATGCACATGAACCTTAATCACCTCGCCATCGCCCATCACCAGCGGGCATTCGCCCATCGCCTCAATTTTGGCGCGCACATCGTTCACATTCAGTTGGGCGCCAGAGCGGGCGTAAATCAAATATTGCACATCGTAACCGTAACCCGCTTCCTCATCGGTGGCGGCGTTGCCGGTCATGGCGCGGGTAGCCGCAACCACCACTTCGCTTTCGATGGTCTCGCCATTCACAAAGCGGCGCATCCCATCCAAAATAACAAAAAAGCCATAGCCGCCGCTGTCAATCACGCCGGCATCTTTGAGGATTTTTAGCAGGTTGGGCGTGCGCTGGGCCGATTCAAACGAAGCCCGCACCACCCCATCCAAAAGCGCATCCAGATCATGCGTTTGCTGAGCCAGTTGCTCGGCAGAATCCGCCGTCTCGCGCGAGACGGTGAGGATGGTGCCCTCCACCGGCGAGCTGATGCCCGCATACGCCGTTTTTGTGGCGGACCGAAAAGCCTGCGCGATGTCTTGCGCGTCGGCCACGTCTTTGCCCTCCAGCGAACGCGCCACGCCGCGCCAAAGCTGCGAAAGAATGATGCCAGAGTTCCCGCGCGAGCCGCGCAACGCGCCCGCAGAGATGGCCTTCGCCACCAGGCCGATGGAGCGCTCATCCATATTCGCGATGGCTTCCCACGCGGCGCGCATGGTGTGCATCATGTTTGTGCCCGTGTCGCCATCTGGAACAGGATACACGTTGTATGCGTTGACCGTTTGCTCTTGCTGTTTTAGCCAGAGATACCCCGCCTTAAAAAGTTTTTTGAAGCGTCGGCCGTCAAGGGTCAGGCGCAGGGTCTTCTGCGCGGTATCGTCGTTTTGTGTCATTATTTGGGTGGATGTGGCCTGAGAGGGCATGTGTGCGATGAACCGTTTACTTTCCATTGGACACGCGCACAGATGCGACATGAACTTTCACATCTTCGACCGAATAGCCTGTGCCGTGCTCAATGCCGTATGAAATCTGATGCTGCAAGCTGCTCACTACCGATGGAATGCGCACGCCATATTCAATAATGACATGAATATCCACCGCGACCGATGGGGCTTGTCCTTCGCGCGGGGTAATTTTGATCTCCAGCCCGCGATGCGGATCGCGAATAGTGGTGTCATACCCGGTATAGCGCGAGGCGATGCCGATTACGCCATACGTGTTTTTAGCCGCGTTCAGCGCAAGGGTAAACAGCACTTGGGGTTTGATGGCAATCGTGCCGGTGTTTTTCTGTTCACTCATCGGTGTGTCCATTTGGGGCCAATCTTAACATTGGGGAATGGAGATTAGAGAATGAGATTGGCTGACAAAGAAAAAAACCTCTGAATTACTTTGCGTTTTGCATTTCCGGGTATGGTAGACTTGCGCTTCTGTACTGAAACAAAAAGAGAGGAAATTTCGCAATGGCTAAGTGCTATTTTACCGGCAAATCCAAGTCGTTTGGGCAGTCTCGCAGCCACGCGCTGAACGCGACCAAGCGCACATGGAAGCCAAACCTGCAACGCCGCCGCATGATGATTGACGGCAAGATGCAGACCGTGATGGTTTCGACCAAAGCCCTGCGCACACTTGTAAAAGACAAGTAAACCGCAGACCAACTTTTAACGGCACGAGAACCTCCGGCTAACCGCGCGGAGGTTTTTCGTTTTTTCAGAGGTTGCGTTGCAAGCGCTTGTGAAAGTTTTGCAAAAATCAATTGACAGAATTATGGAAATCCGTTATGATGCTTTAAATTCTGTGAGCAATCTGTGGACAACTGGGGCTTTCACGGAGGATAACCCACCTGCCCCGATATAATTTCTGCCGAGGTAACTCGACAAGACTATGGCCAATGTATTTGACCGACTGCTCGGCTTGTTTTCGCTGGACCTGGGAATTGACCTGGGAACCGCGAACACGCTGGTGGCTGTCCGCAACAAAGGCATTGTGATCAACGAGCCAAGCTGGGTGGCGGTGAACCGCAAAACCCGCCAGGTGCTGGCCGTTGGCGCAGAAGCCCGCGAGATGGTAGGTCGCACACCCGCAAAAATTGTCGCCATTCGCCCGCTGCGCGATGGCGTTATTTCTGACTTTGAAATTACCGAGGCGATGCTGGATTACTTCATCCGCAAAGCCCACAGCCGGAGTTTGTTCAACGTCCCCCGCCCTCGCGTGGTGATCGGCATTCCGTCTGGCGTGACCGAGGTGGAGAAACGCGCCGTATACGACGCGGCCACATCTGCCGGGGCGCGCGAAGTGTTTTTGATTGAAGAGCCGATGGCTGCCGCGATTGGCGCCGGCCTGCCCGTGACCGAGGCGCACGGCAGTTTGATGGTGGACATCGGCGGCGGCACAACCGAGGTGGCCGTGTTTGCGCTGGGCGGCATCGTCGTCAGCCGCTCCATCCGTGTGGCGGGCGATGAAATGGATGAGGACATCATCAACTACGCCCGCTCCAAATACAACTTGCTCATTGGCGAGCGCATGGCCGAGAAAGTAAAAATCGCCATTGGCTCGGCCTTCCCTCTGCCCGAAGAAAAAACCATGACCCTGCGCGGGCGCAACCTGGTGACCGGTTTGCCCGAAGCCGTGGAGGTTTCATCCATCGAAATCCGCGAGGCGCTTTCCAGCTCGGTGAACACGATTGTGGAAACGATTCGCTCCACGCTGGACGAAACACCGCCAGAGCTGGTGGCCGATCTGATGGAAACGGGCATTGCGATGGGCGGCGGCGGTTCGCTGCTGCAAGGGTTGGTAGAGCGCGTGGCCGACGAAACCAACATCCACACCTGGCTGGCCGAGGACGCCCTGACCTGCGTGGCGCGCGGCTGCGAAGTGGTGCTGAACGATTACGATGACCTGCGCCAGGTGCTGGTAGGTCTGGAGCGCAACTCCACCTCGCGCCAAACCGGCACCGCCGTCGCCAGACGAGCAGCTTAATCAATGGCTAATTACGAATTACTAATTACGAACAAGCCCAACGCCAACTCATAATTAGTCATTCGGAATTAGCCATTCGTAATTGATATGCGTTCCAACTCCAGACCTCTTGCAACGCTCATTGTTTTGGTCATCGCCGTCATCATCGCCATTTTGGGCGTAACGCGCGGCGGCACGGGGGTGGATGGCCCGCTCTCGGTTGTGATTCGCCCCATCCAGCAGGCAGCAGAAAGCGTTGCGCGGTTTGTCTCTGGCGCAACACAGGGGCAATCGGCGGCAGATTTGCGGGCGCAAAATGCCGAGCTGCAAACGCAGGCCGCCAGCTTGTCCGCAGAAGTCATCCGCCTGCGCGAATTTCAATCGGAGGTGGCGCAATACCGCACCCTGCTCAACTTCAGCCGCGACAACCCCGCCTACGCCATCATTGGCGCAGATGTGATTGGAATTGGCGATAAGCGCTGCGCCGGGCAAGACCGCGCCCCCAATGAGATGGGCGTGTGCGCGAACGCCATCGCCAACGACCCCAGCCCATATGCGCGCTACCTCACCATCAACGCGGGCGAGCAAGACGGGTTAAAACCCGGCATGCCAGTGGTGGGCGGCGGGCTTGGGCTGATTGGGCGCGTGGGCCAGGTAAACCGCGCCACCGCGCAGGTGCAATTGCTCATTGACACCGCCTCATCGGTCAACGTCACAACCATCGTGAGCAAGACCACCGGCACGCTCAGCGGGCGCAGCGATGGCAGCCTTGTGATGCAAAACGTGCCGCAGACCGATTTTTTGCAGGTGGGCGATCAGGTTGTGACCAGCGGGCTGGGCGGAAATTTGCCGCGCCTGCTTCCGGTGGGCGTGATTGACCAGATTATCTCCACCGATGCGCAAATGTTCAAAGAAGCGCTTGTCCGCCCAATTGTGGACTTCAACCGGATTGACCAGGTGCTGGTGATTACAAACGCGCCATGAGACGCGCCACCCTCATCTTCCTCAGCATGCTGATGGCCGCCGTGTTGGACACAACGCTCATCCCCACGATGATCCCCGGCCCGGCGCGGCCAAATCTGGCGCTCATTGTGGCCTCGGTATGGGCGGCGTTGGGCGCGCCATATGGCTACATCTGGGTGTTCATCGCGGGTCTTTTGTTGGATGTGTTTTCCGCCGCGCCCACCGGCATGTTCGCCCTCAGCCTGCTGGGGGGCAACTTGGTGGCGCGGGTAATTGAAGCCGCGCCGATTCCGGTGGAGTGGTTCCGCGTGTCGGTGTGGGTGGCGCTGGTCACCGTCATCGCGCACAGCGCATGGATCGCCTTTCATCGCCTCACCGGCCAGATGATTGATTTGAGTTACGCCACCCAGTCCGTCATTTTGCCCGCGCTGGTGCTCAACCCGCTGATATCCATCCCGGTGTATCTGCTCCAAAGCCGCATTCTGGCAGGGACGAGTGACAAAACCCTGGGGTCGGGGATCTGATGGGGCATCAACCTCGCAGGTTGGCCTGCAAAACCGCGATTTTCCAAAATCTCACCGGCCAACCTGCGAGGTTGTAGCCTTGTGTAAGCCCAGTTTCTGAAAATTTTGCCGCGCAGGGCGGCGCACAGGGAAAAACGGATTATCCTAGCGGCGAATGCAATTTGGCGATTTACCCATCCGGCGCAGAACCAGCCTGACCCCGCCGCCCGACCAGCGCGGCGGACGGGCGCGGCTGCTTGCGCTCATGATTGGCGTGGTGCTGGCAAGCGGCTTTTTGATCTTTCGGTTGTATAGCCTGCAAATTATGCGTGGCGCAGAGTTCAAAAAAGCCGCCAACCAAACCAGCCAAACCGAAGTGCGAACCTCGGCCCTGCGCGGGCTGATTTACGACCGGGACGGTGTGCCGCTGGTGTTGAACGCCCCGGCCTACCAGATCACCATCACCCCAATTAACCAGCCGAGTTACACCAACACGGTGCAGCAACGCATGGATCGGGTGGAGATTTACAACCACCTCGCCCAACTCATCGCCCAGCCAGAGCTGACCGCGGGCGATATTATGACGAAGGTGACCAACGCCAACGCCCGCGCAGAGCCATACAAACCGGTGGTGATCGCAGATAACGTCCCGCGCGACATCGCCTTGCGGATTCAGGAAGAATCGTTGCAAATGCCGGGCGTGGGCGTGCAAAATTCGCCTTCGCGGGTGTATCCATACAAAGAATTGCTGGGCAACCTGCTGGGCTACACCGCCAAAATTCCAGACCTTACCGGCGTGCTGACCGACACGCTGGGCGATATTCAGAAAGAGTGGTTAAACCGCGATATTTACGCCGCGGACGACAAAGTGGGCGTGTCTGGCGTGGAGTATGTGGAAGAGCCGGAATTGCGCGGGATCAAGGGCAGCGAGATTGAACGGCGCGATGCTTCGGGAGAAATTCTCGGCACGGTCGGCGATCCCATCGCCCCCAAAGATGGGTATAGCGTGAAGCTGACGCTTGACCTGCGGCTGCAAAAAATTATTTCCGATGCGATGCTGCCGGTGATGGCCGAGCACAAGTCGCCGCGCGGCGCGGCGGTGGTGATGAACCCCAACACCGGCGAGGTGCTGGGCATGTTCAGCACGCCCGGCTATGACAACAACTTGTTTGTAAACGGCATCAGCGCAGATCAATTTAACGCATACTCCAACAACCTGCACTTGCCGCTGCTCAACCACGCCACCCGCGATACCGTGCCGCCCGGCTCCACGTTCAAAATCGTCACCGCCGCCGCGTTGCTGGAAGAAAAAGCGGTCACGCCCAACACCATCATCAACGACCCCGGCGTGTTTATTTTGCCCAACCAGTTTTACCCAGATGACCCATCGAAAGGCATAAAACTGTTTTGTTGGATTGGTCTCACGGGCGGCTCACACGGCCCCCAGCGCGTGAGCGATGCGCTGCGCAACTCGTGCAACACCTACTTCCGCAAGGCGGTGGGCGGGTTTGAGCCAGAGGGCATTGAAGGCATGGGGCCAGACAAACTCTCCAAGTGGGCAGAGCTATTTGGCGTTGGCGATCCGCTCAACGCAATTGAGACCGGCGGCTCCAGCGGGCTTGCGCCCACACCCGCGTGGAAACGCAAAACGCTTGGGCAGGTGTGGACAACCGGCGACAGCTACAACTACGCCATTGGTCAGGGCTATTTGCTCGCCACCCCGCTGGAGATGGCGAACATCATCTCGGTCATCGCTAACGGAGGCACGCTTTATCAGCCGCGCATCGTGGGCGATATTGTGGACGCGCAGGGCAAGGTGGTGCGCAAGTTTCAGCCCAAGGTGCTGCGCAAAGTTCCCATCTCGCCTTCTAACATGAAACTGATTCAAGATGCGCTGATGAGCGTGGTGGGGCCAAGCGGAACGGCGGTGGCCTCGCAAATTCCAGACTTTCAATACGCGGGCAAAACCGGCACCGCCGAGTTTTGCGATGACATCGCGCTCAAAACCGGCGTGTGCTACATTGGGATGAAAACCCAGCCCACTCACGCCTGGTTTGTGGCCTACGCTCCGGCAGAAAAACCGCAAATCGCCATCGCCGTGTTTGTATGGAACGGCGGACAAGGCTCTGGCGTGGCCGGCCCCATCGCCCAGCGCATCATCGCAGATTACTTTAAGATTCCATTGGACAAAAAAGCGCCCGTGCAAATCACAGAGTAATTCGTAATTCGTAATTCGTAATTCGTAATTCGTAATTCGTAATTCGTAATTCGTAATT
>DAORUN010000007.1:0-61626 GCA_035433205.1 Thermoflexales bacterium | reverse complement strand
CAACCTGCTGGCCGATGTCTCGCACGAGCTGCGCACGCCGCTGACCGTGATTCAGGGCAACCTGGAGGGGATGCAAGATGGGGTTTACCCGCGCGATGACGCCCGAATGCAAATGCTGCTGGATGAAACGCGGGTGATGGCGCGGCTGATTGACGACTTGCGCACGCTCTCGCTGGCAGAAAGCGGCGCGTTAAAGCTGCAACGCGAGGAGCTTGATTTGCCCGCTTTGCTGGGCGAGGTGGCCGCCTCGTTTGCGGCCAGGGCAGATGAGCTTGGCGTGGCCTTGCGCGTGGAGACCGCGCCGGATGTGCCGCCCGTTTGGGCTGATGGCGTGCGCATCCGCGAGGTTGTGGCGAATCTGGTGGGCAACGCGTTGCGCTATACGCCGCGCGGCGGGCAAATTACGCTGGCCGCCCGCGCAGATGCCATCGGCCAAACAGCCAGCGTGAGCGTGAGCGACACCGGCGCGGGCATTGCCCCCGATGCGCTGGAGCATATCTTTGATCGGTTTTATAAATCTGGCGATTCTGGCGGGAGCGGGCTGGGGCTGGCGATTGCGCGGCAGCTCGTTCTTGCGCACGGCGGCCAGATTTTTGCGCGCAGCCAGCCGGGTGTGGGCGCAACCCTCACTTTTGAGCTTCCCATCGGCCAAGCAGGCTGAAACTGAGACGAAGTATCATCAAGGGATGCCTGTGGTGATACCTGCTTTTTGCGCGAGACGCGTCTTTGTTCGACCGCCCCCGCTTCACTTTGCGGCCCAATTTGCCTGTGTTGTGCAGGTGAAGAGGGCTTTTACCGAGGTTTCACCTTAAAAATGTAAAATGGATGCCGGAAAAGTAAATCCCGGCTTCTATGAAACAACATTTAGATCAAGCCAAAGGAGTTACCATGAGAGATATGCGTAAGGCATTGCCTGTATTTATGAGTTTAGTTTTGGCGCTGAGCATTTTGTTAAATGCACAATCTGCGCAAAGCAGCGCCGATGGGGGAAATAAATGGTATTTGCCGCTTATCGGCAAGTACAACTCGACAACTCAGTTGCCAACGGCCACACCCACCGCAACTGCGACCGTAACTTCAACCCCAATACCAACCTATACGCCAATCCCCACGGCCACTTCTACGCCAACGCCAACGCCAACACCGCACGGCTCGCTGGGTGTGGAGTACAACCCGTTTATTGAGGATAACAGCCGGTGGGAGCTTGATGACACAAAGATCACCTGGGTGCGCTTTAACGGCGCTTTGTGGGCCGATTTGCAGCCCATTGCGCCGGCATCGTCGAGCGTGTTGAATATCAATTGGGATGCCACTTCGTTCCAGTTGCTGGAGCAGCAATTGGAGTTTGTCAATTCAAAAGGCATAACGCCCATCGTGATCATTCGGCGCACGCCAGCCTGGGCGCAAGCCGTGTCTGGCTATCCTTGCGGCCCCATCCGCTCGGACAAGCTGACAGCGTTTGGCGACTTTTTGCGCGCGCTCATCACAAGGCTCAAAGCCCCGCCTTACAATGTTCATTATTGGGCCATTTGGAATGAGCCAGACATTGACCGGCGTTTCCGACCCGATGACCCCAATGGCGTGCTGGGCTGCTGGGGCAACTGGGATGACCCGTATTACGGCGGCCAAACCTACGCCGATATGCTCAAGGTGGCAAACGACCAGATCAAAATTGCCGACCCCACGGCCAAAGTGTTGATTGGCGGCTTGCTGCTCCCGTGCAATCCTCAAACATCGCCCAACACCTACTGCGCCATGACCAAATTCTTTGAAGGAATTTTGAAGCGCATGAAGGAACAATATGGTGATTTTTACTTTGATGGGGTGGGCTTTAACGCCTATGATTATTACGACGACGTGGACGAACCTAACCCGCTGTATTGGAACCGGGATTGGAACACGTTTGGCGGCGTGAGCGGCACGGTGGCGCTGGCGAAGGCGCAATTCCTCAAATCTAAAATGGCGGAGTATGGCGCAACCGGCAAGGGCCTGTTTAACATGGAATCTGCGCTGGTGTGCCAATACCAAACGGACGTGAACTCCAAATGGTGCAAGGCGAAAAACTCTGCGTTCCCATACAACGCCAGCCTGCGAGAAGATTACGAAATTGCCAAGGCCTTTTACGCGCCAAAAGTCATTGCCCAAATGATGTCTGCGGGCGTGGATGCCACCATTTGGTATAACCTGCGAAACAATTCGCCAGATACGCCGCCAGTGGCATGGTTTAACGCGTGGACAACCGGTCTGGTGAACTATAACGGCGACAAGCAATTTGCCCTTGATGGATATGTATACGCCGCAGAACAACTGGGCCGCGCCACCTTTGTGCGCCAGGTGACCACCTACCTGAATGCGTTTGTATACGAATTTACCCGGTCTGGCCGCAGGGTGTGGGTGGCCTGGTCAGAGAAAACGGGCGGGCAGAGCATCACGTTCCCAACCGTTCCGCTCACCATCACCAACGGGTTTTATGCTTTGCCGCCGCCAACCAGTTCGTTTACATTAAGCACCCAGCCCGTGTATGTGGAATGGGCCATCCCCGTCGCGGCGGATGGCGATGTATACGGCCCGCCATCACCAGGACAATAAGACACATGACTGATAGCACCATGCAAAACCGCGCGTCTGGCGCGCTGGATCGCCTGATTGCGCGATTGCGCCCGCATCAACTGGCCATTCAACTGGTTGTTGAGGCGTTATGCGTGATTGCGCTGGCGCCTGCTTTGTTGCTGGCGCGCGGGTTTGCATGGCTGCCCTTGCTGGGGCTGGCGCTTGTTTTGCCGTTGCGCGTGGCAGTGGAAAATGACCTTTTGCCCCGCCCGGTCGCCATCCCCATGCTGCTTTGGCTGGCGACGATGGGCATGGCGCTGGCGATTGGGTTGCAGCTTCAGCCCACCCCGGCGTGGAACCGCTTTTGGGCGCTGGCGTTTGGCGTGGTTGTGTTTGGCGCAATTTGGAATTTTGCAAAGTTTGAGCGGGCGCGCCTTTGGATGCCCATCCTCTGGCTGCTGGTTGTGTTTGGAGTTGGGCTGATTGGGCTGTATCTTGTCCCGGCCAATGCCACCAACAAAATCCCGATTCTCACAGATCTGTTCGCGCGGATTGCGGGCAACTCGCAAAGCGTGCAAAACACATTTCACAGCGAAGATGGCATAAACCCCAACATTTTGGCCGGGCTGCTTATGCCCGCCCTGTTTTTGCCATTTGCGCTGGTGATGTGGCTGCGAACGGCGCGGCCCGCGTGGCGCATCCCGGCCACCATTGGCCTCGTTTTCATCGGGGTGGTGATGTTTCTCTCGCTGGTGTTCAGCCAGTCGCGCGGGGGGTATTTGGGGTTTATGGCCGGGGCGATGGCGCTGTTTGCCATGCGCAACCGCCGCTCGGCGTGGGTTGCCCTGGCGATTGTTATTGCGCTGGTGGCGGGGGTTTTGCTTGCCTTGCCGCTGCTGGATGTGAACGCGCAAACATATTCCAACGGGCGCATAGACTTGTGGGTTCGCGCGATCAAAATGATCGGCCAGTTTCCCATCACCGGGGTGGGGCTAAACATGTTTGGCCCGGTCTCGGAGCTGCTTTACCGAGACATGCTCAACGGTGAGCCATCGCTCTTTCACGCGCACAACATGATTTTGCAGCTCTGGCTGGATTACGGGCTGTTTGGCCTGCTGGCCGCGCTCAGCGTGATGGCGCTGGTGTGGCGGGCTGGCCTGCGCGGTCTGCGTTATTTTGCGCAAACCAAAGATGCCTTTTCGCTTTGGGTGTTGCGGGCGCTGATGGCTGGGCAGGTGGCGTGGTTTGTTTACAACTTTACCGATTACGCCAACTTTGGCAGCAAACAGGGCGCCATCTTTTGGGCGGCCTGGGGGTTGATTTTGGCTGTCACCTTCCGGGCGCAAACGCAGGAGCAGCCCCAGGCGCCATCTATTCCGAGTAATTCACTCTGACGCAATGTGCGCTAGTTGCCGCCATCCCCGCTTTCGCGAGGAGGACGTGGATAAATCCGGCGGCTAGTCAGCCAGGAAACCCGCAGACGGGTTATTTCAGCGCTTTTAACCCGCGCCAGCGGGTTTTCTAAAGATTTTATCCGCTGCCGGTGGAACACCGACACACACGGACGCAGTAAAGCAAAGCAAAGCTGAAGAAAATGCGTTTTGAGCAAAATTTTGAGATAGAAAACAGCTTCAATCAGCACTTTGGGCGATTTACTCGGAATAGATGCCCCAGACACGCGCGGCCAGTTAAATTTTTAGCCAGCCCTGTTCGCTTTTGAGGTAGGATTGCGCCCATTCGCATAAATACGAATGGTTGCACACATACTCATCACACTTGTTTTGTCTGTTTTGGCCTTTGCTGGCGGCACGCCGCCTGCGCCAACGCCCGCGCCTGCGCCAACTTCAACCCCCATCCCACCAGAGCCAGCCACCTACGCGCCAATTTTGATGTATCACAAAATTGGCGGGGGAAATGGCCGATACAGCGTTTCGGTAGAAAAGTTTGCGGCGCAAATGAAGTGGCTAAAGGAAAATGGCTACGAGACTGTCAGCGTGGATCAAATTGCGGCGGCGGTTCGCGGGCAGGCCGCCTTGCCGCCCAAACCCATCGCCATTACTTTTGATGACGGCTGGCGCAACCAATTTACTTTGGCAAAACCCATTTTGGATCAATATGGGTTCAAGGCCACGTTTTATCTTGTCACCAATTACCTGAGCAGCACAACCACGTTCATGTCCTGGCAAGATGTGGCTGTGTTGAACGCCGAGGGCCACTGGATTGGCTCGCATTCCGTTTCGCACGCGTCAAACACGCGCCTAAACGCGGCGCAATTGACCTTTGAAATTACAAAAAGCCGAGACGTGCTGGCTCAGCACATCGGGAAACCCATCACCACCTATGCTTACCCGTATGGCGCAACCAACAAATTTGCGCAAGGGATGGTGCAGCAACTGGGGTTTTCTCATGCGGTGGGCGTGGTTTCGCATTGGCAGCAAAAACCCAAAGATTTGTATAACTTGCACCGCATTGAGGTCAACGGCGCGTATAGCATGGCCGCGTTTTCCGGCTGGATCACCGGGCATCCCATCCAGGTGGCGGTTGCGCCGCCCGCAATGAACTTGCCGCCGCCCAAAATGCCATAACCGTTGGCATGAACGGCAAAGGACACAATAATGACCCACAACGCATTAAAAAACGTGTGGCGCTGTGCCGCGCTGGTTTTTCTGATGGCCGCCTGCGGGGCGCAAACGCCATCACCCACCGCCGCGCCCGCGCCGCAACCAACCGTTGCCCCATCACCCACCGCGTTGCCGCCAACAGCCACGCCTGCGCCAAAACCCACGCGGGTCATACCCACCGCCGCGCCCGATGCGCGCCCGGTCATTGGCGCGCCAGCCTGGTTTAACGACGCGGTGATTTACCAGATTTTTCCGCGCAGTTTTTACGATACAAACGCGGATGGCATTGGCGACTTGAAGGGCATCGCGCAAAAATTGGACTACGTGCAATCGCTGGGCGCGAACACCATTTGGCTGAACCCGTTTTACCCCACCACCACCTATCACGGCTACGATGTGGTGGACTACATGGCGGTGAACCCGCAGCTTGGCACGCTGGATGACTTTAAGTTTTTGGCCGCCGAGATGAAGAAACGCGGGATGCGCCTGATCGTGGATTACGTCGCCAATCACGCCTCAAACAGCCATCCATTTTTTAAGGATGCCTACAAAAACCCCAAGTCAAAATACACCACCTGGTTTCACTTTTTAGACAAGGGAAACACACAATACAGCTCGTTTTTTGGCGTGGAAAATTTGCCGGATTGGAACACCGATAACCCGGACGTGGTGAAATATCTCATTGGCGCGGCCCAGTTTTGGCTGGACCTGGGGGCAGATGGCATTCGGTGCGATTACGCGCTGGGCGTGGAAGAGCCGTTCTGGAAACAACTTCGCGCAGCGGTAAAAGCCAAACACCCGGATGCGGTGATTTTGGGCGAGGTGTGGGATCAGAGCGCCCTGACCTTGAACAAATATTTTGGCTATGGCTTTGACGCGCTGTTTGATTTTCCGTTTGAGTTGTCGCTGGTGGGCGACATCAACAAAAATGGCGATGGCGTTTTGAACGGCAAGGATTACGCCACTTTTCTGCAAGCCCCGCTCAAGGTGGCCCAGCGGCTTTACCCGCAAGATGCGCAACTGGTGCGCTTTGTGAGCAACCACGACACAAACCGCATCGCCAGCGAGGCGGACACCGACCCCGCCCGCGAGCGGCTGGCGGCGGCGGTCAATTTGCTCACGCCGGGCATCCCAGAAATTTATTACGGCGAGGAAATTGGGATGAAAGGCAGCAAAGGCCCCGGCCCGTTTTACGATGAACTGCGCCGCGAGCCGATGGATTGGTGCAAGGCCGAAACGTGCGAGGGCATGACCACCTGGTTCAAGCCGCCCATCCGCAACAACGCCCCGGATGATGGCGTTTCGGTGGAAGAAGAACAGACCGGCGCGAAGTCGTTGCTGAACTTTTACCGCGACCTGGCAAAACTCCGCGCGGCGCATTCGGCGTTGCGCTCGCGCAGCTTTTTGGTGGTGGATGTGGTTGAGGGCTGCCAAACGGCCTGCCTGGGTATTTGGCGTTGGAGCGCCGACGAGGCCGTGTTCACCCTGTTCAACTTCAGCGGGCAGGCGCAAACCGTCACGCTGGATGACAGCGCCCTCCCGGTCGCCATCGGCCAAAACGCCACCGCCTTGCTGGGCAGCGCCCCCGCGCCCGCTGGCATGACGGTTGACCCCTGGGGCGCCGCCGTTTTGCGCTGGGACATCGCCAAATAAAAAAATTGCGCTTGAGGGTGAACTATCTACGCGGACAAAAAACACTGATTTCTAAATAGAAAATCCTGAGACGCGTAGAAAGGCGCGGTAGGGGCGAGACATGCCTTGCCCCTACCGCGTAAAAACTCATCATTCGTAATTCGTAATTTACTTTGCCCGCCCAAATTCTTTTTCAAGCTGGCTGGTGCCAATTTGAATCATGGTGGGCCGCCCGTGCGGGCACGTGCGCGGCGATTCGCACGATTCAAGATCGCGCACCAGCGCGGCCATTTCTTGCAACGAAAGAACGCGCCCGGCCTTGATGGCCATGCGCTTGCACACGCGGCGCAGCACCCGCGCCTCAATATCTTTGCGCATGGGCGCGTCGCCGGTCTCAAGATCGGCCACAATATCGCGCACGGCGGCCACGATGTCATCTTGCACCATCAAGGCGGGCACGGCGCGGACGAGGAAGCTCTTGCCGCCAAAATGCTCAATCTCAAAACCCAGATCGCGCAAAATGGGCAAACTTTCTTCCAGGCGGTAGGCGCTCTCCAGCGGCACATCGGCGGGCACGGGGTCCAGCAACGGCTGAGAGACAACCTCGCCCAAATCGCGCTGAGCCAGCATCCGCTCAAACAAAATACGCTCGTGCGCGGCGTGCTGGTCAATCAAATACAAACCTTCGGGGCCTTCGGCGATGATGTAGGTGAGCGCGAGCTGGCCCAAAATGCGCAGGGCGGGCAAGTTTGAAACGCGCACTTGCGGCGTAATTTGCGATGCGAAATCAATGGCTGGCCGCTGCGCCATCGCCATGTTGGGCGCAATGCCAATTTTCTCCCACGCCTCGCTTCCGCGCAAATGCGGCTGTGTTGGCTCGGCAGATGGGACGATGACCATTGATTCCTCCTCCCGCTGAGAAGGATCGGAGGTGGGCGGCGGGTTCCATCCGCCAAAAGATGAGGCAATGGGCGATTGAAAAACGCTGGGCGGCTCTGGCACCGGCAGGTTGGGCAGCAACGCCTTGCGCACGGCGCGCTGCACCGCGCTAAACACCGAGTCGGCATTTTGAAAACGCACCTCGGCTTTGGCCGGGTGGGCGTTCACGTCCACCTCCTCGGAGGGCACGTTCACCATCACCACCGCCACCGGGTAACGCCCCACCATCAACAAGGTGTGATACGCCTGAATCACGGCGTAGGCCAGTTTTGTGTCTTGCACCGGGCGGCCATTTACAAACAGCGTGATCTTGCTGCGGTTGTTGTGGCTCATTTCGGGCAGGCTGGCATAGCCGCTCACTTGGATGGCGCTCTCGGCTTCCTCGTTTTCCGCGCTCACCGCCACCATTTTGGCGGCCACGTCTGCGCCGTGTGTTTCAACCAGCACATCCTGCATTTTGCCGTTTCCGTTGGATTGGAACTGCGGCTTGCCATCTTGCACGAGGGTAAAGCGAATGTTGGGGTAGGCCAGGGCATACCGGGTGACCACCCCGTCTATGTGCCCGCGCTCGGTTTGGGTGGATTTGAGAAATTTGAGCCGCGCCGGGATGCGGGCGAACACATTTTCCACCGTCATGGTCGTTCCGGGCGGGCGGCCCAGCGCCTCGTGAGTGATGACATTGCCGTTGTCTATGCGGATGAGCGTGCCGCGCGGCTCGCTTGTGTGGCGGGTGGCGCAGGTGACGATGCTGACCGCGGCGATGCTGGCCAGCGCCTCGCCGCGAAACCCCAGCGTGCGGATGTGGTCGAGGTCTTCGATCTCGTTCAATTTGCTGGTGGCGTGGTGGGTGAAGGCCAGCGTGACCTCATCTACCGGAATGCCCGCGCCGTTATCTGTAATGCGGATGAGGCGGCGGCCACCCTCGGCGCACTCAATCTTGATCTCGGTCGCGCCCGCGTCAATCGCGTTTTCAATCATTTCTTTGACCGCCGAGGCGGGTCGCTCGACCACCTCGCCCGCGGCGATGCGCGAGACCAGAGTTTCTGGCAAAATATGGATGCTCACGGGTGTGATTGTATGCGGGAATGCCAGCATGGATTCGCGGCTTATTTTTTGTTGAAAATTGAGCTTTGAGCGGGCAGATATTTAACTGCCTGTCTAATACATTCTTTATGAATCTTCAACTAATCGTCATTCCGCTGATAGTTTTTACAGCTGCATTTGTGTATGTTCTATATCCTCAATATTTAACATGGCGATGGGGTAACGCGAGCAAAAAGTGGCCCTTGATGCGAGGAACTATTTTGTATTCAGGGATTCAAAAGTATGGGGGCAAGGGCGGCCCGACGTATCAACCCAAAATTCAATATGAATATACCGTTGGAGATGTAACTTTTAAGGGCAGCCGGATCGAATTTGGGTTAAGGCTGAATACAAATGAAGCCGAAGCGCGCCGCATATCTGAGAAATATGTCGTCGGCAAAAAGATTAGCGTGTTTTATCATCCAGCTCATCCCAGCTTATCCACCCTTCAAACGGGGGTGGATGAGATAACTCTGGGTTGTGGTTTTGTGATTTGCGGAATCATTTTTATCTTCATTTTTGTCTGGTTATATGTGCTGGTGAAGTTTTTGTGATATTTTGCCCAATGGCTGCGAACAGCTGGATGACACCAAAGCGGCTTTGCCAGGCTCGGCGCAAATAATTTTTCCGATTTTCTTAATTTCCCGTGAACTTGCATTTTCGCGTTGAGGGCGAAAAATCCGCGTGATACAATCCGGCATGTACTTCTTTGTGCCGTGATTAGGTCGAGATTACCGTAAGAGGATCAAGGGACATTCACCACGAAAAGTTGGAAATAAATAGTATTTTGGAGAAAAATGGAAAACAAGTTGTATGTTGGTAATCTGTCTTACGGCACCACTGAGGAAGACCTCAAAACGCTGTTCTCGCAGGCTGGCGCGGTAAAGTCCGTGCAAGTCATCAAGGACCGCGATTCTGGCCGCTCGAAGGGTTTCGCCTTCGTTGAGATGGAGTCCCCGAACGATGCTCAGCAGGCCATCACCAAGTTCAACGGCGCAAACTATCAGGAACGCGCCTTGACCGTGAACATCGCTCGCCCGCGCGAAGAGCGCCCGGCCGGTGGCGGCTTTGGTGGCGGCGGACGCAGCGGCGGCTTTGGTGGCGGCGGACGCAGCGGCGGCTTCGGTGGCGGGCGCGGTGGCGACCGTGGCGGAGATCGCGGCGGCGACCGTGGCGGACGCCGAAGCTGGTAATTCAAATACGAATTACACGCTTGCAATGACGAATTGCATAAAGGGTTGTGAACGCGCGCGTTCACAACCCTTTTTTTATTATCTGAAGCGATCTCCCCCTTAATTTCCTCGGCCAGACGGCGCATGTATCATTGGCGCTTAATTCTTAATTGAGCAATGAACGCTTCGCACGCCCTCACCCGCCAATACACGCGCTTTTTGCCAGACATGCACCGCATGCTCAGCGGGCGTTTCCCAACCGCGCTTTGGCAGGGCAACGCCTCTTTGGCCGAGGTGGCGCTGACCTTTGATGACGGCCCATCTTCCCGCGATACCGAGCGACTTTTGAACCTGCTGGCAAAGCATCGCGTAAAAGCCACATTTTTTCAGACAGGCACGGGGGTGCAAGCCGCGCCGCATCTCACCCGCGAGGTGGCTGCCGCCGGGCATCAGGTGGCGTTACATGGGTATTATCACAAGCCGTTTTTAGATCATCGCTCTGGCGTGCTGCGGCACGAGCTGGTTGAATTGCAAAGCATGATTGCCGAGCAAGCCCGCCGCGAGCCGGAGGAAGTGCGCGATGTGCGCCCGCCGTATGGGCTGTTTACCCCGCAAAGCCTAAAAGCCTTGCGCGGGTGGGGCTTCCGCCCGGTCATGTGGAGCGTGGTGCCATTTCACTGGGCGCAACTGCCCGAAGAAGCGGAATACGAAGTGCGCCGCTACCTGCGTCCAGGCTCCATCATTGTGCTGCACGAGGCCATGAATTCTGGCGTGGATGTGCTGTGGCTGGCCGAGCGGGTGATCCGCATGGTCAAAGAGAGCGGTCTGCGTTTTGTCACCATCCGCGAAATGTGGAACGCCGTGCACAACGTTGAGTAAATAATAAACACAACATTGTTTGTTCTTTCCATCCGCATTTAATTTTTAACTTTTTAACAGAGATGGACATACTTACCCTGATTGGCGAAGCCTGGCGCGCGCTGTGGGCATCGCTCTCGCTCAACCCCGCCGCCATTGAGGTGGTGCGGGCCAGCGCGCATCCCATCACAGTGGCGGTGATGGTGGGGGCAATTGCGGGTTCCATCCGCCTGCTGGGACAAAGCGCGGTGCTGTTTGTTAACCGCGTGTCGCGCCAGCGGTTTTGGCTGACCATTGGCGTGGAAGTGGTGTTGTATGTGGCGCGGCTGGCGATTTGGGCGTGGGTGACCTGGACATGCGCCCGGCTGATTTTTGCCGCGCCCGAGGATTACGCCACCGGGTTGTGGCCGGTGTTGCTGGGCAGCGCCCCATTTTTGTTTGGCATGTTCATCCTTGTGCCGCATCTTGGCATTTACCTCACGCAAGTGTTTCGCTTTTGGAGTTTTTGCGTCACGGTGGTGATGGTGCAAGCCACGTATCAACTTGACCTTTTGCCCGCCATTTTGTGCGCCGGGCTGGGCTGGATTGCGGTGCAAATTTTGGATGAGGTCACGGCCCGCCTGCTTATCTTCTGGCGCGATGTGGTTTGGAATCAGTTTCTAAACCCCTTTCGCGCCCAACGCGCAACGCAAAAATAAACCCGGTTGATGGCCGCGCCATCTTTACACTTTTTGCTTTAACCCTTACACTCGCCACTCATGAAACGCATACTCTCAATTGACGGCGGCGGCATTCGCGGCATCATCCCGTTGTGCGCGCTGGTGGAACTGGAAAAACAAACCGGCAAGCTCACCCGCGACGTGTTCAACATGGTGGCGGGCACCTCCACCGGGGCGATTATTGCCGCGGCAGTTGGCATTGGCATGACCGCCCAAAAGACGCTGGATTTGTATCAAACGCTGGGGTCGCGCATCTTCAAAACCGACTGGCTGGCGTTTATCACCACTTTGGGCGGGATGAAATATCACAGCACGGCCTGCGCGGCGGTTTACCGCGAATTTATTGGCGATGTCACCATAAACGAGTTGCCCATTGACCTGATGCTGACCATGATGCGGGTGGTGGATGGCAAACCGTTTTATGCCGTGAAAGACAACCCCGCCAACGCCGGAACAACCGGCAAACTAAAAGTTGTGGATTGCGTCACCGCATCTGCCGCCGCGCCCACTTTTTTTGACCCGTATGATGTGCCCACCATTGGCCGTTGCGTGGATGGCGGCACGGGCATTGCGGGCAACCCGGTTTACCAGGCTTGCGTGGAGGCGTTTTATTACACCGGCGGGGCGTATACGCCAGAAGATTCGGTGGTGGTCTCATTGGGCACCGGTATTTATGATGGCGCCGCAAACCCCGTCACGTTCATTGACTGGGCGCGCTGGGTCATGCTCAGCTTGCTGGAATCGCCCGCAGAGCAGCAAACCGAGCTGGTTCAGCGCCACTTCGCCACGCTGGGCACATACCGGCTTAACCCGCCGCTCCCGCGAGACATTGGGCTGGATAATCTGAGCGCCATCCCAGATTTGGTAAAAATTGGCACGGCCGCCGCCGCCCAAATTGATTGGAAAACCATTTTGTTGGGCAAGTCGTCCACTCAGCGCAGCCTGCCAAAACCAAAATTGCAGCGAAATATTCCATAAATACGCGCAAATTTTAATTTTTGTTATTGATTTTGGTCTTGCATATTTAACACAACCGATTAGAATAATTGTGTGTCTCGGTATTGCGCCGTTTGTGCGGTGAAAGATGATCGGGATATTTTCAAAACAGGTAGTCAAGGAGGACTTTTTATTATGCAGAAATCATTTATGGATCGCTTAATGGGCGTTGTCACATTCAAGGCCCCGATATATCGTGAAATTGCCGAAGATCCCAGCGCGATGCAGCCGGCTGCGATCATCGTCGTCGCTATTTCGGTTATCTCTGGTTTGCTTGGTGGTCTTATTGGTGGAAACTTGATTTCAACGTTGCTCAGCACGGTTGTGGCGGCTTTGCTGGGATGGGTGATTGGCGCGTTTCTGACCTCGGTCATTGCCAACGCGGTGGGCGGCAAAACCAACCCCCAGGAAATGCTGCGCATCTCCGGGTACACGCAGGTCTTTCAAGTGTTGGCCTTCATCCCCTGCGTGGGGACGATCGCCTCGCTGGTGCTGGGCATCATCGCCAACGTGCTGGCCATCCGCGAGGCCGCTGAGGTAGATAACACCAAGGCCATCATCGTGGCCGTTCTGGTGGCGCTCGCTGTCTTCGCCATTGCCACGGTTGTTACCCTGGTGCTGGGTGGCGGCTCGGCGGCGCTCAGCGCGCTTCAGCAGCCCCGCTAATCAAATTGCCTTAAAGCAAAAATAAAAACGCCCCTGGTTCAATGCGAATCGGGGGCGTTTTTGTTTTTTGGTGAACGTCAGTTTTGGATAAGAGTAAGCCCGTGTAAGCTTTAGAAATTGTTTTTCAATTTAAACTGGACTTACGCAAAAACTCTCTTTAACGCGGAGAATGGCGCGGTAGGGGCGAGGCATGCCTCGCCCCTACGCCCAAACCTTCGGTTTATTTCATCATTTTCACGAAATTAACTCGGCTTTGCGCAAGTCCAATCCAAAAAAACCTCAATTACCGATACTCCATCTTCCCCAGCGAGCGGCGGATCAACTTCCCCAGCGTCATCTCTTTGACAAAACCGATGTTCCTGCGCAGCCCCATCGCCAAAAGGCCAAATACCTTGAACGTGGCGTTATTTGTGGCAACGTTATCCACGCCCAGCATACCCAGCAAGCTGGAGGTGACCGGAGGCTTGGGCAGCACGGCTTCCATCAACCCAACCCCAATTTTGAGCAGCGGCACGGGCATGTGCAGTTTGATGCGGCTCACCCCCATCTCGGCCAGAATCGCGTCAATGATCTGCTCCAGCGTCACCACCTCCGGGCCGCAAATTTGCAGGCGCTGGTTGATGGCCGCCGGGAGCGCCAACGACTTGACCACGCAGGCGGCCACATCTTGTGCGGCCATCGGCTGAAAGCGCGTTTTGCCATCGCCGGGCACAACCATCACCGGCGGAATTCGGGCCAGCCCGGCCAGCGTGTTGATAAATTCATCGCCCGCGCCAAAGATGACCGATGTCTCCAAAATGGTAAACGGAATGCCGCTGGCGATGATGGCGTTAACGCCTTCGCCTTGGGTGCTTGCCAGTGGGTAGGGTCTGCGCGGGTCTGCGCCCAGCCCCACCAGATTCACGATGTGCTTCACGCCCGCCTCTTTTGCCGCGGCCACCACGTTTTTCGTCCCTTCGGCGTTTATGGCTTGCATGGTAGACGCGCCTTTATCGCGGTTCACCGCCGCCAAATGAATCACTTGATCCACGCCCTGCATGGCAGCTTGCAGCGAAGGCAAATCCGTCACATCGCCAATGACCGGTTGCGCCCCGGCCGCTTTTAGCTTATCCGCGTTGCGCGGGTTGCGGGCCAACGCCCTAACAGGGGCATTGGGCTGCGTTTCCCTCAGGTGCTTTAGCACGTATCCGCCCACATATCCATTTGCGCCGGTCACTAAGATCATGGCTGAATCTCCTTTTGTATAAAGATTGTATATTGTTTTTAATAAACAACACTTTGAATTCAGAATTTGGAATTCAGAATTCAGAATTTCCTCTTGACACAAACTCTATTCTTGCATACAACATTTGGCATGGGGTCAACAAAATATTTTGCCGTCATCTGTCTTGTTGTCTGTTCACTTTTGGTTGCCAGCCCCGGGTTTGGCATGCCGCAAAACCCGCCCGCGCTGCGCATCTCGGCCTTGCATTATTACGGGTTGGATGGCAACCTGGATGAGGCTGTGCGCCTGACCAACCCCACCAGCGCGGATGTGGCGCTGGATGGCGCGTGGTCTTTGCGCGACCAGGTTGGGCGCACATTGAGTTTTCCCGGCTACACCCTGGGCGCGGGTCAAAGCATGTGGGTTGCCAACACCGCGCAGGCGTTTCAGCGCCAGTTTGGTTTTGCGCCCGCGCTCAGCTACGCCCAAATGAGCGGCTCAACTGCGCTGGCTTTTGCCAACGATGGCGGCTCGGCGCGGCTGGTGTATGCCCAACCCATTGAGAAAGACACCGCCAACGCCAGCGGCGGCGCGTGGGATGCGGGCGTGGCCTCGCCAAGCTACCGAACGATGGAGCGCGTGGACAGCCGCGCGGCAGATACGCCATCCAACTGGGCCACCGCCGATGTGCCCGCCCCGTTTGCGTTTGACGCCGCTGGCAACGCCGTGATTGGCACGCCCGGCCATGCCAACTCTCGCGCTGGCTCAGGCGGCGGCGGCAACACCGGCGTGGTCATCAACGAGGTGGCGTGGATGGGCACAAAAGCCAACAGCAACCACGAGTGGATTGAGTTGTTTAACAACGGCGGGTCGTCCGTTTCGCTGGAGGGCTGGAGCATTCGCATGTCTAACGGCAGCAACGTGAATTTGGCCGGGACGATTGCCGCGCAGGGCTATTTTGTGGCGCAGAAAAACGCCGCCACATTTAGCGCGGGCGTGGCGGCAGACCAAACCGCAAGCTGGTCTAACATGAGCAACTCTGGGGCAACCTTGCAATTGCTGGATGCGCAAGAGCAAATTGTGGATGCGCTGGTGTATGGTAATGGCAGCCCAGCGGCGGGATGGAGCGGCGAACCGCTCAAGCCGTATGTGGTCACAAATTCCATCAGCACAGAGGGGCAACTGCTCATGCGCAAACCCGGCGCGCCAGACACAAACACCGCCCAAGACTGGCTGAGCGATGCGACCGATATTTTGAATGGTCGGCGGCCCATCTACCCCGGCTGGGATTTTGAGGAGTTTTTTACGCCGGTGACCGCCGCAAGCGCCATCACCCTGGCGGTTGCCCCAGACGCAAGTTTTGAGGCGCTGAGCGCGGTTTTGGGGGCCGCGCAGCACACCATTGACCTTGAGACCTACTCGTTTGACAACGCGCATATTGCCCAAATTTTGGCGGCCAAAAGCGCGGCGGGTGTGCGCGTGCGGGTTTTGGCCGATGGCGCCCCGGTGGGCGGGTTGCCCGACCAGGAATTGTGGAACTGTCAGCAAATTTCAAACTCTGGCAACCCAGAAAGCGGCTGCTGGTTTATGCGCAGCGATTCCACCCAAAATGTTCGCAAGCGATACAAGGCTCTGCACGCCAAATTCATCATCATAGATGGCGAGCGGCTGGTGATTAGCTCGGAGAATTTGGGCGCAAACGGCTACCCCGATGATGACAAAAGCGATGGCACGCTGGGGCATCGCGGGGTGATGGCGATTGTGGCCGCGCCGGAACTCATCAACCGGGCACAGGCCATTTTTGACGCCGATTTTGACGCGAATCACGTTGACATCGCCCGCTGGTGCGCGGCCTGCGAGTTTGGCCTGCCGCCGCTGGGGTTTGTGCCCATCACGGTCACCGGCGGGGTGAGCTACGCCGTGCGCTACCCCGCGCCGCTGGTGGTGGCCCAGCCCATGATGATGGAGCTGGCGACCTCGCCAGAGAGCAACATCCGCGCGGGCGGTTTGCTGGCCGTGCTGGATGGGGCCGGGGTGGGCGATGAAATTTTTGTTCAGCAACTATCCGAGCCGTATTACTGGGGCGCATCTGCCAGCAACCCCACCGATGACCCCAACCTGCGCCTGCGGGCGGCCATTGGCGCGACGGCGCGCGGGGCGCGGGTGCGGGTGATGCTGGATGCGTATTACGGCGATGACGAGGCCGTGCGCGGAAACTTTGCCACCATGACCTACCTGAACGCGCTGGCGGATCAAAATGGCTGGGATTTGCGGGCCATTTTGGCAGACCCGGCCAAACACGGCATTCACAACAAAATGTTTTTGGCGCGGGTGGGGGAGCGGGCGTTCTCGCAAATTGGCTCGTGGAATGGCACAGAGGCCAGCGCCAAGCTCAACCGCGAGATGACGCTGCTGATTGAATCGCCGCAGGTGTATGCCTATTTGCGGGCCATGTTTGAGGGAGACTGGTCGGTGACGCGCCCGACATTTTTGCCCATTCTCGGCAAAGACGCGCCCGCCCAGTCGCCCATCCGCCTGCTGGTGAGCGAGGTGATGTTTAACCCCGCCGGCGCGGACGAGACCGGCCACGAGTGGGCCGAAATTTACAACCCATCTGGGCAGATGGCCGACCTGAGCCAGTTCAAGCTGGGCGACGCAGAAACGCGCGGCAAGGTCAGCGCGGGCGAGGGGATGTATCGATTTCCGGTGAGCAGCACGTTGGCGGCGGGCGGCGTGGCCGTGATTGCCGAGAACGCCGCCCTGTTTTACGCCGACTGGGGGCGCAAACCCGATTACGAGCTGAGCGATTACGACCCCGCCGTGCCGGATATGCTGAGTTACACCGCGTGGGCCACCGGCACCATGCAGTTGGTCAACGCGGGCGATCAGGTTGTGATTTTGGATGGCGCCGATGCGGTGATGGACGCCGCGCAGTGGCTGACCGACACCTTGCCCGGCACCGCGCCGTTCACCGCCACGCTGCTGGGCGGGCACAGCTTGCAGCGCTCCCCGCCCGCGCAAGATACCAACAATTGCGCCGTTGACTTTCGCGATCAGCCCATCCCCAGCCCGGGGACGATTCCTTAGAGTTTGACCAAGGCCTCACAGGTCTCGCAGACCTGTGAGGCCTTGATTTGCATATCTCAACGCCGCGCCAGCCACATCGTAGCCGGTGACGGTCTCGAATTGCTCAAAACCCGGGCGGCGGTTCACCTCTAACACGCGCGGCTGGCCGTTTTGCAAATGAATATCCACGCCGGCGAACTCGCGGCGCAGGGCGCGGGCGGCTTGCTGGGCGATGGCGCAAATCTCCGGGTAATCCTCGGCGCGGCGGGCGATGGCCGTGCCGCCCACCTCGGCGTTCACGCGGAAATCGCCCGGCGGCGGCTGGCGGTGGATGAGAACCGGGAGGGCGGTGTAGCCAAGGCAAATCACGCGGAAATCGCCTTCATCGGGCAGAAATTCTTGCAGCATCAACTCGCCGGGGGGATATTTGCCAAACACCTCACGCAGGCCATCCGCATGATTTACCCGATGAACGTGCAAGCCATACGAGCCGTGCGCGCCCTTGAGGATGCACGGGTAACCCAGCCCCGCCGCGATCTCCTCCACCTGCGCCAAGTTTGCAATTTGCCATGTGCGCGGCACGGGCACGCCCGCCTGCGCCAGCAACACGTAATCGTGCATTTTGCTCACGGCGTAGCCTTCGTCGGTCAGCGAGGTGTCTATCACGCGCTTGCCCGCCCGGTGAAACAACCGCGCCACCGTTAGAAATTCCGAAATGCCAGGGTAGATGGGGCGGGCGACGAGAACATCAAATTCTTGCAGAATGTCACGTTCATCGTCCAGGCGCATCACGGGCTCATCCACAAAAAAACTAATATCTGTGATGGGATGAAACGCCACGTGCAAGTTGAGCTGCGCGGCGGCCTGCATCACGCGCGTTTTTGTGTAAGGGTCGGGCTTGTCTAGCCAGAGAATGTTTGCCATTCAATTACGAATTACGAATTACGAATTGCGAATTACTAATTTCTTCATTCGTAATTAGTAATTCGTAATTTGTAATTTATACGGGCGGCCACGGAATGCTGCGCTCGTTGCGGCCGGGCATGGGGAACTTGCCAATTTTTATCAAGCCAGCGACGCGCGTTTCAAATGCGGTCATCTCCGCGCCATCCAATATCTGGCGCAGGGCTTTGCCCAGGGTCTGATCGGGCTTCATCTGCGCCAGAAACCCGCGCAGGTCGGCCAGCATGGGCGCGGGCACATCTTGCCCGCCAAAATCCCAAATCACCGTGCGCAGTTTGTAATCTGCGTTAAAGCAAATGCCATGATCAATGGCCCAAAGATGCCCGTCTTTATCCAGCAGGCAATGGCCGCTCTTGCGGTCGGCGTTGTTGGTGATCAAATCAAACAGCGCGAGGCGCATGAGCGGCTCCGCCAGCGCCGGGTCGGATTTAAAGGTGAAAAAATGCTGGTTGGGGTCGTTCTCAATAAACAGTTGCACCGAGCCAAAGCCGTGCGCCCCATTGCGCAAAACGGTGGGCGGCACAAGCCCCCATCCCAGCGCATCGCTCACAACGTATGCGGCAAACTCGCGCAGGCACAGCGTGCCATCAGGAAAATCCCACAAAGGCGTTTCGCCGCGGCGGGGTTTGTAAACCGCCAAAATCGTGTCCTCGTCGCTCTCGTCTTTTGGGGTGGATGGCGCTCCGGGCGGCGTGATCTCCGCGAGAAAGGTGTAGTTTGATCCCCAGGGCAGCAAGCCCAGAGATTCCATCCTCCCATTTGTCAGGCTCTGAAGGATAAATTCTGAATTCTGAATTTTGAATTCTGAATTCATAGTTCACGCAAAGACAATCTCATCCGAATGACCGTTGCGGCGCGGGCAAAAGCCACAGTTCCCCTCGGCGTCCATGGGCTTGCCGCACAACGGGCACACGGGCCGCCCGCGCGAGACCACATCTGCCGCCTGACGGCTGAGCGCGTCCATTTGGGCGCGGCTGGCAAACAAGCGCAACACGCGCTCGTCGCTCTCATCGCGCTCGACATCCTCCGCGGCCAGCTCGCGGGCAATCAAAATAATCAAGTCGCGGTCTTCATCGTAGCCCAGCCCAAGCTGCCCCACGCGAAAGTCTGGCGAGACCGGCTCCTCCAGCGACATATCCATCTGCAATTGCATAAAGCGCGAGCCTTTTGGATATTTTTTCTTCAAATCCAAAATCATTTCTTCCAGCGCCACGCCCAATGCGCGGATCTGTTCTTTCTCGCACAGCACGGTGACCAGCATGGGGCCTTTGCGCGCCTGCAAAAAAAAGGTGCGTTGCCCCGGCTCGCCAACCGCATCTGCTGTGATGCGCGAGACCGGGTTTAATTCGAATGTGCCTGGGGCCATGCGCAAGATTTTAGCACTCCAAATGAGAGCGCAGAATGTGCAATTCAGAATGCGAAAAGGCGGCGTTTTTTCGCATTCTAAGTTCTTAATCTTGAATTCTGAATTCATGGTTTATCTCGCGCAAAATTTCACACGGCTTTTTTTTCGCTGTGATACCATCGCGTTATGCACCTAAGCAGGTCGCTATCAGCCATATTGCGTTTGACCGGAGGCGTAATTTTTGGGCTGATTGGCTGGGCTATTGCTGATGTTATTCCGGCAGACCTCATCTCGTCTTTTGGCGGATGGGTGATGGCCGCGCGTCTGGCTCTCTCTATTTTGGGCGTGGTTCTGGGTATTTTATTTTTCCCGCGCCTCATCGGGCGGCCCGCAAACGCCGTTATTGAGTATTTGCTCCAGGTCAATTTGGGCCAGCTTGGCCTCATGCTGATTGGTCTGATTGCGGGTTTGCTTGTGGCCGCGCTGGTGGCTTTTCCGCTGGCGCAGTTGCCATCGCCTTTTAACCAGGTTTTGCCCGTTCTGGTCGCCATCGTCTGCGGATATTTGGGCGTGATGCTGGTGAGCGCGCGCTTCCGTGAGATTGTCCGCGCCATTGGCCAGCGCATCCCCAGCATTCCACCGTTTCGCGGCGGCAAAAATCAGCCAACCGCGTTGCCCGTGACCGATGCGGGGCATAAAACGTTGCTGGACACCAGCGTGTTGATTGATGGCCGCATCGCCGACATCGCCGCGACCGGGTTTTTGCACGGCGAGCTGATCATCCCCCGCTTTGTGCTGAACGAGCTGCAATACGTGGCCGATTCAATGGATGGCCTGCGCCGGGCGCGGGGCAAACGCGGGCTGGATGTGGTCAAGCAATTGCAGGCCAACTCCAAAGTTCCGGTTTTGATTGTGGACGAGGACATCACGCGCACGCGGCTGGTGGATGAAAAACTGGTGCTGCTGGCCAAACAAATGGACTGCCCCATCATGACCAACGATTACAACCTGAACAAGGTTGCCTCAATTCAAGGTGTGAGCGTGCTCAACATCAACGAATTGGCAAACGCGGTGAAGGTGGTCGTTTTGCCCGGCGAGCCAATGAACATCTATGTGATTCAGCCCGGCAAAGAGCCATCACAAGGGGTTGGCTATTTGGAGGACGGCACGATGGTTGTGATTGAGGGCGGGTCATCGTATTTGGATCGCCAGATAGACATCACCGTGACCAAAGTTTTGCAAACCGCCGCTGGCCGCATGATCTTTGCCAAACCGGAAATGACGAACGGGCACGGCAAGTAAAATTTGCGCCGCAGTTCCCATCCTGCGCAAGGGAATGGGGTGGGAAACGCGATAAAATGGGAATTAGAAATGCAGTCTAATCATTTCAATGTTCATTGGCTGTGTAAAGCCTAAATAATTTGCCCTCAAAAAATTGCAAGGGTCGGGCAGGTCGCGCCCAGCGTTTACCCATCAACTAATACCAATACCCAATAACAAGATGAGTATTTCACTTTATAACGTTTTATCCAGAGAGAAGGAAGTTTTCAAACCCATCACCGAAGGGCAGGTGATGATGTATGTGTGCGGCCCAACCGTGTATGACAACGCGCATTTGGGGCACGCCAAAACATACGTTTCGTTTGATGTGATTGTGCGCTGGCTGAGATACAGCGGCTACAAAGTGCGCTATGTGCAAAACATCACCGATGTGGGCCATTTGCTGGATGACGGCGAAGACCGCATTCTAAAAGGCGCGCGCCGCGAAAAAATTGAGCCGATGGAGCTGGTGGAGCGCTACATGCGCAACTATTTCCGCGATATGGACGCGCTGGGTGTGACCCGGCCAGACATCTCGCCACGCGCCAGCGCCCACGTGCCAGAGCAAATTGAGATGGTTAAAACGTTGATTGAAAAAGGCCACGCCTACGAAGTCAACGGCTCGGTGTATTTCAGCGTGGAGTCTTTCCCGGAATACGGCAAGCTGAGCGGGCGCAAAACCGAGGAGCTTGAGGCGGGCAAGCGCGTGACCGTGCGCGATGAGAAGCGCCATCCGATGGATTTTGCGCTTTGGATTAAAGCCCCAGATGCGCATGTGCTCAAGTGGCCCTCGCCCTGGGGATGGGGCTACCCAGGCTGGCACATTGAGTGCTCGGCCATGAGCAACCGCTATTTGGGCGAAACCTTTGACATTCATGGCGGCGGAGTGGATAATATTTTCCCGCACAACGAGTGCGAAATTGCCCAAAGCGAGGCCGCGCACGGTGCGGCCTTCTGCAATTACTGGATGCTGGGCGGCACGCTTTTGAACGAAGGCGTGAAGATGAGCAAATCGCTGGGCAACTTTGTCACCATTCAAGATTCGCTCAAGAAATACCGGCCAGAGGCGTTGCGCATGTTTATTTTGTCGGGGTTGTATCGCAGCCCGGCAGATTACAGCGATGAGGCGCTGCAATCCGCGTTGCGCGGCTGGGAACGGCTGAACATCGCCGCCACGCGCGTGAAGGATGCCATCAAACGCGGTGACTTTGCCACCCCCGATGCCGAGACCGAGGCGCGCTTGACCAACCGGCTGGATCAGGCCCGGATGCAGTTCACCAGCGCGATGAACGACGATTTCAACGCGCCGCTCGCCATCAGCGCGTTGTTTGACATGGGCAAGGACATGAACGCCGCGCTGGATGACGGCACGGCCTCCAAGGCGGTGCTGGAGCAGGCGGCGGCCATCTACCGCGAGCTGGCCGGCGACGTGCTGGGCATTTTGCGCGATGAGAACGCGGCTGGCGGAAACGGCGACGCCGACCGCGAAGCCGCGCTGATTGAGATGCTCATCGAGATGCGCACACAAGCCCGCGCCGCAAAAGACTTTGCCCGCGCGGATGTCATCCGCAAACGCCTGACCGAGTTGGGCGTGACGCTGGAAGACGGCCCCAAAGGCACCGGCTACCGAATTACGGGGTAAGAAGAATACATTCAGAGGTGATGCGTGATGCGTGATGCGTGATGCGCATATAATTGAGCCATGAGAACAACGCTCAACCTGGATAAAGATGTGCTCGAAGCGGCTCGCGCTCTGGCCGAGCAGCGCCGCGTTCCGGTTGGCGAGGTTATTTCAGATCTGGCTCGGCGAGGGCTGTCTTCGGACAGCAAGAAACCCGCGAAAATTCGCAACGGGATAAGGCTTTTTCCGGTGCGCCCAAATAGCGCGTCAGCAACCCCAGAATTGGTTAAGCAATTACTAGAGGAAACGGATTGAGCCGATATTTGCTTGATGTCAACACCATTCTGGCGCTGCTTGACCCTCGTCATGTGTTTCATGAAGCAGCCCATGCCTGGCTTGGCAGCCAGCCTATGAGTGTGCGGCTTTTAACATGCCCGCTTACAGAGAATGGCGTGATTCGGGTTGCCAGCCAGTCAAAATATCCCAATCATTTGGGAACAGCCAGTGATGTGCGCGAGGTAATGCAGGCTTTCTGCGCTGATTCGCGGCATGAGTTTTGCCCAGATGACGTGTCATTGTTAGACGAGAAAACTCTGGCACATCCCGAATTGCTTACGCCCTCACGAGTGACAGATATTTATTTGTTGGCTTTGGCGATAAAACACAATGCCCGCATGGCAACATTTGACAATCGGATTCCCGCAGACGCCATCTTGCACGGCAAAAAATCGTTGAATGTAATTTCAGCCTGACATGCTCTCCGTTAGGTAAAAAAAGCTGATAAAAGAAGATTATGCCTCGCATCTTTATCCCTTCGCTTTTGCGCCCGCTCACAGGCGGCGTGGCGGATGTGGCCGTGCCGGGCACGACCGTGCGCGAGGCGATTGACGCGCTGGACGCGCAATACCCCGGCCTGAAAGCGCGGCTGGTTGACCCCGAAGAAAATCGCCTGCGCCGCAACATTGCGCTGGTGGTGGATGGCGTGACCAGCCGCGAGGGGTTGCGCCAAAAGCTAAGCGAAAACAGCGAAGTGCACTTCGTCCCGGCCATCAGCGGCGGCGCGTGTGAGCGCATCGCACCCAGCCCCAACCTTTGTTAGAATCTTGGCATGATTCGCCACATTAAAGACGACAAGTTGCTGTATGCCATCATCATTCCGGCAAATTTTGACGCGGAAGGTTTGCATTTTGTCACGCCCGATGACATGAGCTTGCAATTGGCGTATATGCGCCACCCGGAAGGCAAGGTCATCGCCTCGCATTATCACAACGATGTGAACCGCGAGGTGACCGGCACAAAAGAAGTCTTGTTCATTCGCAAGGGCAAAGTGCGCGTAGATTTTTACGACCACGAACAGGTTTATGCCAAGAGCGTTGTCCTCCAACAAGGCGATATTATTTTGCTGGTAGAAGGCGGCCATGGTTTTGAAGCTCTGGAAGAACTGGTGATGCTGGAAGTGAAACAAGGCCCGTATGGCGGCGATTACAAAACCCGCTTCCCATCCGTTCCCGCAGACAAAATTCGCATTGAGTAGGTGCCGGTTGCTAGTTGCTGATCGCGCGTAAACACCGGCAACTAACAACCAGCAACCAGCAACTAACATGAATATCCCTGTTAACGAGCCGCTGCTGAACGGCAACGAGCGCAAATATCTGCTGGAGTGCCTGGACACCGGCTGGATTTCATCCGAAGGGCCGTTTGTAAAAAAATTTGAAGAGCAATTTGCGGCGCGGGTGGGCCGCAAGCACGGCGTGGCGGTCACCAACGGCTCGGCGGCGTTGGATGCGGCCGTGGCGGCCTTGCAGCTCTCTCCGGGCGATGAAGTCATCCTGCCCGCGTTTACCATCATCTCGTGCGCGGCGGCCATTGTGCGCGAAAAAGCCATCCCAGTGGTGGTGGACTGCGACCCGCGCACGTGGAACATGGACCCCGCGCGGGTTGAGGAGCGCATCACCCCGCGCACAAAAGCCATCATGGTGGCGCACATTTACGGCCTGCCCACCGATATGCAGCCGGTGATGGCGCTGGCAAAAAAATACAACCTGCGTGTGATTGAAGACGCCGCCGAGATGCACGGCCAAACATATACGTTTAGCGATGGCCGTCAAAAACCGTGCGGCTCTTTTGGCGACCTCAGCACGTTTAGCTTTTACCCCAACAAACACATCACCACCGGCGAGGGCGGGATGATTGTGACCGACGACGACGCGCTGGCGGCACGGTTGCGCAACATCCGCAATTTGTTTTTTGACCCCAACCGCCGTTATATTCACGAGGAGCTGGGCTACAACCTGCGCATGACCAACCTGCAAGCCGCGCTGGGCGTGGCGCAACTGGAACGGCTGGATGAGTTTGTGGCCCGCAAGCGGCGCATGGGCGCGATGTATACCGAACTGCTCAGCGGCCTTGATGACCTGATTGACCTGCCCGTGGAGCGGGCATCTTACGCGGAAAATATTTATTGGGTGTATGGCATCACGCTCAAAGATGCCGTGCCGTTTGACGCGGTGGCCGCGATTCAAAAATTAAAAGAGCTGGGCGTGGGGGCGCGGCACTTCTTTTGGCCCATCCACAAACAGCCGGTTTTGCAAAAGATGGGGCTGTTTGCGGGCGAGACCCAGCCCAACGCCGAGCGGCTGGCCCAGCGCGGGTTTTACATCCCCAGCGGCATGGCGCTCACCGATGAGCAAATTCAAACCGCCGCTCAGCGCGTCAAGCGCATGCTCACGCAGCCGTGACCGCGCTTTTGCTATTTGTTCCGCTCATCCTTTTGCCGATGGCGCTGCGGCGGCACACGGCCACGCGGCGCGGCGCAGTTTTGGCTGGCGCGGTGGTTTTCGCGGGCATTCTGGCGGCCATCACCGAGATTTTGAGCGCCTTCCACGCGTTTGGCTTTTGGCCCGTTTTGGCAGGTTGGGTGTTGGTCTCGCTTGGGTTGATGGGGCTTGCGCGAAAGGAATTTTCTGGCCTCCTTGCGCCTTTGCGAGAGGTAAAAAACTTTGCATGGTCAGAGAAATTGCTCGCGGGCGGCATCATGGTTGTTTTGGCGGTCACGTGTGTCATTGCGTTTTTCGCCGCGCCAAACAACTACGATGCGATGACGTATCACATGCCGCGCGTGATGCACTGGATTCAAAATGGGAGCGTGGCTCATTACCCCGCCATCACCGACCGCCAGTTGTTTAATAGCCCGCTTGCTGAATTCTTCATCGCTCATCTTCAAGTTTTGGCGGGAGATGACCGTTTCGCGGCTTTTCCGCAATGGCTGGCGTTTGCGGGGTGCGCCATCGGCGTCTCAGAGATTGCGAGGCAACTGGGCGCAGACCGGCGCGGGCAAATTGTGGCGGCGGCGTTGTCTGCGGCGTTGCCAATGGCGATTTTGCAATCTACCAGCACGCAAAATGATATGGTTGCGGCATTCTTCCTGGTGGCCGTTATCCATTTGGGGTTGCGTGTCTTGTCCGATAAAACCAGCCCGCTCAGTTTCAAAACTGTTTTGTTGTTTGCGCTTGCCGTTGGGCTTAGCTTGTTGACCAAAGCCACAAACTTTATATTTGTATTGCCCTTTGTGGCGTGGGTATTTATTTCGCTTTGGCGCAAAATGCCCTTTGCAAAATGGCTGATGGCAGCCGCCCTGACCGCGCTGGTTGCGCTGGGCATAAATGCGCCGCAATTTGCGCGCAATTTGGCGTGGTTCGGGTCGCCCATCGCGCCGCATAACCAAAATGAAGAAACGCTCAACCAGCTTTATACGCCCGCGGCATTTGTGTCCAATCTTGTGCGCACTGTTTCCATCCATACCACCACGCCGCTAGATTCGCTCAACCGCGCCGAGCAGAGCGCCATCACCCGGCTGCACGCGCTGCTTGGGTTGAGCGAGAATGACCCGCGCACCACGCTAAAAGAAATTGATTCGGAGCAATTCTCGGTAAACCGCCGCGCCATCAGCAACAACGAGAACTACGTGGGCAGCCAGGCGCAATTTCTTTTGTTTCTAATTGCCGTGGCGGCGCAATTCGCATCACCCTCCTTGCGCAAAAATAAAATGCTCTGGGCATATTTGGTGTGCGCGGCGCTGGGGTTTGCCGCGCTCAGTTTTTACATCAAATGGATGCCTTACAACGCGCGATTTCACCTTTCTTTTTTTGTTGTCATCTCGGCCTATATCGCGGTTGTGTTTAGCCAGTTGCGCTGGCGGTGGATGGGGCTGCTGGCCGCCGCGGCGGTCATGCTATTTTCTGCGCCCTGGCTGGCGCGAAACACCTCTCACCCGCTGGTTGGCGCGGGGAATGTGTTTGTCACCCCGCGCGAAAAGCAAATGTTCCTAAACGCAGCCGTGTTCGAAGCCGCTTACGTTGGCGCATCCAGGCAGATGGCCGCCATGCCCTGCAATGATTTTGGCCTGCGCCTTGGCGGTGATGATTGGGAATACCCGCTTTGGGTTCTGCCCCGCGCATATGGCAAAACCGGCTATACCCTGCGTCTGGCCGATGGGTCAAATTGCGGAATAATCTCATCCGCGAAAATTACAGCCTCGCCGGGGGCAAATTTTTCCGAAGTCTGGCGCGGTGATTTGTTGGTGGTTTATGCTCGGAGATAATGGGCGTAATGGCGCATAAAATCGGCCTTCTTTTGGGCGGGGAGCCATCGCAGGGTGGCCTTTATCAATACACGCTTTCCATGCTGGATGCGGTGGAGGCATTGGCCAGTTCCCTCTCTCGCCAGGAAGGGGAATATCAAGTTGTTTTTGCCTACTTGCAAGAGCATTGGGGCGCGGAGCTGGCGCGAAGGAAGCTGTCCGCGGTCTCGGTCAAACGACCCGCCGCGCTCCGCGCCGCAAGTTACGCCATCCGCAAAAGCAAGCTGAAAGAACCGCTGAGCCTGCGCAGCGAAGCCCACACCCTGCGCGTTTTGTTGGCGCAAAACGCCAGCCTTTGGCTCATCCCCAATGTGGATTTGCTGACCTATGACTTGCGTTTTGAGGGCTACAAAAATTTGCCGTTTGTCGCCAATATTTACGATTTGATGCACCGGTATGAGACTGGCTACCCCGAAGTGAGCGACAAAGCCGAATACGATTTGCGCGAGCGCATTTTTGGCGGCATGTGCAAAACCGCGCGGGCGGTCACGGTTGATAGCGAGATTGGCCGCCAGCAGGCGCACGAAAGTTACGGCATCCCGCTGGAGCGGGTGTTCAAATTGCCGTTTATTCCGCCGCGCTATTTGTTTGCCAATGACACAAAGCCCGGGTTTGAAACGCGCTACCCGCTGCCTGCTAAATTTATTTTTTACCCGGCGCAATTTTGGGATCACAAAAACCACCCGCGTTTGCTGAGGGCGCTGGCGTTGGCAAAGGAACACGCGCCGGATATGGCGCTGGTTTTGGTGGGTGGCACCAAGCACGCCAATTACGCCAAAACCCGCGAGATGGCGCAGGCTTTGGGGCTGGCCGACCGGGTGATTTTTGCGGGCTATGTGCCCAACGAGGACATCCCGGAGATGTATCGCCGGGCGCGGGCGATGATTTATCCATCATTATTTGGGCCAACCAATATCCCGCCGCTGGAGGCGATGGCGCTGGGCTGCCCGTGCGCGGTCTCAAATGTGTACGCCATGCCGGAGCAGGTGGGCGATGCCGCGCTTGTGTTTGACCCGAAAGATGAGCAGGCGATGGCCGACGCGCTAACCCGGCTTTGGAATGACGACGCGCTGTGCGCCGACCTCTCGCGCAGGGGCAAAGCCCGCGCCGCCGCGTGGACCCAAACCGAGTTCAACGCGCGGGTGAGGGAGATTGTGGGCAAGGTGTTGGGCATTTGAGATGAGAGGCGGGAGAGAGGCGGGAGATTGGTAAACTTGCCTCACAGAACATGCGAATACTCATCACCGGCGCGACCGGGTTTATTGGATCTCATTTGGCAGAACGGCTGGCGGCAGATGGGCACCTGGTCACTGGGCTGGATAGCTTCACCGATTATTACGCGCCTGCGCTGAAAGAGGGAAATGCGCGCATTTTGGCCGAGAAAGGCATCAACATTTTGCGGCTGGATTTGGCGCAAGACGCGCTGGATGAGGCCGCGCAAAACGCGGATGTGATCTTTCATCTGGCCGCGCAGCCGGGCCTTTCGCCGCTGCCATTTGCAACGTATATTCGCAACAACCTCATTGCCACGCAGCGTTTGCTGGAGGCGGCCCGCCAGAACAAAAATTTGCGCCTGTTCGCCAATATCTCAACTTCATCGGTATATGGCGCGGATGCGCAAGGCCCGGAGACCAGCGAGCCGCGCCCCACCAGCGATTACGGCGTGACCAAGCTGGCCGCCGAGCAATTGGCGATGGCGTATCACCGCACGGGAAAGCTGCCCGCGTGTTCGTTCCGCTTGTTCTCGGTGTATGGCCCGCGCGAACGGCCAGACAAAATGTATCCCAAGCTCATCCGCGCCTTGCTCACCGATTCGCCGTTCCCGCTGTTTGCGGGCAGCGAGAAGCACCTGCGCAGTTACACGTTTGTGGGTGATGTGGCTCGCGGCCTGGCGAACGCCATCAGCCAGATGGAGACCTGCGCGGGCGAAATTTTCAACATGGGCAACGATACGGCCATCACCACCGGCCAGGCGATTGAAATTGTGGAAAACATTGTGGGCAAAAAAGTAAAGCTGGAGCATTTGCCGCCCCGTCCGGGAGACCAATCGGCCACCCACGCCAACATTGCCAAGGCGCGGCGGCTGCTTGGCTTTGCGCCATCCACCAGCCCGCAAGAGGGGCTGAGAAAAACGGTGGAATGGGCAAAAGCTGAATGGGAGGGAGAACTGAGAACTAAGAAATAAGAAATTTGCGCTGGCTTTTTCTTGTTTCTTTTTTATTTGTCATCATGTCTATTCCCATCAGCGTGGTCACGGCCACGTTTAACTCTGCCAAGACTTTGCCAGACACCCTGCGCGGGCTGGCGCGGCAAAACTACCCCGCGCTGGAATACATCATTGTGGATGGCGGCTCGAAAGATGGCACGCTTGACCTTGTGCGCAACACCCCGCTGGTGACCAAGTGGGTGAGCGAGAAAGACAAGGGCGTGTATGACGCGCAAAGCAAGGGGTTGCGCATGGCAACCGGCGATTTGATCGGGGTGATTAACTCGGATGATTATTATTTGGATGGCGCGTTTGATCGCATTGTGCAGGCGGCAGCGCAAAACCCAAACGCGGATATTTTTTATGGCGACCAGCTTTACGAAAAAGAAAATGGCGAGGTCGTGACCAACATCCAGCAGCACCCCATCGGCGAGAAGGATTTTTGGCGAATGCCGATTAACACCGCCACCGTTTTTATCCGCCGCCACTGCTACCAAAAAGTGGGCTATTTTGACCTGCGCTACCAAATCTCGGCAGATTGCGATTTGTTTTTGCGGTTTGTAAAAGCGGGTTGCGTGTTTGCAAAAGTGGAGGGCGGGCCGCTTGCGCTTACCCGCGCGGGCGGGCTGAGCGACAAAAAATATGGGCAGGCGCATGTGGAGCGGGTGAAAATTTTGCTGCGCCAGCGGGCAGATGCAGGCGCAACCCTGCGCGCCATCAACCGCCTCGTTCGCTACCCAATCATGAGCCTGAGAACGGGTAGGGCGTTTAAAAAGTGACCATTAGGCGCTCCGGGCGCTAAGTTCAACATGAAAACCCTTTTGCTCAGCGAAAGCGACAACCTGCCCGGCGCGCCGCGGGCGGCGTATCGCTTGCACAAAAGTTTGCGCGGCATTGGCGTGGAGAGCAACATGCTGGTGCGCCGCAAGCTGACCGATGACCCAACCGTGTTTGCGCGTCACCCAAAATGGCAGCGCGTGTATCGCAAAGCATCGGCGTGGCTGGATGGTGTTCCGTTGCGCATGGCGGGCCAAACCCCCAAAGATGTGTGGACAACCGGCTGGCTGGCGAACGGCATTGAGCGCGATATTGCGCGGATTAACCCGCAAGTGGCGCATTTGCATTGGGTGGGGTTTGGGTTTGTGCCCATTAGCGCGTTGCCAAAATTTGGCCGCCCCGTTGTGTGGACATTGCGCGACATGAACAGTTTTACCGGGGGGTGTCATTACGACCAGGGGTGCGGAAAATATGCGGATGGCTGCGGGGCGTGCCCGCTGCTCAGCCCCATCAAACAAAACGACGTGTCTGCCAAAACGCTGGCAGACAAACAAAGACTTTGGACAAACGCGAACATCACGGTTGTTGGGTTGAGCAACTGGATTGCCAATATGGCCCGGCAAAGCGCGGTGTTCAAAAACAAGCGCGTAGAGGTCATCCCAAACGGGATTAATTTACAAACGTTTGCGCCGATGGACAAGGCGCAGGCGCGGCGCGAGCTGGGATTGCCCGCCGATAAAAAAATTATTGTGTTTGGCGCGACAAAAAGCACCGGCGACCCGCGCAAGGGTTTTCATTTGCTGGCGGCGGCGTTGCAAAAGCTGGCCGCGCAGGGCTGGGCGCAAAATGCCATGCTGGTGGTCTTTGGGGCAGATGGCGCTTCGGGCCGCCATGAGTCTGGTTTTGAGGTGAAGTATTTGGGCACGCTGAAGACCGAACCCGACCTGGTGCGCGCGTATTCGGCGGGAGATGTGTTTGTCGCGCCGTCCATTGAAGAAAATTTTGCCAACACCATTTTAGAGGCGCTGGCGTGCGGCACGCCGTGCGCTGGGTTTGTGACCGGCGGCAACCCAGATTTGATTACGCACCAGACAAACGGCTATTTGGCAAAACCGTTTGAGCCAGAAGACCTGGCGGCGGGCATGGCGTGGGTTTTGGCCGATGGAACCCGTGCCGAGCAACTGGCCCGCGAGGCCCGCGCCAGCGTGGAGCGTCGCTACGATTCTCGCGCAGTTGCGGAACGATATGCCAAATTGTACGAAGAAATAACGTGTAATGTGTAAGGTGTAATTTTTAAGAAAGAGAAACACTTGCGCTATTCAATTACACATTACACGTTACATGTCACATAGTGTTCATGCCACAATTTTCCATCATCACCATTTGCCGGAACGCGGCGGGCGAAATTGAGCGCACGATTCAATCTGTGCTGGCGCAAACCGCGCGGGATGAGATGGAATATATTGTGATTGATGGCGGCTCGACCGATGGCACGCAGGATGTGATTGAAAAATATCGCAGCCAGATTGATCATTTTGTGTCTGAGCCAGACGCCGGGATTGCGGATGCGTTTAACAAGGGCGTTCGCGCCGCGCGGGGGCGTTGGATCAACTTTATGAACGCGGGCGATCGCTTCGCCTCTCCGCAAGCCGTGAGCGACATCGGCCAAAAAGCGGGCGGCGAGCGCCAAACCAGCGATGTGATATACGGCAAATGCGCGTTGGAAAATTCCGCGGGCCAAATTGTGGCGACGATTGGCAGGCCGTTCTCGGCGCGGGCGTTTCGCTCAAAGATGACCTTGCCGCATCAGGCTATTTTTCACAACACAGATTTTTTTGCCAAACATGGTTTGTATGACAGCTCGTTCAAAATTGCGATGGACTACGAGTTGCTTTTGCGGGCCGGCGCTTCGTTGCGCGCGTGTTTTGTGGATGAACTCATATCCATCCAGCGCACGGGCGGCGCAAGCCAGGCCAACCCGCCGCGCACGTATGTAGAATACAAAGCGGCCCAGCAAAAGCACGGCGTGCCCATGCTGGAGGCGCAGGCGTATTACGACTGGCACATGCTGAAACACTTGGTGAAATTAAGAATTAAAAATTAAATCAGCACAAGATTTGGAACGCGAAAAGGATTTGACTGTCATTCTGAGCGCGCCAACATCAATTGGCATGACAAGATTTTTAGGCGCGCGAAGAATCTCTGCGAAACCCCGGCTCGGAGCAAGTTAGCCAGAGATTCTTCGCTCCCTCCGGTCGCTCAGAATGACAACCCAAATGTAACGGGTTCTATAAATATTTGCGGTATACCTTACACATTTCATGCGGCGATTTATCAAGATTGCAATCCTTGTTTTGCTTTTGCTCACGCCAATTTTTAACATTGGCGAGGTGTGGAAGTTCACCTTTGGCGGGCTGACCGATGACGCCCAGCTTTACATCACCACGCCGTTGTGGGTGAAGCTGATAAAAGACGGGGTGATGGTGTTGCTGATGGCGGTGACGGGCGTGGCCGCGCTGAACAAGTTTCGCAAGAGCCGCCGCATCCGCCCCATTGTGTATGCGTATTTGCCGCTGCTTCTGGTGGCGCTGGTCACGGCGGTTTACACCTACATCACCAACGAGAACGCGCGGGCCAAAGATTTTGAGTATGTCATCCCGGCCGGGTTTCGCTGGCTGATGCCGATGTTTTTGGGGCTGTTTTTGGTGGACTGGGTGGATGATGACACGATGCGCCAAGTGGCGTTGGTGTGCTGCGTTGTGTTTATTTTTTCGTTTGGGCTGCAAATATTCCAGGCGTTCAAAGGCACCACGTTTTACGGGCGCAACCCGCTGGGGCTGGCCGCGCGGGTGCCGGGGTTTTTCCTCATGCCCGCCACGTGCGGCTTTTTTACCTGCGTCACGGTTTTCTTAAGTTACTTTTATTTGCGCGGTTCGCCGTTGCGCGTCATCGTGCCGCTTCTTGCGCCGGTGAGCATATTTTTGTGCGCCAGCTCCACTGCGCTGGTCTCATTTTCGGTGATGCTTGTGCTGCTCTCGTTTGGCGGAAAATATCTCAAGTTCAAATTGTCGTTGCTGCCGCTCATCATCATTCTGGTGTTCTTTAACACCGAGGCGCTGACCGGGCGCAAAGATTTTGACGAGGTGTCTGGCCCAACGCGGCTAAAACATTTTGTCGAGTCGGCAGCGAACACATCGTTTTTGTCCAACCAGTTTGGGTTTGGCACAAACGCGGCTGTGCTGGCCAACCGCGAGTTCAAAACCGATTACAACCCATCGGTGCTGGATTCAACCTACGCCAGCGTGATGCTGAACATGGGCTGGCTGGGCGCGGCGGCGCACGCGCTGCTGGCCGCGCTGGTTTTGTGGCTGGCGTGGCGGACCAAACGGTATGATGGGTTTATGTTCGTGGTTATTTATTCGCTGTTTGGGTTTAGCCAAACGTTCACAGAATCCTTCCCCATGAATTTTATTTTTGGCGTGTGGATGGGATATTTTGTGACGCAGACAACGGGAGAAATAAGAAATAAGAAGGAAGAAATCGCAGTTGCGCCCGTTTCTTATTTCTTACCTGACCCACGCATATGACAAGAAAATCGAAGGGTTTGCTCACTGGGGACATCCATCAACCTCGCAGGTTGGCCTGCGCAATTTTGAAAGACCGAGGCTTTGTAGGCCAACCTGCGAGGTTTTAATCTCGCGCAAATCCATTTCTCATTTCTCATTTCTTCTTTCCTGTCCATGCGCCACGTCGTTGTCTCTGCCATCAATTTATACGCCGCCGGGCCGTTGACGATTGCCCGCGAATTTTTGAGCGCGGCGCGAGACAGCGCGGCGTTCCGGCGCGGCGAGTATCGCATCACGGCGTTTGTGCACAAAGCCAGTTTGTTCAATGATTTGCGCGCGGATGGCATCACCTACATTGAAAAACCAGCCTCGCGCAAAAACTGGCTGATTCGGCTGTTTTACGAATATGTTTGGTTCAACCGCTGGAGCGCAACGCAAAATGTAGACACCTGGGTCTCGCTGCATGATGTCTCGCCAAATGTGAAGGCGCGGCGGCGGATGGTGTATTGCCACAACCCGGCCATTTTTTATAACGGCAAAAGCACGCTTTGGACATGGCGCAACGACCCAAAATTTGAGTTGTTTCGCTTGTTTTACGCCAGGTTGTATGCCGCAAATTTGCACAAAAACGACCGCGTGATTGTGCAGCAACAATGGATTCGTGATGAGTTCGCGGCGCGCTTTGATTACCCGCCGGAGCGCATCATCGTCGCCCGCCCAGATGCCATCCGCCCAACCCAGCCGCCGCCCGCGCCCAACCCATCCCCCAGCCAGGGCGTGACGTTGATTTACCCCGCCTTCCCGCGGTTTTTTAAGAATCACGAGGTGCTGGTGGAGGCGATGAAAATAATCGCCGCTCAGCCGCCGCCAGCGGGCGAGGTGAATTTAGAACTGACCATGAGCGGCCAGGAAAATGGCTACGCCAAAAAAATTGTGGGGATGGCCGCCGGGTTGAGGGATATTCGATTTGTGGGGTTTCTCTCGCACGCGCAAACGCTGGCGCGGTATGCCCACGCGGACGCGATGATTTTTCCATCCAAATTAGAGACATGGGGGTTGCCGCTTTCGGAATTCCGCGAAACGGGCAAGCCGATTTTTGCTGCGGACTTGCCCTACGCAAAAGAACCGCTGAACGATTACCCCGGCGTGGAGTGGTTTGACCCCGATGACGCGCCCGCGCTGGCCGAGCGCTTGCGCCGCTTTGCCCAAACCCGTCAGGTAGAGGCGGCCCCGGTTCACGTGGAGATTAAAGAACCCCGTGCGGATCATTGGGTAGAATTGCTGCGCCAGCTTGATCTGGCGTAAGATGGGGGAAATTTGATGACACCGGACATATCCATCTGCATGGTGGCGCTGGATTGCCGCAATGTGATTGTGGACTGCCTTGAGTCCATTCGTGCCAGCAACCCGGCCGTGACCCACGAAATCATCGTGGTAGATAACGGCTCTAAAGACGGCACGGTGGATTTGCTGCGCGCGAACTATCCCGAGGTGAGGTTGATTGAGAACGGCGCGAATGTGGGCTTTACCAAAGGCACGAATCAGGGAATTGTGGCCAGCGCGGGAAAGTATTTGCTTTGGCTGAATACCGACACCATTTTGCAGCCCGACTCGCTTTTGGTTCTGCGCGATTTCTTGGAGGCGCACCCGCAAGCCGGAATTGTTGGGCCAAAGGTGTTGAACGCCGATGGCTCCTTCCAGCCGCAATGCAAACGCGGCATGCCCACGCCCGCCGCCTCATTTGCGTATTTCACCAAAATAAGCGCTCTCTTCCCGCAAGATAAAACGATGGGGCAATACCTGCTCACGTATTTGCCAGAGGATGAGGCGAATGAGGTCACGGCTGTTTCTGGCTGCTGCCTTATGGCGCGGCGCGAGGTGTGGGATGCGATTGGCCCGCTGGATGAAAACATATTCTCGTATGGCGAGGATATTGACTGGTGCGTTCGCGCATCCAAGGCAAACTGGCAGGTGTGGTACTACCCGTTCAGCCAGATCATCCATCTAAAAGGGAAGGGCGGGGCGCACAGCAAACCCTACAAAAAAGCATGGGGCATGCACAACGGGATGTGGGTGTTTTATCGCAAGCACCTCATGCAAAATTACTCGCCCATCACCAGCGCGTTTGTGGGCATGGGGATTGGGCTTGGGTTTGCCACAACTTGCACCAAACTGGCCTTGCGCCAGGCGATTAAAAATTAAAATTTCGCAAATTCTTTCTCTGCGTCTTTGCGGTGAAAAAATTACATATTACACATGGCTACATCCAAAAAACTTCGCTGCGCGGTCATTGGCATTGGTGTGGGCTGGGCGCATATTGAAGGCTACCAGACCGCAAAAAATGCAAAACTGGTTGCGCTGTGCGATGCCAATGAAAATTTGTTGAAGGAGCGCGGCGAGAAATATGCCGTGCCGCCCAAGATGCGCTTCACCGATTATCACGCGCTGCTGGAGCGCGATGATATTGACGCGGTGAGCATTGCCCTGCCCAATTTTTTGCACGAGCCGGTGGCGCTGGAGGCGTTGCGCGCGGGCAAGCATGTGTTGTGCGAGAAGCCTTTGGCCATGGATGCCCCATCCGCCCAGAGAATTGTGGACGCGGCCAAAGACGCGGGCAAAACGCTGATGGTGTGCTACAACCACCGCTACCGCCCGGAAATTGAATGGCTGAAGAAAAAGCAACTGACTGGCGAGTTTGGCAATATTTACGCCGCCAAAGCCGGTTGGATGCGCGAGGGCTGGATTCCCACCCACGGCGCGTGGTTCACCCAAAAAGAGCGGGCCGGCGGCGGCGCGCTCATTGATTTGGGCGTGCATGTGCTGGACCTGGCCTTGTGGCTGATGGGTTACCCCAAGCCCGTGCGGGTGAGCGGCGCGGCCTTTGCCGAATTTGGTTTTCGCGGGCAAAAAACAAACCCGCGCGAGCTGAAACCCGCCAAGTTTGACGTGGAAGATTTGGGGATGGGTTTTGTGCGTTTTGAGAATGGCAGCGTGCTCACGTTTGAATCGGCGTGGGCCACGCACCGCCAGCCCACCCAAGATGGCTATTTTGTGCGGCTGTTTGGCAGCGAAGGCGGCGCAAACTTTTTCACCGGCGAGCCATCGGGCAAGACGGTGGCGTTTTATACCCTTAAAAAAGATGAGCCGGTGGAAGAAACACCGGCCAAACTGGTCAACACGCGCGGGCACACCATCGCGGTGCATCATTTTGTGGATTGCGCCCTGACTGGCAAAACACCGGCCAGCCCCGGCGAGCACGGCGTGATTGGCCTCAAGATCATTGACGCAATTTACGAGAGCGCAAAAACTGGGAAAGAGGTGGAACTTAACTGAAAATGACGAATTACGAATCGCCCAGTTCGTCATTCGTCATTTGTAATTCGTAATTACATGGACATTCTCGCAACCAACATCCAGCCAGACAGCGCAGAGTTTGCGGCCAACGCGGCGCACAACCACAAGCTGGTGGATGGGTTGCGGGCGCGCATGGCGGCTGCGCGGGCGGGCGGTGACGCGCAAGCGCACAAGCGCCATCAAGAGCAGGGCAAGTTGCTGGCCCGCGAGCGGATTGACCGCCTGATTGACGAGGACGCGCCATTTTTGGAGCTGTCTGCGCTGGCCGCAAACGAAATGTATGACGGCGATGCGCCCAGCGCGGGCATCGTGACCGGCATCGGCCCCATCCACCAGCGCGAGTGCATGATTATTGCCAACGACGCCACCGTTAAGGGCGGCACGTATTACCCCATGACGGTGAAAAAGCATTTGCGGGCGCAGCAAATCGCGCTGGAAAATCGTTTGCCGTGCGTGTATTTGGTAGACAGCGGCGGCGCATTTTTGCCCATGCAAGACGAGGTGTTCCCGGATGTGGATGATTTTGGGCGCATCTTTTATAACCAGGCCACCATGAGCGCCGCGGGCATTCCGCAAATTGCGGCGGTGATGGGCAGTTGCACGGCGGGCGGCGCGTATGTTCCGGCCATGAGCGATGAGACGGTGATCGTCAAAGGCACGGGCACCATCTTTTTAGGCGGGCCGCCATTGGTAAAAGCCGCCACCGGCGAGGACGTGACCGCCGAAGAACTGGGCGGCGCGGATGTGCATACCCGCCTCAGCGGCGTGGCCGATCATTTTGCAGAAGACGATGACGATGCGCTGCGGATTGTGCGAGAAATTATTCGGACGATAGACGATGGACGATGGACGACAAACGTTTCATCGTCCATCGTCCATCGTCCATCGTCACCGTTATACCCCGCCGAAGACCTCTACGGCCTCATCCCATCCAGCTTTCGGGTGAGCTACGACGCGCGAGAAGTGATCGCGCGGCTGGCGGATGGCTCGGCGTTTCGCGAGTTCAAGGCGCGGTATGGCACAACGCTGGTGTGCGGGTTCGCCAGCATACACGGCTACCCGGTCGGCATCATCGCCAACAACGGCATTTTGTTTGGTGAGAGCGCCCTCAAAGGGACGCATTTTATTGAGCTGTGCTGCGCGCGCGGCATACCACTTTTGTTTTTGCAAAATATCACCGGTTTCATGGTGGGGAAGGCCTACGAGAACGCGGGAATTGCCCGCGATGGCGCAAAAATGGTGAACGCGGTGGCTAACGCGGCGGTGCCAAAACTCACGGTCATTATTGGCGGCAGCTTTGGCGCAGGCAATTACGGCATGTGCGGGCGGGCTTATTCGCCGCGGTTTTTGTGGATGTGGCCCAACGCCCGCATCAGCGTGATGGGTGGCGAGCAGGCCGCGAATGTGCTGCTCACCGTCAAGCAAGATCAGTTGCGGCGGCAGGGCAAAACCCCGCTCACGCCCGCCGAGCAAGCCGAGTTTATGCGCCCCATTTTGGAGAAATACGAGACCGAAGGCAGCCCGTATTACTCCACTGCCCGGCTTTGGGATGATGGCATTCTTGACCCCGCCGAGACGCGAACCGCGCTTGGCCTGGCGCTGGCCGTATGCGCCCATGCGCCCGCGCAAGAGACAAAGTTCGGCGTGTTCAGGATGTGATCAACGCCGGTTTTTGGGCCTTGACTTGCACACAAATCAAAATCGTCATTCCCGCGAGGGTTTACCAATCGCTCTGCGCTTCTCGCAACGTGTTGGGTAAAAACAGACGATATTTGGGAGACAGACACCCGCTGGTGTGGGCCAGCGTGCCAATGGCGGCCTTCACGTTGTTGGCAAAATAATCCAAATCAAGATATTGCAAGCGGTCATTCACCGTATGGTAGTAGGCGTTGAAGTCGCCATCGTAATGCTCAATCGCCAGAATAGCTGGGTAGCCCTGCGTCCAAAAAGAGGCGTTATCGCTGTAATACCCCAGCCAGTTATCCACCAGCAGATTTGGCGCAAGGTTCAGACCATACGCAGAAATCACGTTGGAATAGGTCTGCGCCATCGCCAGTGACCCGCTGATGGCGCTGTTTGCATACAGGTCAACCGTGTTGGGCGCAACGCTGTTCCACGCGATCATATCCAAATTGAGCACGCCCAGAATGTTCTCGTTCTGCGCTTTTACATCTGCGGCATACACACCGCTGCCCAGCAAATACTGCTCCTCGCCCGTCCAAAGCGCAAACCGCAATGTGCAATCCCACGAATACTGGCTCAAAATTTGCGCGGCCAGCAACACGGCGGTAGAGCCGCTGGCGTTGTCATCCGCGCCGTGCGCCTCGGCCCCATACGGCATATTATCCAAATGCGCGGTGATGAGATAAATTTTGTTTGGGTTTGTTTGGCCGGTAATTTGGCCGATGACGTTGCGGTTGGCGTAACCCGATGCCGACCAGGTGTGATATTGCGCCGCAAGGCCGCTGGCCTGCATCCACTCATAGGCATATTGGGTGGCTTTGGTGATGGGTTCTCCGCTGGTTGTGTTGCGCGAGGTGATGGTATACGCCGAACCGCCCACGATCACCGGCCACTCGCCGCTTAGCCCGCCATCCACAAGTTGCACGGTCGTCGTGGTCACCTGGCTCATCATGGCCTGCACGGCGGGGATGGGTGTGACGCTTTGGACAGACGCGCTGGCATGAGTGGTGGATGCCGACGAAACACGCGCGGGGGCATGATCTGGAAAAACGGGCGCGATGTGCGGCTGATCTGACATGGCCTCCGCTTGCGCGGCGGTGAATCCATGCGGCGCAAAAATCATGCCGCCCAGACCCATCAGCAAAAGGCCGCCAGTTATGCTTTTTGAGAGCAGGGCAAAAAAAGCTTTTTTCATCTTAATCCTCGCGCGTTGTGTTGGGAATAAAGCGATGATATGGCAAATCAACAAGCAACCGCGCAAGTCCGCGTCCGCAAACTCATCAAGAGCAATTTTGATTATAGCTGTTAGCGCAAGTTTTTGAGATAATACCGCCATGAGCACAACCATCAACGCCTATCATCTTCCGACCAGTCTTGAAGAAGCCACGACGCTTCTGGCGCAATACAACGGAAAAGCGCGAGTAGTGGGTGGCGGCACAGATTATTTCGTTGATGACTCTCGCGAGGCGGGCGGCAACAAACCCGCCGCCCTCGTGGATGTCACGCAAATGCGCGGGTGGCAAGATGTCCGCGCAGAAGACGGCTACATCGTCATTGGCTGCGGCGCAACGCACACGCAGATCGTGGCCTCGCCGCTGATTCAAAAGGGCGGCACGGCATTGATGGAATCGTGCGGGCTGATTGGCGGGCCGCAGGTGCGCAATGTGGGCACATTGGCGGGCAACATCGCCCACGCGCTGCCCGCCGCAGACGGCACGCTCTCGCTCACCGCGCTGGGTGGGGATGTGGCCGTGGCTGGCGCCGGGCAACCCATCACCTGGATGCCGATTGGCAAAGCCTTTGCCGGCCCCGGCAAAAGCGCCATAGACAGCACCAAACAAATCATCGTTGCCATGCGCTTTGTGCCCACCGGCGCGCGAGAAGGCAGCGGGTTCGCGCGCATCATGCGTCCGCAAGGCGTGGCGCTGCCCATCATGGGTCTGGCCTGCCGCGTAAAGTTGAATGGCGATGTGATTGAGAGCGCCGCGATTGCCGCCGGGCCGGTTGCGCCCACGCCTTACCGCGCCAGCAAAGCCGAGGCGTTTTTGGCGGGCAAACCCGCCACGCTGGAGAGCATCAACGCCGCCGCCGAGGTGATGCTGACCGAGGTGCAATTGCGCACCAGCGCCCACCGCGCCACCGCCGAATATCGCCGCGAGGTGCTGCCCGTGCTTTTGCGTGAGGCCATGACCAAAGCCGTTGAACGGGCTAAGCTGGCCTAGCGAACAAATCGGGTTGATGGGGCATCTTGCGCCGTCAACCCAACCACCAAATGCAAGACATTATTTCTGGCACGATTATTTTTTTGACGCTGTTGACATTGTTGATCACAGTTGTCTTGATTATCATGGCGCGTATTGCCAAAAAAAATATTGCAGAAACTATTTTTATCCCCAGCGGATTGCGCAAAAGCGCCTATTTTCGGGTTGCCAAAGAATCCAAGGAACTGTTTGAGCAAATTAACTCATCGCTAAAAGCCAGCGGCGTCTCGCAATATCAACGTGAAAATTTTGAGACACAGATTCGGGATGCGCAAAAAAACTTTGTTCAAATTTTGAATCAATTAGACAAAACCCGCCGCGCAAAAATAATGGCGAAAAAATCCATCAATCAGGCAAATGCGCAAGACCTTATTGAGGATATGCAGAAAATAGAAGATGATTTGTCCAGCAACCTCAATCGTATTCATGAAATGCTGCTTGGTGTTCAGGCCAATTTGCTCAAGGTGGATGTGGCTCGCGGCGGAAAACCCCTTGACCAAATGATGAGCGACCTGGGCGAGATGAACGCCCAACTGGCCGACTCTGCCAGCGCCTACGCCGATTTGCAAGAGGGCGATCTTGAGCGCGAGATGCGCAAAAACAGGATGTCGAAATAGAAAATGTGAATTGTGAAATTTGATTCATTTCGCAATTCGCATTTGTTTGTGTGCTATAATCAACAGGTTGATGCGGGATAGAGCAGTGGCAGCTCGTCAGGCTCATAACCTGAAGGTCGTAGGTTCGAATCCTACTCCCGCTATAAAAAAATCCCCGCGATTATTTCGCGGGGATTTTTATTTTTCTTGCGGCGTATTTTTGCGTAAGCCCAGCGCAGAAAAATAAAAACGGAGGACGGGCCGTCTCCGGTTTTCCGTCCTCCGTTTTTAATGTTCAGACTAAAACAAATTCCACAAATACTGGTTGTGCACTTCGTGATGGTATTGCACTTCGGGCACTTTCACAAACGTGCCCAGCAAGCGCGAGCAGCGGTCGGCGCTGGCTTGCTTCAGGTCGGCGTAGCGGCCCTTCACATCCTCGCCCAGCAGCTCGCTCGTCCACGATGCGTGGCGGAAGTTGGTGATGGCGTCGTAAATGTTGTCTGGCAGATAGCGCTGCGCCTGGCGCAGACCCTTCTCTTTGCTGATTTGGCCTTCCAGACCGGTGCGGAACACCGAGAGCATGACCAAATAGGGGTTGGCATCTGGCGCAACCGAGCGCACTTCCACGCGGGCGCTCTTCTCGTTGCCGATGGGAATGCGAACCATTGAGCCGCGATCCACCGGCGAGGCCTTGATTTGGTTTGGCGCTTCAAAGTGCGGGTCAAGGCGGCGGTAGGCGTTCACCGAGCTGTTCAGCAGCAGGCAAATGTCGTTGCCATGCGTAAGAATGCGATCCACAAACGACCAGGCAAACTTGCTCATCTTTTCCTCGCCCTTGGCATCCCAGAACAAGTTTTTGCCATTTTTGCTGATGGATACGTTGGTGTGCATGCCGTTGCCGTTCACGCCAACAACTGGCTTGGGCAAAAAGCTGGCCGTGAAGCCCAGCTTGTTGGCCGCCTGGCGGCAGATCAACTTGTAAAGCTGAATTTGATCGGCGGCAGCGATGACCTCGCCGTAGCTGTAATTGATCTCGAACTGGGCGGGCGCAACCTCTGGGTGATCCTTCTCATTCTGGAAGCCCATCGCGCGCTGCACTTCGGCGGTCATGTCAATAAATGTGCGCAGCGGGTCACCTGGCAGCGAGTGATAGTAACCGCCTGTGTTCACGTACTCAAACTTCCCGGTCTGATAATAATTGCGCTCGGCGTCCAATCCCTTGAACAAAAAGCCCTCGATCTCATTCGCGGCATTCAGGGTGTAGCCGTTCTCGTTAAATTGCTTCTCTGCAAAGCTCTTGAGCATTCCGCGCGTGTCGGCGGGGTAGCGCGATACGCCGTCTTTGTCCACCACCTCACCAAATACCAGCACCTTGCCCGGCCCAAACACATCTGCCGGCGCCCAGTAAAACGAGGCCCAATCAATCGCCAGCCGCAGGTCAGACTCGCGCTGGGCGGTGAACCCACGGATGGAGGAGCCGTCAAATGTCAGGTTATCCTGCGACTTGAGCAGAAACTTCTTGTCATAATCCAGCATGTGCAGGCGGCCTTCAAGATCGGTGAAGAGAACGGTCACAGCCTTGATGCGCTTTTCATCGTTCAGATACTTTATGCGCTCTTCTGCGATCACATCCGCCGGCACGCGGTTCAGGCGCTGCTGCTTGGCCGCGAGGTTTAAATCCTCAAGCTCGGCATAAGACAACATCAGAAAATCACGAAGTTCGGTAGACATTGGTTTATTTTCTCCTTGTGTTTTTTAGTGGTCCCGATGTTTGTGCCGCAACATCCTGGATGCGAAAAAAACGAAGACGCGGCGACGATACTCTCGCCGCCACGTCCGGGTGACCGTTTTTAGTTACGGGGCGGGATTATACAGGAATGCAGAATGTCGAATTCTGAATTGTGAAAAGGACTCAGAGCTTAGCCTTTTCAGAATTCAGAATTCACAAAGGTCGCCATTCGCGGCCATCCGCGCGAATGAAGTCATCGGCCTCTTTTGGCCCGCGCGTTCCGGCGCGGTATTGCTCAATAAACGAGCCAGTCCCCATCTTCCAGGATTCCAGCACCGGCGTGATGATTTGCCATGCCCGTTCCACCTCGTCTGCGCGGGTGAACAGCGTGGAGTCGCCCAGGATGCAATCAAGCAAAAGTCGCTCGTAGGCATCGGGTGATGGGACGTTGAAGGCTTCGCCGTACTGGAAATCCATCACCACTGGTTGAATTTTGTCGCCTGTGCCGGGGGCCTTGGAGCCAAACATGATGGAGATGCCTTCATCGGGTTGAATTGTCATCACCAGCATGTTGGGCTGAATGGTTTTCTTGGTTTCTTCGCTAAACAATAAAAGCGGCGGCAGTTTGAACTGAATGGCAATTTCTGTCAGGCGTTTGCTCAGGCGTTTGCCGCTGCGCACGTAAAACGGCACACCGGCCCAGCGCCAGTTATCCAGCCGGAGCTTCATCGCCAGGTAAGTTTCGGTCGTGCTATCTGGAGCCACGCCTTCCTCCTGGGTGTATCCCGGCACGAGTTTCCCATCCACCTTGCCGGGGCCGTATTGCCCGCGCACAGTTCCATCACCCTGGCGCGTGTCTACCCGCAAGGCTTTTAGAACTTTGACCTTTTCGTTGTGCACTGCGTCGGCAGAAAACTCAATCGTGGGTTCCATCGCCACCAGCGCCAGCAGTTGCATCATGTGGTTTTGCACAATATCGCGCACCACGCCCGCGGTCTCGTAATACGACCCGCGCCCTTCCACCCCAATGTTCTCGGCCACCGTGATTTGCACATGATCCACATACAGCCGGTTCCAAATTGGCTCAAAAATGCCGTTGGAGAAGCGGAAGACAAAAATATTTTGCACCGTTTCTTTGCCCAGGTAGTGGTCAATGCGGTAAATCTCATCCTCGTTGAAGAAGTTGTGAACGTGCGCGTTCAGGTCTTTGGCGCTTTGCAAATCCGTGCCAAAGGGCTTCTCAATAATCACGCGTGTCCAGCCGTTCAGGGCGCTTTTGCGGCATAGCGGGTTCTTGCCCAGCCGTTCAATAATTGTGGGGTAAACCTCTGGCGGGGTGGCGATGTAGTACAGCCGGTTGCCCGCCGTGCCATGTTGCGCATCCAGGTCGGCCAGCGCCGCCGCCAGCTTGTCATAGTCTTCGGGCGTGCTGTAATCGGCCTGGGTGTAATGAAGCAGCGGCGCAAACGCGGCCCACTTTGCCTCATCAATGGGCTTTAGCCGAGAGAACTCGGCCACGCTTTTGTGGCACTCCTCGCGGAACAGATCATCGGTCTTGGGCTTGCGGGCAAAACCCATCATCGCAAAATTAGCGGGCAGTTGGCCATCGCAAAACAAGTTAAACAACGATGGGATAAGTTTGCGGTGGGTGAGGTCGCCCGATGCGCCGAAGATCGTCATCACACAAGGGTCGGGAATACGTGGAGCCATGTCAATTACAAATTAAAAATTAAAAAAATATTGGGTATTGAATCCTGGGCAAACGAGGCGCAGGTTTTGCCGCCTTTCTTGCCCAACACCCAATACCCAATACTATCAGCTATTGCTCTTGGCTATAACTATCTGCCATCAACTTTTAACCGCGTGCCCGCCAAACTGCTTGCGCAGCGCGGCGTTCACCTGCGCGGCAAAAGATTCCTGCTGGCGCGAGAGGAAGCGCATGTAAAGAGCCATGGTGATGACCGGCGTGGGCACATCTTCATCCATGCCCGCCAAAATAGTCCAGCGCCCTTCGCCGCTGTCATCCACATACCCGCGAATATCGGCCAAATCGTTGCCGTCTTCCTCAAAGGCGTTGACCAGCAACTCTTGCAGCCAACTGCGCACCACGCTGCCCTTGCCCCACACCCACGCCACATCGCGCAGGTTCAGGCCAAATTCAGACTTTTTCATTATCTCGAAGCCCTCGGCGTAGGCCTGCATCATGCCGTACTCAATGCCGTTGTGCACCATTTTGGTGAAGTGACCCGCGCCCGCCGCGCCGCAGTGCAGGTAATACTTCGCATCGGGCGCGAGCGCGGCAAACGCCGGCTCCAGCCGCGCAAATGTTTCTTTTTCGCCGCCAATCATCAGGCAGTAGCCGTTTTCCAAACCCCACACGCCGCCGCTTGTGCCCTGGTCCATAAACTGGATGCCCTTGGCCTTGCACTCGGCGTAATGGCGTTTGCTGTCATGCCAGTTGCTGTTGCCGCTGTCAATAATGGCGTCTCCCGGCTCCAAAATGGTGAGCAGGTGCTCAATCATGTCGTCGGTCGGTTTGCCAGATGGAATCATCACCCAGATGGCGCGCGGGCGTTCCAGCGCGGCCACCAGCTCTTCAATTTTGTACACGCCCTTCAGGCCTTCGCCTTTCAGCTCGTCAATTGGCGCGGGGCTGCGGTTGCACACAATTACATCGTGGCCCTCTTTGTGCCAACGCCGCGCCATATTTGCGCCCATTCTGCCCAAGCCAAACAATCCTATTTGCATCTTGCTCCTTTTACCTGCGAATTAAGAACGATGAATTATCGTTGAGCGGTTTTGTAAAACACGCCCCACAATTTTCGCCGCCATCTTTTGTCAGATCTTTAACTGGGCTTACGCAAAATATATGTCAAAGAACCGAAAGAAAGTCCGTCATTCCCGCGCAAGCGAAAATCTATAACTAACCCGCAAAATAAATTGCGGGGAACCGAGCCTCCCTTGTATTTTTGGTTTGGCGCGGTATGGATTCCTGCTTGCGCGGGAATGACGACCTTGATTTTTGCGTAAGTCCACCTTAATTCTTAATTTTGGATTTTCCCGCCGTTTTTACCTTGCGCGTGGCGCCCTTCATTGTTTTCATCAGCTTCTTCAACCCGGCCACCGCGTCGTAACCCAAGTGCATGCGGATGACCCGGCGGCTGTGCGCGCGCAAAGCCTCGTAATCGCCCAGCGCCTGCGCCCGGATGAGTGTGCCAAACGTATAAGGCGCGCCCGCGATGGGCACGTCATCTTCCACGTCGTAGGTCAGCTGCACCGCCACCACGTTGTTTGCGCCGCCTTTGTGAATTTGGCCGGTGCTGTGCAAAAAACGCGGGCCATAGCCCAGCGTCACGGGCACATCGGTTTTTTCGCCAATAAGCTGACGGAACTTTTGCAGTTGTTCGGCGGTCTCGCCGCCATAAGGCAGGTAGGCGTGAATGGCGACGTAATCGCCTTCTTTTGCGCTGCGCAAGAACTTGTTGATCTGGCTGTTCGCGCTCTTGCTGGTCGCCTCGCTGGCAAACACGCCGCTTTCCTCGTGCTCTTCCAGCAGCCGTTTGGTGTTAATTTTGCTCTCGGTCACGTTTGGCTCATCAAACGGATCCACGCCGATGATGGAGCCAGCCACAACCGTGGCAAATTCCCAGCGGAAGAACTCTGCCGCGATATCGTACTCGTCCTTCAAGCGCAGGGTGATGAGCGGCAGCTTGAGCTTTTCAATTTGCGCAATCAACTTGTCGTGCGTGGTGTCGCCTTCGTACGCGGTGTAAACGTATACGCGGTCGCGCGTCAATTCTGGCAGGTGCTTCATGTTCGCCAGATCGCCCTCCACCGCCACAATGCCGCGCCCCTGCTTGCCGGTGCTTTCCACAATCAACTGCTCAATCCACAAACCCAGCGCGTCAATTTTGGGAGAGCAAATCAGCATGACCTTGTCTTTGCCAGCCAGAGACAACCCGCCCAGCAACGACCCCAGCCACAAACCGGGGTTGAGCGGGCTGTCGCTCATGCACCAGGTTTCCATTTGCTCGGCGCGGTCCAGCAAGCGGGCAATGTCAATGCCCATCAGCGCGGCAGGCAGCAGGCCAAAATAAGACAATGCGGAATAACGCCCGCCAATGTCCTCCGGGTTGTAAAACACCGTGCGGAAGCCCTCGGATTCAGACAGGGTATCCAGCGGCGAGGCCTCATCGGTGATGGCGACAAAATGTGCGCCCGCGTTCTCGCCCAGTTTGTCATCGGCCTGCGCGCGGAAGAACTCATAAAACGCCCGCACCTCAATGGTGCCGCCAGATTTGCTGGCGACCAAAAAGAGCGTCTTTTTCAAATCAAGGCTCTTGGAAAATGCGGCCACGCTCACGGGGTCGGTTGTGTCCAGCACATGCAGGTTGAGGGCGCCCGGGGCCTTGTTGAATGTCGCGCGAAAGACATCGGGCGCGAGCGAGCTGCCGCCCATGCCCAGCACCACCGCATCGGTGTAGCCTTCTGCCTTTACGCGGTTCACAAACGCGGTAATTTTGGGCAGTGCGCCGCGCATAATGTCAATGGATGACAACCAGCCCAGCCGGTTGCTGATGACTTTGATGTGCTCCGGCGCGGTTGTCCAAATTGAAGCATCGCGCTGCCAAATGCGGGTGGCTGTTTTGGAGGCCGCAAGCTCCTCCACATACACCTCTGCCACCGCAATGCCATCGCCGCTCACTTCGCCGCGCGCCACAATCGAATCGCGCTTGGTGTCAATTGCTTTTAGCATTGAGCCAAACGCGTCGAAAAATTGCTTCACGCCATCGTCTTGCAGTTTTTGCCACACGCCGGGCAGGTTAATTCCCGCGTCTTCCAGCGCCTTCATGGTAGATGCGGCCTCGGCGGAGTTTTTATCCAGCGTGGCGGCCACTTTTCCGTGATCGTTAAATGCCTTGAGTGTGAGAGGCGGCAGGGTGTCCACCGTGTCTTTGCCAATCAGGGCATCGGCGTAAAACGTGTCGGGCAGGGCGGGGTTTTTTGTGCTGGTGCTGGCCCAGAGTTGGCGCTGCGGGCTTGCCCCGGCTTTGGCCAACGCCTTCCAGCCCGGCTCGGCGATGAGTTTTTTGTAAAGTTGGTAGGCCACTTTGGCGTTGGCGATGCCCGCTTTGTGCTTGAGCGCGGCCAGCGCGGTCTTTTTGGCTTCATCGCTCGCGGCGGCTATCTTTTCGTCCAGCAGCTTGTCCACCAGCGTATCCACACGGCTGACAAAAAACGAGGCGACCGAGGCCACATCCAGCGAAAGACCTTTGTCTGCGCGGGTTTTGAGGCCGGCCATGTATGCCCGCGCCACTGTTTCATACACATCGGGCGAGAAGATCAGGGTCACGTTTATGTTGATGCCCTCGGCGATGAGCGTCTCAATTGCGGGGATGCCCTCTGCCGTGGCCGGGACTTTGATCATCAAGTTGCGCCGCGCCACCGCCGCGTGCAGGCGGCGCGCTTCGGCCACCGTGCCCGCCGTGTCTCGCGCAAGTGAGGGCGAGACCTCAAGGCTGATGTAGCCATCTCCGCCATTGGTGCGCTCATACACGGGCAAAAGCAAATCTGCGGCGGCTTGAATATCCGCAATCGCCAGCCCTTCGTAAACGGCTTTTGTGTCTTTGCCCTGCCGCACCAGCGCCACAATGTCTTCGTCGTAATCTGCGCTTTGGCTGATGGCTTTGTCGAAAATAGATGGGTTTGATGTGATGCCGAGCACCCCAAAGTGCGCGATCAAATCCTGCAATTCGCCAGAGTGGATCAACCCACGCTGGATGTTGTCGTACCAGAAACTTTGTCCCAGTTTCTGGACTTCGGTATTAAAAGCATTTGTCATAGTGATATTCCCCTCGCCCGAAATGGGGGCTGGGGTTGTTTGAAGAGGTTCGTAAACATTTCCGCTCATTGGCACATCGCTTCTTCCATGGCCAGCACTTTTTTCAGCCGCCCCAAATACGGCTCTTGTTGAAGAAGTTCTGCCGCAAGATAAGCCCTGGAAATTTCGTGGGCCAGTTCAATGGCGATAACACGCCCGCCCATTACCAGCACGTTCATGTCGTCGTGCTGCACGCCCTGATGCGCGGAATAGGTGTCATGACACACGCTGGCGCGAATACCCTTTATTTTGTTGGCCGCAACCGATGCGCCAACGCCGCTGCCGCACAGCAAAATGCCGCGCCGCGCGTTCCCGGCCAAAATATATTCGCCCAGCTTTTTGGCGTAATCTGGGTAATCCACCCGTGTCGTGTCGTAGGTTCCAAGGTCTGCGACATCAAAGCCGTCTGTTTTAAGGCGCGCGACCAGCTGCGTTTTTAAATCAAAACCGCCATGATCTGCCGCGATAGCCACTTTCATTGAAGATACTCCCGAGGACAAACGAACAGGATTTTCCCGTTGATGCGTCGTTTTTTAGCATCATGTTCTGTCCGAGTGGAGAGTATATGTATTTAACGCATTTTGTCCATGCCTTTTCTCAACAAACCCTAAAGTTAAGACTTGAGTATGAGATCGCGGTTGCGCAAAGTTTCGCGCAAAATTATTTTGCGCCTTGCCTCAGGCTTTGCGTCTGGCTGAATGTGCGGGTAAAATCGCAGCACAACATGACAAGTTATTCTGTGGCGTATCAGGGTGAGCCGGGCGCATGGGGCGAGCAGGCTGTGTTTGATTTGTTTGCCCAGCGCGGCGTGCCCGCGCCGCGGCAAACCTTCGACGCCGTGTTTGATGATGTGGCCTCTGCCGCATGCGACTTTGGCGTGGTGCCGCTGGAAAACTCTTTGGGCGGGGCCATCCACCGCAACTATGATTTGTTGATGCGCCACAGCCTGCATGTGGTGGGCGAGGTGATTGTGCCCATTCACTGGTGCCTCATCACCCAGCCCAGCGCAAAACTGGAAGATATTCGCGTGGTGATGTCGCACTGGCAGGCGCTGGCGCAGTGCGAGCGCACGCTGGGGCGGGTGTTGCCCGCCGCGCAACGCCGGGAAGTGTATGACACCGCTGGCAGCGTCAAAATGTTGAAGGAGAGCGGGGCGCAAGACACAGCCGCGCTGGCAGGCCGCCGCGCCGCGCAGCTTTACGCCATGCCGGTGCTGATGGAAGGCCTGGAGGACGAACAGACCAACTTCACCCGTTTTGCGCTGTTGTCTCGGCAAACAGCGTTGCCAGCGGGGTTGCAGCGCGATGGGGCGGAATACAAAACGTCCATCGTCTTCACCGTTAAACATATTCCGGGGTCGTTGTTCCGGGCGCTGGCCGCATTCTCTTTGCGCGATATTGACCTCGCCAAAATTGAGTCTCGCCCGCTTCAAAGCGCGCCTTGGGAATATTTGTTTTACGTGGATTTTGCTGGCCGCGCCGAGGATGCGAACTGCGCTCGCGCGTTAAGCCATCTTTCAGAAATGACAACTACACTGCGGGTATTGGGCAGCTACCCCAAATCAATTGTGAATTGAGAATGACGAATTCTGAATTCCGGGAGGCAAACTATGAAAATGATTATGGCGATTGTTCAGGCGGATGATGCGTCTCGCGTGATGAACGCGTTGATTGAAGGCAATTTTCGCGTGACGCGCATTGCGACTGAGGGCGGGTGGTTGCGCCGGGAAAATAGCACCATTCTGATGGGTGTGGAGGACAACCGCGTGGATGAAGCCCTCAAAATTCTGGCCAACACCGGCAAACAGCGCACGGCCTACATCAGCGTCCCGCGAGAAGTCCCCGGCGCGCTCAACGCGCAGGTGATTGATGTTGAAGTGGGCGGCGCGACCGTCTTTGTGCTGAACGTCGAGCGGTTTGAGCATTTTTAAGCGCGGCGCCCGCCGCCAGCTTTTTTAATTTGTCTGGCGGCCTTCGCTTAGGATGGAGCGATACAACGTTTCGGTTTCCTCATCTGGCCGAACGTTTAGTTCGCGGCGCAAGGCCGCGCTGAGGTGGCGATAAGTTTCAATCGCTTCGCCCTTTTTACCAGCCAGCAGCAAAAGGCGCATGTAACTCCGCGCAATATCCTCCCGCAAAGGCTCCATTTGAAAAGCGCGTTCCAGCGGGTTGATAACTTCCGCATTGTTGATGTTGAGCGATACGGCGATTTGCCCCATGTCTAAACAACATTTGAGATAACGCGCCCTCAAGCGTTGCCGGGTATTCTCCGCCCAATCCAACCCAGACCCTTCCAAAAAGTCGTTGGTATATAAAGCCGCCGCGTTGGAAAGATTTTCAAGCGCCCGCTCTGGCGGCAGTTGAGGCGACTCTTCAATCAGCTTTTCAAATTCCTGCACATCGTACCAGTATTGAACATCTGGATTAAGCGTGTAAATTCCGTTGAAATACAAGAACGGCGGCAAACCAATCACCGTGCGGATGGTGAATTTTGCGTTGTGAAACCCGCGCTGCATGGTGAGGGTGCTTGAGTCTGGCCAGAAGATGCTGCCAATGCGTTCGCGCGTGGCTTCGCGCACCGTCAACATATAAATTAAAAGTTCGCGAGGAATGCTCCAGCCCCATTGGGCCACCGTCACCAGCTCGCCATGCGCCACCGTTCGCCCAATTCCAAAACCATACACTTTTAACGAGCCGTCATCGCTTGCATTTCTGCTTCGCGCTGGTTGGTAAATCGCTTCCGGCTCCAAAACCCGGGTAGATGTTGCGCGGGGGGGCAGCGGGCGGGTATCGGTAACAGACTTGTTTTTAGAAGTGTCGGCGGCGTAATGGCGGATGTATGCCGACCACACCTTTTCGCCTTCTTGCTGCAAAAATGTCAAGCTGCCGCGCTTAACTCTTAGTTCACTTAATTCGGAAACTATTTTGGCAATCCGTTTGCCCGCATCTTCATCTTGAGCGGAATTTTCAATAAAAAGCTGCCATCCCAGCACAGAGCCGGCGGTGATGTCCCAAAATTCGCCGCGCAAGTCATCCGCCCGTTTGAGATATGCCATTGCCGGGGCCAAATCGCCCATCATCAGCGTGGCCGCGCCCATGGTTCGCAATGCCTTGCGTTTCCAAAATACAGATTGGTCCGCTTCGGTCAGGCGCATCATTTCTTGCGCCACCAGCACGGCCTCGCTAAACTCATCAAGTCTGGACTGGGAATTTTTTCGGAGCATCGCGCTCAGCATCAACGCGCGTTGACGCATTTCAAGCGCATCCAACTGAATGGCGGTTGAAATGCCGCGAGGCATGTTTGGCTGGTTATGAGCAATTGAGATGATTCGCTTGCTTAAGGCGATTGCGTCATCAAATCTTCCGCCTGTCAGGCCAAACCATGCCGTAGCCTGATCCAGGCGCATTTGAAGCCCCTCGTAATTGCCTTGCCGCGCCAGGCGATTTGCCTCTGTCATGGCGCGCTCCGCGCCGCTTAGGTCGCCCTCGCTCATGAGCCGGCGCGCCTGCACCAGCAGCGCCACGATGAGTATGCTGTTATCTTCGCTTGTGCGAGCCAGCGCCACGCTCTCGGCAGAAGAGCGAATGGCTAGAGCGGTGTCTCCGCGCAGGTCGTGAATATCAGATTCCAGTATCCTGACCCGGGCGTGCAACGATTTCCACTCAAGAATTTCTGGGTCGGAAAGCGTGGGCATGAGCAACTGCAAAGCCGCCGAAAGCTGCCCGCACTCCACAAGACAACGCCCAACGGACAAGACGGCCTCGATGCGCGCTGGCGCAAAACTGGGCACATGCGGGTGATCGTGCGTGGCCCAATTGACACCCGCCAGATAATTTCCGTCGTGGGTGTCTAGAACAATCCTCCAGAATGCGCGGTCATTTTCAGCAAATTCATCGCCAGGGGCGCTCAGAATTTTTCGCGCCGCCGCATAATTTCCAAGCCGGATGTGGCAAAAGACCACATTGTTTTCTAACTTTTGGCGGCTTGCGGCATCGTCTTTAATAAACTTTTTTAATGGTTCAAGCAGCCCCAGCATTTGGGCATAATTGCCCTTTTTCAAAAGGGCGTCGCCCTGAGTCAGGGTCAATTCTGCTGCAATACTTTTTTCATTTGCGTCAATAAAATGTTGAACCGCCTGCTCCAACATGCCCTGCCGGAGCAGGTCTTGCGCGATTTTTCGCAAACTTTCTTTGTGCGCATTGGGGCTTTGCCGCGCGAACTCGGATTTTAGAAAATGATGAAAGAGCGGGGCGTAGCTAAAAGAGCCTTGCGCGCCTTCGCCCGAATCCACAACAAACAAATTTTGTCTGCGCGTTTCCGCCATCAGGGCTGGCGCGTTCTCAATGCCCAATACTTTTTCGCACGCCTCCGCAGAAACCTGGTTGAGCAAACTGGTCTGCAAAACAAAATCGCGCAAAGAGGGGGATATGCGCTCCAGCGTCTCTGTGCGGAAATAGTCGCTCAGAATTTCATCTAATTGCTCGTCTGCTTGATTTGCCGTTTGAACGATGGAGAGCAATTGCGCATATAACCGCGCGCCGGTCAGCCATCCGCCCGTGACAGTTTTTACTTTTTTAATCAGGTCTGTGCGCACAGAAGACGCATCGCCAGAAGCATTTTGAGAAATAAGATCCAAAATTTCTTCATCTGTAAGGCGAAAAGAATTCTGGCCGATGATGCTCATATCCTGCATCAATGCGCCCAGCTTTAGCGCTGGCATGGCGCGGCTGGCGATCACCAGGTGCGCGTTGTCTGGCAAATTGCGCCCCGCCGAGGCCACGAGGCCGAGCATCCCGGCTGAATCATCCACATTTTCAAAGGCGTCCAGAATCAAGGTGAGTCTTTTACAATTGGCAGAGGCCTCATCCAGCAAATCCATCACGTCCGATGCCGGGTTGCCTTGCGCATCGCGCGGCGTGTGCGAGGCGGGGAGGGCGCCACTTTTTACCAGCGCTCTGGCAAGCGATTGGACAAATACACGCGGTTCCGACTCAGCCTTTGAAAGAGACAAATAGGCGAAGCTTTCATTGGGATTTCGCATTGCGTACAACGAAAGCAAGCCCGTTTTGCCGTATCCAGGTCCGGCAACAATCAGGATCAGTTTACTTTCGGCCGCTTTGCCAATAGCTTCTAAAAGCTGATGTCTGGATGTCCACGCTTTGCGTGGAACCGGTAGCGCGATGCGATGTTCAATACGATCCACTTTAGTATTACCAGATGAAGTTTCGGAAATTAAGTCCTTGAAACTTTGAGTTTCCTGAGTTTGTATTCCCAGCCTACTTAATTAAGCTGGTAATCATATCATTGACAGAGATAGATTTTTGTAAATCAGACCCTCAGACAGAAGAAAAAGCGTTTTTTATGTCTACTCCTTCCGTTGAAGTTGCCTCAGCGCATCGGCAAGACTTGAATTGTCAACAACTGGAGCCGCATTGGTTTCAGCGGGCTCCGGCGGGCCTGATTTTTCTTCGTTTTTGGGTTGATTGGTTTCTGGCGGGTGGTTGACTGGGCTTTGCGCGGGTGGGGCGCTGACAGCGCGCGAATAGCTCTCTCGCACAACCTTCATTTGGTCTTGCAAAGTCACAAGCTCCCCTTCAATTTGCGCCACCAGCTTCTCATTGGCGCGCAGGCGGCTTTCTTCGGCTTCGGCTTTCATGCGCATGGCTTTGGCGCGCGTCAGCCGCGCCCGCGCCAGCTCGTCATCACCCGCGCGCAGGGCGGCGTCCACTTCTTCCTCGGCTTGGCTGAGGGCGTTCTGGCTGGCTTTGGCATTTTGCGCCAGCTCCGATGATTTAGCCGCCGTTTTCTTTTGCTCGGCCAGCAAACGCGCAATGCGCTTGTCGGCATCGGCCAGTAGTTTTTCCACCTGCGCAGTTTTGGCCTGCGCCGTTGTCTCAAACTCCACCCCGCTCATCAAATTGCCCACTTTTGACCGCGCGAGCAGCGCCAGTTGTTCCATCAGGTTCATATTGCCATCCAGAGTAAGGTGTAATTTGTAATGGGCGAGCTTTGCCAAAATGGCCTGCGCTCAACATTACACCCCGCATATTACACCTGCTTCCGCGCAACTTATCGTTTACAATTGGCCCACACGCGGAGAGATGCCAGAGTGGTTGAATGGGGCGGTCTCGAAAACCGTTGTGGCTCGTATGGGTCACCGTGAGTTCGAATCTCACTCTCTCCGCCTTCATTTTCTTCGCAAAAACCGACCCTCGTGATATTTAGGAGCCACCCAACGATGAGCAAGTTGAGCAAGACGAATCCAAAAGTTGACTTCTTTTTTGACAAGGCCGACAAATGGCAGGACGAATACAGAAAACTGAGAACGATCATCCTTGACAGCGTGCTAACCGAGGAATTGAAGTGGGGCGTGCCTTGTTATACATTTCAGAATGGCAATGTTGTTTTAATACACGGGTTTAAGGAATACTGCGCAATTCTATTTATCAAGGGCGCGTTGCTAAAAGATCCTCAGGGCATACTGGTTCAACAAACCCAAAATGTGCAGGCTGGCCGCCATGTCCGCTTCACCAATCTTCAAGAAATTGTGGGGGCCGAGCCTGTTTTGAGGGCGTATATCAACGAAGCAATTGAGATTGAGCGGGCTGGCTTGAAAGTTGACTTCAAAAAAACGGCAGAATTCAACATGCCAGAAGAATTTGTAAATAAGCTGGATGAGGTCCCGGGTCTGCAAGAGGCATTTGAAGCGCTAACACCGGGCCGGCAAAGGGGCTATCTCCTGTATTTCTCCGCGCCCAAACAATCAAAAACCCGCGAGGCGAGAATTGAAAAGTATGTTCAGCCTATTCTGAACGGCAAAGGCCTGGACGACTAAAATCGTAATTCAAAAATGTCTGCTAGATGTGTGGAGTGCCAGAACGAAGCAATTGAGCGTTGCGAAGTAAGCGGCGTGCCGCTGTGCGCGTCGCATCTCTGGTATTCCGATGACGGCCAGCGCATTAGCGAGGGCGTGGCAAAAAGGCTGGCCGAGCGCGGCCAAACGGTCTATTCCCCGCAAACATATTTGGGGCAGCTTGGCCGCGCTGCCGCCCTGCCGCGCCTGCCAGAAGCCCCCAACGTCGTTCACATAGAGCGCAACGGAAACGACACCATCGCCGTGCTGGCGGCCATATTCGGCGCAATATCCATCGCCACCTGCTTTGGGATTGGGATTGCGGTGTGCCTGCCGCCCTTGCCGCTGCTGCCGCTTTTGCTGGGCGCGGTTGGCTTGGCTGGCGCAAAACACGCCGCCGACCCCGAAAAAGCCCGCCGCAACTCGTGGATTGGCATCGCGGGTGGGGCGGGCTTTGTTATCATCGTGTTACTGCTCGTCGTTGGCTCGCTGGCGCTGGGCACAACATCTTTTATCAATACGTTTTTTACAAGTCCAATTCGCACACCGTGACGGAAGACGGCATCACATCCCCCGTCCCCCGTCTTCCGTCAAAATCAATCCATACCCAACAACCAACACCATGCGCAAATTTATTCAACTCAAAACCGAACTGCCTGGACCCAAAAGCCGCGAACTGGTGGCCCGCCGCGAGGCGGTGATGCCCGCCGGATACGCCAAATCTACGCCATTGGCCGTTAAGCGGGCGCACGGCGCTCTGGTGGAAGACATGGACGGCAATATCGTGATTGACTTCACCGGCGGGATTGGCGTGCTGAACGTTGGGCACAACACGCCAGAGGTGGTCGCGGCGGTCAAGGCCCAGGCCGATGAGTTGATTCATGCCTGCGGGCTGGTGGCCACCACCGAGCCGCATGTGCAGCTTGCGGAAAAACTGTGCGCCATCGCCCCCATTAGCGGGCCAAAAAAGGCCATGATTCAAAACACGGGGGCCGAGGCGGTTGAGACCGCCATCCTCACCGCCCGCGCCGCCACCGGGCGGCAAGCCATCATCGCGTTTGAGGGCGGGTATCACGGGCGCACGCTGCTCACCCAATCGCTCACCAGCAAATACGCGTTGTTCAAGAAAGGGTTTGGCCCGTTCGCCCCAGAAATTTATCGCGCGTCGTTCCCGTATCTTTACCGAGTTGGCACCGGCGCGGTGATTGGCACAGCCGGGGTTCCATCCCACCCAGAGATTTTGCCAAACATGAGCGACGAACAAAAAATTGAGCTGGTGTGGCAGGAATTTGAACGCGCCCTGATTGCGCATGTGATGCCCGAAGCGGTGGCGGCGGTGATCGTTGAGCCGGTGCAGGGCGAGGGCGGGTTCATCCCCGTGCCCCGCGAGTTTATGCGCCGCCTGCGCGAAACCTGCACAAAATATGGCATGTTGCTCATTGCGGATGAGGTTCAGGCCGGGTTTGCCCGCACCGGAAAGATGTTTGCCATTGAGCATTATGATGTCGAGCCGGACATCATTGTGATGGCGAAGAGCATGGGCGGCGGGATGCCCGTGAGCGCCGCGGTGGGCCGCGCCGAGATTATGGACAAGGTGCATTTGGGCGGCATTGGCGGCACATACAGCGGCAACCCGGTGGCGTGCGCGTCTGCGCTGGCGGCCATTGGCGTGATTGAGCGCGATGACTTGTGCGGGCGGGCGGCGCGTTTGGGAGGCATCGCCTGCGACCGCATGAAGCAAATGCAGGAAAAATATCCAATCATTGGCGATGTGCGCGGCATGGGCGCGATGCTGGCGATGGAGTTTGTGAATGACCGCAAAACCAAACAGCCGCTGGATGTGGCAAAGGTGCTCAGCATTGTGAACTACGCCAACACAAACGGCGTGATGATGATCCGCTGTGGGTTGTATTCCAACGGCGTGCGTTTTCTGTTCCCGCTTGTCATCACCGAGGAGCAATTGCAAGAAGGGCTGGATGTGCTGGAAGAAGGAATTGCGAAAGTTAATTAAGAATTAGAAATTTGCCTTATGCAATGCGATTGAAATCGCGCTTTGCGAGCATTTTGTCGAATGTCGGCCTGCGCCGACATCCATGCGTCCGCGCAGGTGGACGCTCAGCCGAAGGCTCACGAGGCGCGATTTCAATCGCAAAGCCTAATTGCGTAAGGCGAGATGCGAATTGCGAATTATGAGCAATTTCTTCGTAATGCGTAATTCGTAATCCGTAATTGGTTAAAATTTAAACGCCAATCCTTTAAGGTTGGCGTTTTTATTTATCAAGAGGTGACAAAGTTACCCAAAATGAATGAAGTCCGCGAAGAACAAACCCAAAACGCGGGCGCCAATGCTGTGACCGTAAATGCAGTGCAGCAGGGAGCGCCTGGTTGACCCTAACCTGGCACCGGCCAAAATCCGGCAAGGAGCATCTTGAGTGACATATTAATCACAAACACGCGCCCCGAACATCTTTCGCACTGCGCTGAACTTCAGCGGCTTTGCTTCCCCACGCTTGCGCCCGCAGAACAATTGAGCGAAGCGCACATTGCCAATCACATCCGGCTTTTTCCGGAGGGGCAATTTGTGGCGATTGAAAAAGAAACTGGAATTGTGGCTGGCATGACCGCCGGTTTGCGAACCCATTTTGATTTTGAGCACACCCACGGCCACACCTATCTGCGCGCCATCAGCAATGGCTGGTTTTGGCGGCACAACCCGCGCGGAAATTATTATTACGGCGCGGACATGAGCGTTCACCCGGATTATCGCGGGATGGGCATTGCGCGCAAATTTCATGACGCGCGCAAGGATTTGTGCAAGCGCCTAGGCCTGAAAGGGCAGGTGGTGTGCGGCATGATCCCCGGTTTTTCTGAATACAAAAACAAACTAACCGCCCACGAATACATGCGGCTGGTGATGGATGGCAAGCTGTATGACAGCACCTTTAGTACCCAATTGCGCAACGGCTTTGTCTGGCGCGGGATGATTGCCAACTATGTGCAAGACCCGCCCACCGATGGCTGGGCCACCCTGCTGGAATGGCGCAATCCCGCTTACACCGAATTTTCTCTGCCCCGCGCCCCGCTTCACCCGGTGTATGAGGAATTGGCGCGAGTCGCTCGCTGAGTGCAAAACCCAAAGTGCAAAACCCAAAGTGCAAAGAAGAACAATCGCGTTCTATACTTTGCACTTTGAACTTTGCACTTAAATAAATGGCCGAAGCAATAAAACCCACCCGCACTGGCATTGCGCGAGTGCTTTCGCGGCGCAACGCGGAGCTGGATGCCATCCGAGAAATTTTCCAGGCATTTAACGCCTCGTCCGATCTGCACTCCATCCTGACCAGTGTGACCAAAACGACCACCGGCGCGCTCAAAGCCGATTCATGCTCCATCTACCTGCTGGATGCGCCCGCTGGCAAGCTGATGCTGAAAGCCACCACCGGGCTATACCCAGACGCGGTGGACAACGCTTTTTTGGTGATGGGCCAGGGGTTGACCGGCTGGGCCGCCCAGAGCCAGCAACCGGTGGCGGTGCAAGACGCGTGGGATGACCCGCGTTTTTATATGATCCCCGACACGCGCGAAAGGTCGTTTAAGTCGCTCCTTGCGGTTCCCCTCACCAGCGGAGAGCGGGTGATTGGCGCGATGAACGTGCAAACGCTCACGCGGCGCAGGTGGACGGATGGCGATATTGAATTTGCGGCGCTCATTGCAGATGTGGTGGCGGGCGTGCTGGAACGCGCCGTGCTGCACGAAGAAAGCGAGCGCAAAATCCGCGAGCTAAGCGCCATCTCTGAGGTGAGCAAAGCCGTGACCGCGCCGGTGTATTTGGATGAAACCCTGCGCGTGGTGGCCGAGATGGCCGCCCGCGCGGTCTCGGCGCGGCGGTGTTCGCTGCTGCTTTTGGATGAAAGCGACCGCGCCTTTGTCTCTCGCGCGGTATTTGATGAGGTTATTGAAACACCCACCGAGCCGGTTTGGTATTTGGATCAACTGCCCTTGCGCGAGCCGGACACGCTGGTGGATGAGCCGCTGTTAATTGATGAGGCGCAAACTGAATTGATTGGCGCGCACGCCAAGTGGGTGCGCATCAGCGGGTTGCGCGCGTTGTTGTGCGTGCCGCTGGTGGTGCATCAAAAACGCATTGGGCTGATGAATGTGTGGCGGGCCGACACCGCCGCTTTTGATGACACGCAAATTGAGTTGTGCACCACCCTTGCCAACCAAATCGCGCTGGCGATTGAAAATGCGCATTTGGTGGGCAACGCGGCCATTGTGCAAGAAATGCACCACCGCGTAAAAAATAATCTGCAAAACATCGTCATGCTTTTGCAATTGCAAATGAGCAGCGATAGCCAGTTGAGCGCGAAGGAAGTGCTGCAAGAAAGCGTGAATCGCATCATGTCCATTGCCGCGGTGCACGACGCGATGGCGCACGGCGGGCTGCGGTTGGTGGACGTGAAGGAAGTCATCCAGAAAGTTGTCACGCTCACCTACGCCAACATGACCCGCCCCGACCAAACGCTGGAAATTGAGGTGAAGGGCGAGGGGCAAAAACTTTCGGCGCGGGCGGTCACCTCCATTGCGCTGTGCGTGAACGAGCTGGTGCAAAACTCGCTGGAGCACGCCTTTGTTGGCCGCGATGCGGGCAAAGTCACGGTCACACTTTCTCGCAGAAATGGCAGCATTGTGGTTGAAGTGCGCGATAACGGGCGCGGCAGCGACCTGGGCCAGGACGCCATTCACTCCAGCCTGGGGTTGAACATCGTCAACACGCTCGTCACCGAGGATTTGCGCGGCACGTTTGTGTTTAGGCGCAGCGCCAAGGTGGGCATGGTGGCGGTGATTGAAGCGCCCGTGGCGATTTTGTGAAGTGAGACGGAGGACGGAAGACGGAAGACGGTACTTTGACAAGCTCAAACCGAACAGGGTCCAAAAAGAAAATCATCCGTTTATCCTGAGCGCGAGCGAAGTGAGCCACTGAGCCTGACGAAGGACGAAGGATGGCTGTCTTACCCAATGCATACCTTCCGGGCGCGGGGGGCCGCCCTGAGCTTGTCGAAGGGCGAATGGGAACTTCCAAAGAAAATCGTCCGATCATCCTGAGCGCGAACACGAGGAACGAGCGTGAGCCACTGAGCCTGACGAAGGGCGAAGGATGGCCCTCTTGCCCGGCGCATATCTTCGCGGGTGCGGGGGCCGCCCTTCGACAAGCTCAGGGCGAACGGGCATATTATTTTTCTCCGCTCATCCTGAACGCGAACGGAATTATTTTTGCGCGTGTAAAATGCCCGAATGTCGTTCTGGGTTTACATTCTTCGAT
>DAORUN010000006.1:39779-61860 GCA_035433205.1 Thermoflexales bacterium | reverse complement strand
TCTCAGCGTCTCGGCGGTGAAAAAGCCCCAAAGATGCGATTCATATCAGGCGGGATCGAAGCTCCACCGCGCTGGTATAACATTGGCGCATGGCCGAGCAAACAATTGAGGATATTGCAAGTTCCATCCGCCGCGCTACGCCGCGCCAAATAGCGCGAGTAGCGTTGGTTGCGCTGGCGGTGGCAGCCATTTTTGCGCTGCTCATCTCCGCCGAAAAAGCCCTTGCCCCGTTTGTGCTGGGGTTGGTGGTGGCGTATTTGATGTGGCCGCTGGTGAACCTGCTGGATAAAAAAATGCCGCGCTGGGCCGCCATTTTGATTGTGTATGCCATTGCCGCGCTGGGCATCGGGCTGTTTCTTGTGTTCATCGTCCCGCCGCTCATCGGGCAAATTCAGCGGCTCATCCTCAGCATTCCCCGCGCAGAAGACTGGCCGCATCTGGCGCAGGACATCACAACATGGTACGAGGCAACCATCCCCGCAAATTTGCAGGCGCCCATCGCCTCCATCTTCAAAATGGTTTTGCCCGAACTGCAAAAAAACATGGGCGAAATTGTGCGCGGCGCGGGCGGGTGGCTGGCCAGCCGCCTGACGCAGGTGTTCAGCGCCATTGCCTTTGTGTTTGGCCTGCTCATCATCCCCATCTGGCTGTTTTATTTTTTGATGGATGTGCGGCGGGCCAAAACCTCGCTCAACCGCATTTTGGATTACCGCATTCGCGCGGATTTCTGGCATGTGTGGCAGCTGATTGACCGTTCGCTCAGCGCCTACATTCGCGGCCAGTTGACGCTGGGCGTGATCGTTGGTGCGGCGGCGGGCGTGGGCATGGCAATTTTGGATTTTATCCCCGGCATTGAGATTGACTACATCCTTGTTCTGGCCATCTGGGCTGGGTTTGGAGAGCTGGTGCCCATGATTGGGGCCATGCTGGGCGCGGTTCCCGCCGTGATTGTGACCCTGTTTGTGGGCGGGCCGGCGGCGGCGCTGGCGGTGGCCGGGCTGTTTTTTGTCATCCAGTTTTCAGAAAATAACATCCTTGTGCCGCGCATTGTGGGCAAAAGCGTGGGCGTACACCCCGCTATTTTGATGGTGTCTTTGGTGGTTTTTGGTCAGGCGCTGGGGCTGATTGGCGTTGTGCTGGCCGCACCCATCACCGCCATCTTCCGCGATGTGTATTTTTACACCTACCGCCGCCTGAGCGGCAAAACCGCCCACGAGGCCATGCGCTCCTTGACCCCCTGAACACCTCCGGGTTGGCTTACAAAATTCCAAAGGGGCGTTCCCATCGGGCAAGGGGCGAAGCTCCCCACCTATTCCCTTCACCGCAGAGGCGCGGAGAAAACAAAGAATTGCTCTGCGTCTCAGCGTCTCGGCGGTGAAAAAAGCCCAAAAGATGCGATTCATATCAAGCGGGAGTGAGGCTCTCCACCCATTCCCTTCACCGCAGAGGCGCGGAGAAAACAAAGAATTGCTCTGCGTCTCAGCGTCTCGGCGGTGAAAAAAGCCCAAAAGATGCGATTCATATCAGGCGGGAGTGAGGCTCCCTGCTCCTCGCCCGCCCACACACGCTAAACTTGGCAGCGTGATGGAACCTCTGCCCATTTACGCCGCGCTGCCAGAGTTGCGCGCTGTTCTGCGCCAGAACACAACCGCGCTGCTCACCGCCCCGCCGGGCGCGGGCAAAAGCACCATCGTCCCGCTGGAATTGCTGAATGAACACTGGCTGGGGAAAGGACGCATTCTGATGCTGGAGCCGCGCCGGTTGGCCGCCCGCGCGGTGGCTGCCCGCATGGCCCATCTGCATGGCGACGCGCTGGGCCAAACCGTGGGCTACCGGGTGCGTTTTGAGAACCGCGTGAGCGCCATCACCCGCGTTGAGGTGTTGACCGAGGGAATTTTGACCCGCCGCCTGCAAAACGACCCCGCGCTGGAGGGCGTTGGGCTGGTGATTTTTGACGAGTTCCACGAGCGCAGCCTGCACGCTGACCTTGCCCTTGCGCTGTGCCGCGATGCCCAAACAGCCTTGCGCCCGGACCTGCGCATTTTGATCATGTCGGCCACGCTGGACGCGGGCGGGTTGAGCGCCGCGCTGGAGGACGCGCCGGTGGTGCGCGCGCAAGGGCGGCAATACCCGGTGGAATTGCGCTACGCCGAGCGCGATTTTGACGCGCCCTTGCCGGTTGCGCTGGCCTCGGCGGTGTCTGCGTTGTTGAAAGATGGCAATGTCGGCGACGTAGATACACAAAATTTTACGTCTCTACCCGTTGGCGATATTCTGGCGTTCCTGCCCGGCGCGGGCGAGATCAAACGCGCGGCAGATATTTTGACCGAGCGCCATCCCGATGTGCTGATTTGCCAACTGTATGGCGATTTGCCGCTGGACGCCCAGCAAGCCGCCATTTTGCCAGACCCCGCCGGGCGCAGGCGGGTGGTGCTGGCAACATCCATCGCAGAGACCTCGTTGACGATTGAGGGTGTGCGGGTGGTGGTGGATGGCGGTTATGCCCGCGGCCCGCGCTTTGACCCGCGCACCGGCCTCACCCGGCTGGAAACCGCCCGCGTGACGCTGGACGCGGCAGACCAGCGAGCGGGGCGGGCAGGACGGTTGGCCCCCGGCATGTGTTACCGCCTTTGGACGCCGCAAATCCAGCGCCAGCTCAACCCCATCCGCAAACCAGAAATTGCCGAGGCCGACCTGGCCCCGCTGCGGCTGGAGCTGGCCCAGTGGGGCGCGAACGACGCGGCAGCCTTGCGCTGGGTCACGCCGCCGCCCGCGGGCGCGTTGGCGCAAGCCACCGAGCTTTTGCGAATGCTCGACGCGCTGGATGATGAGGATCGCATCACCCCGCGCGGGCGGCGCATGTTGGATTGGGGCGCGCACCCGCGTTTGGCGCACATGCTGCTTGAAGCGCACACGATGGGCGCGCAAGCCGCCGCGCTGGCCGCCGACCTGGCCGCGCTGGTGGAAGAGCGCGACCCGCTGGGCCGCGAGGCGGGCGCAGACATCACCGCGCGGGTAGAAGCGTTGCGGCACAACGCCCGCGGCTTTGCCAGAATTGAGCGCATGGCCGCCCAGTGGCGTTCGCAAATGCGGGTGGGCGCTCACAAGGCCGCGCCAGACCATTTTCTGGCGGGGAAGTTGCTGGCGCTGGCCTACCCAGACCGCATCGCCCAGCGCCGCGGAAACACCCACCGCTACCGGCTGGCCAATGGGCGCGGTGTGGCCTTGCCAGAGCACGACCCGCTGCAAACCAACGAATGGATTGTGGCCGCAGATGTTGATGGCGGAGCGCAGGCCGAGGGGCGCATTTTTTTGGCCGCGCCGCTGGACGCCGCCGATCTTTTGCCACTTGCCCGCGAGCGCGAGGTGGTGGGTTGGGATGACCGCGCCGGGGCGTTGGTGGCGCAGCGCGAGCAGCGCATTGGCGAACTTATTTTGAGCGCGAAAGCGTTGCCTGCGCCGCCGCTGGCCCAGCGCGTGGCCGTTTTGTGCGATGTGGCCCGCAAAGAGGGCATGACCTTGCTCAATTGGACGGACGAAGCGCGGCAATGGCAGGCGCGGGCGCAAAGTTTGCGCGTGTGGCGCGGCGACCCCTGGCCGGATGTGAGCGATGACGCTTTGCTGGCAAACGCAGAAAACTGGCTTGGCCCCTGGCTGGATAGGGCCACGAAGCGCACAGATTTTGCGCGGCTGGATGTTTTGGAAATGCTGCGCCCGCTGCTGGCCTGGCCGTTGCCAGGGCAAATGGAATCGTTCGCGCCAGAACACATCGTGGTGCCCAGCGGGTCGGCCATTCGGCTGCGCTATTCGGTGGATGGCTCACCGCCGGTGCTGGCCGTGAAGCTGCAAGAAATGTTTGGGCTGGCCGATACGCCCACCGTGAACGAGGGGCGAACCCGCGCGCTTTTGCATTTGCTCTCGCCCGCGCAACGCCCCATTCAGGTGACGCAAGATTTGGCGAGTTTTTGGCGCAACACCTACCCGGAGGTGCGCAAAGAACTGCGCGGGCGCTACATCAAACATCCCTGGCCAGAAGACCCGTGGAACGCCGTGCCCACCCGCAGAACGGCAAAAGCAAGCGGTCATTAACCTCGCGGGTTGGCCCTCAAAGCTCCAGCTTTCCAAAGTCACGTGGGCCAACCCGCGAGGTTGATAGCGTTAAACCAGCCCGCATTAAAATGACATCATGACACACGCATCATCCACCGCTGTGCTGGTGATTGACGTTCAGCGCGGGATGTTTAACGCGCCCGAGCCAGTGCATGATGGGACGCGGCTGCTGACAGCAATTGGCGATCTCATCCACCGAGCCAGAGCCGCCGAAACGCCGGTTATTTTTGTGCAGCACCGCGGGCATACACCCCAGCACCCGCTGTATCCGGCTGGCCCCGGCTTTGAGGTGCACCCGGCCATTGCGCCGCTGCCCGGCGAGACGCGGGTGCAAAAAGACAACCCAGACTCGTTCCAAGACACATCACTGCAAACCGAATTGGAAAAGCGGGGAATAAAAAATGTGGTGGTGTGCGGCATTCAAAGCGATTTGTGCGTAGACACAACCATTCGCGCGGCATACTCGCGCGGGCTGCGCGTTACGCTGGCAAGCGACGCGCACAGCACCTGGCCCAACGCCGCCTTGAACGCCGATCAAATCATCGCCCACGAAAATGCCACTCTGGCTAGTTGGTTTGCAGAGGTAAAGCCCGCGGCAGAGATAGCCTTTTGAGCTTTTGCAAAACACACTTTTTCACCCGTCGCTGGTCAAATATTCCCCGCGCGGCTCACGCGCCCGCGCATAACCCGCGCCGCCGCTCTGGCGCACATAGCCCTTAAGTTCCATCAACGAAAGCGTGGCGTTCACCACCTCGGCGGGCAAATCCAGCCCGCGCACCAGTTCATCGGTGGGGATGGGGTCATACGAGAGCCGGTTGTAAATCACCTGCTCGTGTTCTTCCAGCGGAAGCGACATCTGCGCGTCCACGTGCTCGGTCGCCATTTGCAAGTTCAGCTCTTCCAAAATATCGCGCGTTTCCAGCGCCATCTTTGCGCCCTCACGGATGAGCCGGTTTGTGCCGCGGCTGGCCTGGTTAAAAATGTTGCCCGGCACGGCGAACACATCGCGCCCCTGCTCCGCCGCAAATTTGGCCGTGATGATCGCGCCGCTTTGCTCATCGGCTTCCACCACCACCACGCCCAAACTGAGGCCGCTGATGATGCGGTTGCGCGGCGGAAAGTTGTTGCGGTCTGGCGGCGTGCCGATGGCGTAATCGCTCACGATGGCGCCATGCTCAACAATTTTTGCCGCGAGGTTGCGATGCTCCGGCGGGTAAACCACATCCACCCCGCAACCCAACACGGCGATGGTGCGCCCGCCTGCGTTCAGCGCCGCGGCGTGGGCCACGGCGTCAATCCCCCGCGCCAGCCCGCTCACCACCGTGATTTTGTTTTCCACCAGCTCGCGGGTGAACAGCTCGGCCACCTGGCGGCCATACACGGTTGCGCTGCGCGTGCCCACCATCGCCACCGCAAATTGGTCGGCCGGGGTAATCTCTCCGCGCACAAACAGCACCGGCGGTGGGTCGTCCACCTCGCGCAGCAAACGCGGGTAGTCCTGGTCGTTCCAGGTGATGGCTTTTGCGCCGGATTTTTCCAGCGTCTTTAGCTCGGCTTCGGGGTCAATTTTGGGCCGCTGGCTGGCGATGGCGTAGGCGCTGCGCTCGTCCAGCCCTGCGGCGATAAAGTCCATCTGGCTTCCGCGCCAGGCATCCTCCATCGTTGGGAAATAGCCCTCCAGCTTGCGCAACCGCGCCGCGCCAATTCCCTTCACCCGCAAAAACGCCAGGTAAAAGCGCAGGGATGGGTTTGTGGATGGCATGGCAGGAAATTTAACACGGATGGACAAGATGAAAAATCCTGTATATCCTGTTCATCCATGTTTATTACTCAAGATTCACTTGCTCGTGCGCGAGGTTCTTAAAGCTGGTGAGTTTTTTGTCAAAGAACAAATTGGCTTTGCCGGTGGGGCCGTTTCTGTTTTTTGCCACGCTGATCTCTGCGATGTTCTTGAACTCGCTATCCGGGTTGTACATGTCATCGCGGTAAATAAACATCACGATGTCGCTGTCTTGCTCGATGGAGCCAGACTCGCGCAGGTCGCTGAGCATGGGGCGTTTGTCGCTGCGCTGCTCCACCAACCGCGAAAGCTGGCTGCCCGCGATCAGCGGCACCTTCAGTTCGCGGGCAATTCCCTTCAACGCGCGAGAAATATAACTGATCTCTTGCACGCGATTGTCGTTGCGCCCGCCGCCCTCGGCCTGCATAAGCTGCAAGTAATCCACCACGATCAAATCCAGCCCATATTCCTGGTAAATTCGCCGCGCCTTCACCCGCAAGTCCAGCGGTGTGAGCGAGGGCGTGTCATCCAAAAACACATACAAATCGCTCATCTGCTGGCTGACCTTTGCCAGCACATTCCACTCGTCATCGCGCAGGTCGCCCACGCGCAGGCGCTGCGAGTCAATCCCGGTCTCGGCGGCCACAAACCGCTGAACCAGCTGCTCGTTGCCCATTTCCAAACTAAAAATAGCCACGCGCTGTTTGTGCCGGAACGCGGCGTTATACGCAAAGTTGAGCATGAGCGAGGTCTTGCCTACGCCGGGCCGAGCCGCCACAATCAGCAGGTCGCCCCTTTGCAGGCCGCCGGTCAGCTTGTCCACATCCGGGTAGCCGGTGGGGATTCCCAGCGGCTCATCGCGGTGCTCGTGCAAATACTCCACGCGGCTGAAGAACTCATCCACCGCTTTGCGAATGGGCACCATGTGACCAGACATGCGCTTGTCGCTCACCTCAAACACGCGGGCTTCGCTTTTCTCCAGCACCTGCTCAATGGTGGTGGTCTGGTCATAGCCCAGCCGCGCAATCTCGCCCGCCGCGTTAATCATCCGGCGGCGGATGGAGAACTCCTCCACAATTTTGGCGTAGGTGTCTACGTTTAACGCGGTGGGCACGCTGGCCGTGAGTTGCGCCAAATAGGCCTCGCCGCCCGCGTCATCCAAAAGATTTTGGGCAGACAGCTCCGCGCTCACGGTCAGCAGGTCGGCGCGCTCGCCCAGCTTTTGCAGCGCGGCGTAAATCCAGCCGTTTTTAACAATATAAAAATCATCCGGCTGAAGAAACGCGGCAATGCGCGGCACGCTGGCAGGGTCAATCATCAGCGAGCCAAGCGCTGCTTCTTCTGCTTCTAGCGAGTGGGGCGGAAGAATATCTGCCATATTGAGGACGCGATGATTATATCTAATCCCTCAACATGGCGGGCTTAGTAGCGTTAACGTAAACGTGCGCGTTTGCGTCTACGTCTACGTTAACGTTTACGCAGACGAATATGCAAGGATTATCATGCGTTCACATGCGATTCATGAGGTCACTTGCCCGCGCCGCAACAAGTTTTATTTTGAGTTGCCTTATCTATGTTTGCGTCCGAGCACTGCAAACCTATATTTCAATTGGTGCGCCGTTTGTAGATTGGTCATGGTATCTGGTTGTCATTGCCGCGTTGGTGTGGTTGCTTTTGGGGATAGGTTTTCGGGCGGTCAGGGCCAAGCTTTGGCTTGGTGGCTGGATCGTTTTGTTTTCATTCTTGGCGATGGGATTTAGCGTGTTTGGGTATCACTTTGCCCTGCCCATCGCGCAATCGCCAAAGCCACCCATCACGTTTTGGGCCGCGGCAGACGTAAATTATTTCTCTAACAAAGTTTTGGGCGATGTGAAGAATGCAGGCGGTATTCTTTACATTGCCTTCGATTCTGGGGCTTTTAATGAGCCATCAGCCCAGGAAAAGTTTGTAAACCAGCTCAATTTGGCAGAAGAAAAGGGAATTCGGGTCGTTCTTCTTCCACCCGTTTCAGATTTTGTCTCCACTTCAGTTCATGAAGAATGGATAACCAACACCCAACAAGCGATGGCCTTTGTGCGTGAAAAAATTTGCCAATTACTGGTTTCATCGCCGATGCCGAGCCACCGCTAGACAAGGCTTTTGATGTGTTGGGATTTGGCGTAGGTGAAGTTAAACGCGCCGAACAAAACATGCGCCAATTTTTGGAAAATGCCCAAAACACTTTGCCGCAATTCAAGCAAGAAGTCACGTCCATTTTTCCGCTTTTTGCCGATGGGTTTGACGGCGATAATGACATCGCCACCCTTTTACAAAGCCCGGTTGACCCACCTGGGAATTGGTCAACCCTTAATCTGCAAGCCTACACCTCGTATATGCCAGAGGAATCACGAACGTATTACCTGTGGCTGCTCATGCACGGGATGCAAACGCGATACCCAAACAGGCAAACCAGCTACCTTATCGGTCTGGCTGCGCCGGGTTTTAGCTGGGAGCCGGTGTTGAGTGAAGCAGAGCTTGTGCGCGATGCGCGGATCGCCCGCGCGATGAACGCGCCAGAAATTAGCGTGTTTCATCTGCGCGGCGCGCTAGAACGTTTTGGCGATGATTTTGTGGCGCGGTTTACCGATGCAGTTCAAGCGCCATCCCCAAATGTGGAAGTGAGCTTCTCGCGCACAGCTTCGCTAGCCATTTTTGCCATCTTTGCGGCAGATGGGCTGCTGGATTTGCGCGGCTCCATGCTTTGGCTGATATTCGGGTTTGTGTTCGTTCATGTCTGTGTGAACGTGTTACGCGCGCGAAAATGATGAGCGCTACGTCTACGACTCTCTCGTAACCAGTTTCATTCCCGCCAAACTTTTTACCAGCACATACACGCAAAACACAAACGCGGTCATCATCAGCACAAAAAGGATGGAGCGCGCGTTGGCGATGGGGTGCATGAAGCGCGAAAGCACATCGCGCAACACGTCATCGGGGTTCAGCGCCAAATCCCACGAGTTCCATCGCAAAAACCGGCCAATGTAAATACCCAGCCCACCCGCCGCGCTAATGCCCAGCACAAACAGCCAACCCATCACCGGCCCCAGCGCGTACTCCACAATTGCGTGAGCCAAATATAGCGAGAGCGCCCCCAGCACAAGGCCGGTGATCACGTAGAGCAAAATCATCACCAGGTCGTAAAACGCCAGCACATCCAGCCCCTGCTGCCAATGAATAAAATCTGTGGCGACATACGGCGCGTTGGGGAAGAAAACCAGCCATGCCAGCAAAAAAAGCGCGGTAAAAAGCCTTCGCCCGATGGAAGACCGTTCGGCATAGCGGTGCAGCCGATACGCAAAAAACGCGCAGGCAAAGGGCACCCACGCCAAAAACAAATTCCAAATAAAGAAGCGGTAACGCGGCTCGCCGGTGTAGGCCATGCGCGCAACCAGCATGCCCATGAACAAAAGCGATGACAACGCCAGCGTCAGCGTGGTGAGAAAAGCCCGGCGGCTCAGGTCGGATTGCATTCGTTCATTCTAGGAAGAATTGCCATGCGTTTGACCTACGCATAGCCTACGAATGCAGGACGATGGGCGATTTTTGGTTTAACCCCCAAACAGCCTTGGCCCAAACACCAACACGCCTACCACGATGGCGACCCCGGCGGTGACAAACACCGCGCCCGCCGCGCAATCCTTCGCAATTTTTGCCAGCGCGTGATACTCCGGCGAGACATGATCCACGATGGCTTCCAGCGCGGTGTTGAACAACTCGGCTTGCAAGACAAGCCCAATGAGCAAAACCAAAATCGCCGCTTGATCCAGGCTGACGCGCAAGGCAAAAATGGCGATGATGATGCCCACCGTGATCCAGGTGTGAATCCGAAAGTTCGCCTGAGTCTTGAAGGTGTGAACGATGCCTTCAACCGCAAAACCAAAAGAACGCAAAAGCCTCATATCAATTACGAATGACGAATTACAAATTACGAATTAACGTGAGCGGGCGCGCAATTCGTAATTTGTAATTCGTCATTGACTACGCCATTCTCAAAACCAGGCCCTTCAAATATTCACTCTCCGGGAAAGTGAGCAAAATCGGATGATCGCTGGCCTGCGAAAGTTTCTCGATGATGCTGGCCTCGCGGTTGGCCTCTAGCGCGGCGCTGAAAATAATTTGCTGGAACAGCTTGGGGTCCACCACCCCCGAACACGAAAACGTGGCGAGGATGCCGCCCGGCTTGACCAGCGCCATCCCAATGCGGTTGAGGTCTTTGTAAGCCCGCGCCGCGCGATCCACCTGATCTGGCGCGTGGGCAAACTTGGGCGGGTCAAGGATGACCACATCAAACTGCTGGCCTTCTTTGCGCCGGGCGCGCACATCCTCAAAGGCGTCGGCCTCAATCAACTCCGCTTCGCCGTTCAGCTTGTCATCGTTCAGGATGAGATTCCGTTCGGCCAGCACCAATGCCTCCGCCGAAGAATCCACATTCACCACGCTGGCCGCGCCATTAGACAACGCGGCGATGGCAAACGCGCCGGTGTAACTGAACGCGTTCAGCACACGCGCGCCGCGGCAATACTTCGCCAGCCGCGCCCGGTTCTCGCGTTGATCCAAATAAAAGCCGGTTTTTTGGCCGCCAATCACATCCACCAAATAGCGCAAGCCGTTCTCATGCACCTCCACCGGGCCAGCGGGCGGCTCCCCGCGCGAGCCAAGCTCACGCGCAGGGGTCACGCGTTCGTATTGCAGGCGTTCCACATCCGCAACCGCGTGGATGGATTTTGCGCCCGCGTTTTGCTCCAGCGCATCCAGAAGCGCGTCTTTGTAGCGCAACGCCGCCAGCGCAGAAAATTGCGCCGCGATGTGGCCGCCGTAATCATCGGCCACCAAACCGGGCAGGCCGTCACTTTCGCCATAAATCAAACGCCGCGCGTTTGTGTTTGCCAGCAGCGGATCGGTCTCGCGGCGGGCGATGGCGGCTTTCACCCGCGCATGCCAAAACGCATCATCAACCTGCTCGCGCTCATCCCAGGTGAGCAGGCGCACCGCCGTTTGCGATTGCTGGTTGATGAGGCCGCGCGCCAGCCACGCACCTTTGTTGTCCAGCACTTCTACGATGTCGCCATCTTTGGGTTTGCCTTCCACATCTTTAATGGCCCCGGCAAACAGGCGCGGATGGCGATTGCGAACGGATTTTTCGCGCATGGATTTAAGAATCACACGTGCATTGGTTTGTGTCATACCTGGATTGTACGGGCAAAATAGTTTCAGTGCCCTCAGTGCCCGGAGCGCGTCCCAACGAGTTGGGCGGAGCGCTCCGGGCACTTCTCCACCCAAAGAATGCGATACCATGCGCGTCATGCGCCAAGACCTGCTGGACGCGCTCAACGCGCCCGACCCGCTCAAAAAGATAGAGGCTATCCGCGCCATTGGCGGCCTGGGCGCGGACGGGGCGTTTGCTGCGCGGGGGCTGGCAGCCGCCCTGCGCGATGATGGCTACGCCAATGACTACGGTCTGGATGATTACGTGAGCGTGGCCGAGAGCGCGGCGCAGGCGCTGGCACACATCGGCCCGCCTGCGCTGCCGGCGCTGCTGGATGGGTTGAGCGATGACACCGTATTTGACTACCCGGTGAAGTGCTACGACCAGGGCGCATACATTGGCGATTACGCCTCGCGCACGATGCGCGTGAGCGAGCTGGCCCGCGACACCCTGCGCCGCATGTTGCGCGACACCCCGCGTCTGGTGGATGTCATCGCCGAGCTGGGCAAAACCGCCAGCGATGAAGATGTGCGCCTCTGGGTTAAGATGCTGGGCAATTAATTGTGAATTACCAATTACTAATTCGTAATTCGTAATTCGTAATTCGTAATTCGTAATTCGTAATTAGTAATTGACGTGAACAACGATTTACGCGAGAAACTGCGGCGGCTGGGCGTGCACAAGGGCGCGGCGCATCTAACGAATGCGGCGCGGCCTGCGCCCGTTGCCCCTGACCGCGCCGAAGAAAGGCTGCGCCCAGTCACGCCCGGCGCGAGGGGAGAGTACGAGCGCATCCGCACGCCGTTTGGCGAGGCGGTGGTGCGCCGCACGCGCTACGGATTGCATGAATCTCACGGGAACCGCGTTTTGCGCGAGGGCGCGGCGCGGCTAAGCGCCATCACCCCAAATGAATTTGACCTGACCAGCGCGGTGTTTGTGGACACCGAGACCACCGGGCTGGCGGGCGGCGCGGGCACGCTGGCATTTTTGGTGGGCGCGGGTTATTTTGAGGGCGACGAGTTCGTGGTGGCCCAGTATTTTTTGGCCGACCCTGCGCAAGAAGAAGCCATGCTCGCCGATTTGGACAAGCTGGTGAGCGGGCGGGAAAATCTGGTCACGTTCAATGGCCGCGCCTTCGATATCCCGCTGCTGGACACACGTTTTACGCTGGCGCGAATGCCATCACCCTTTGCCGACAAAACCCACTTGGATTTGTTGCTGCCCGCGCGGCGGGTGTGGCGCAATTCGCTATCTTCGTGCAGCCTCGGCTCGCTGGAGTTTCATGTGTTGGGCGTTCACCGCGACCAGCAAGACATCGCCGGGTTTCTCATCCCCCAGCTTTACCGCGAGTATTTGCAAACCGGCGATATGACCGAGATGGAGCGGGTGATGTATCACAACTTGCTGGATGTGCTCTCAATGGTCACGCTGGCGGCCAAATTGAACGAGGTTTTTACCCGCCCAGCCAGCGCCGCCGAACATTTGGCGCTGGCCCGCCAACACGAACAGCGCGGCGAGATGGAGCAGTCCATCGCCGCGTATCGGCAGTCGCTGGATGGGGCGCGCGGCGCGGAAAATGTTCAGGCCACCCGGCGGCTGGCTGCCGCGCTAAAACGCCTCAACCGCCACGAGGAAGCGTTGGAATATTGGGAAACGCTGGCTGGCGCGGGTGATTTTGACGCGCTGATTGAGCTGGCGAAATATTACGAGTGGCAGGTGAAAGAATACGCCCTCGCGGCAGATGTGGCCGCCCGCGCATGGGCCAGCGCCATCACCAGCGCGCAAAGGCTGGAGGCAGAGAAGAGATTGGCGAGATTGAAGGCAAAACAAAGCAAGGCGTAACGTGTGTTTTTGCCTGGCGCAGATGACACGTTACACCTTACACGTTATTTGGCGCACGCTAGCTCAACAATTTTTTCAAGCGAATTCTCTCGAATAAACACATCGGCGTGTTGCGCCACAAGCGGGCGGGCGACCACGCCGCCAAAACCCACAAACATATCCACCGCCTCGCGCGCCGCGAGGTCGCTGGAGCCATCGCCCACCAACATGGCCGTGCGGCCCTGCTCGCGGGCCGCGCGGATCACTTGTGTTTTGCCGGTCTGGGTGGTCAAGGGAGATGGCGCAACGCCGGCAAAGCGCCCGTTCTCATCAAACAAAACGGGCACAGCAAAAATGCGCCCGCGCGGAACGCCCAGCCAAAGCGCAAATGGCACAACCGCCGCGGCCATGCCGCCGCTCACCACAAACACCCGTTTGCCGATGGCCCTGAGGCGGGCGATGACCTCTTTCGCATCGGGGATCATGGTGCGTTTGTAGGCTTCGGCGATCTCATTCAAGTCTGCGCGAGTGGGTTGAATGCGCCGCAACCGCTCGGCGTAAACGTCCTCCAGCTTCACCTCGCCGTTCATGGCGGCGTTGGTCAGCGCGGCGATCTCGGCGCCCTTGCCCAGCCGCTCCGCCAATTCGTCAATCCCCTCAATTGAGGAGAGTGTGCTATCACAGTCAAAAAAGATGTCGTCCATTGTTTTGTTGTTATTGATTATTGGTTATTACTGAACTTACTCAAAATACGGTTAATCGCGCGAAAATGATGAAATAAACCGAAGGTTTAGGCGTAGGGGCGGGGCATGCCTCGCCCCTACCGCGCCCTTCTGCGCGTTCAAGGGAACTTTTGCGCAAGTCCAGTTATTGATTAACGCATTATGCTATTCTTTCAGACATCACGAGGCACCATGAGTAACATTTCTTTTGCAGTTATTGGCGGCAGCGGGCTGTATGCCATGCCCGGTCTAAGCGATATTGAGGAAGTCAAGATCTCAACTCCGTTCGGCGACCCATCCGATGCCATTGTGATTGGCACGCTGAACGAAAAACGGGTGGCGTTTTTGCCGCGGCACGGGCGCGGGCATCGCTTTAACCCCAGCGAGGTGCCTTACCGCGCCAACATTTACGCGCTCAAATCTTTGGGCGTGAAGCACGTGGTGAGCGTGAGCGCGTGCGGCAGCCTGCGCGAACAGTTGCACCCGTGCGATATCGTGGTGCCAAACCAGATTTTTGATTTCACCAAAGGCAAACGCGCCGGTTCGTTTTTTGATGATGGCATGGTTGGGCATGTCTCGTTTGGCGAGCCGTTCTCCGCGGCGTTGAGCGCGGCCATCGCCAGCGCGGTGCAAGCGGCGGGCGGAACCGTTCACCGCGGCGGGTCGTTCATCACAATTGAAGGCCCGCGCTTTAGCAGCAAAGCCGAGAGCAACGCCTTTCGCATGTGGGGCATGGACATCATCGGCATGACCGCCTCGCCAGAGGCCGCGCTGGCCCGCGAGGCCGAGCTGGACTTCGCCATCATGGCGCACGTGACCGATTACGATGTGTGGCACGAGGAAGAGGGCGAAGTGACCGTGCAGATGGTGATTGAGCGCTTGCACAAAAACCTCTCGCTGGCCCAAAAAGCCATTGCCAATTTAACCGGGGTGATGGACAGCTTGCCGCACGAGACGCGCGGCGCGATGCGCTACGCGGTGATGACTTCCCGCGACCGCATCACACCCGCGGCCCGCGAGCGCCTGAACCTGCTGGTGGGCGAATATCTTTAGTGATTCATCTCCTGAATGAATGGACAGGCTTTTGTCTTTCACCGCTGAGACGCTGAGAAAAAGAAAATTTTCTGCGTCTCAGCGTCTCCGCGGTGAAAATATAATTTTCAGGAGATTTTAGGCAGGTTTAACCAAAAATGATTACCCGAACTCTCGCAGTCGTCTCGTTTATTCTCAATCTCGTCGTCATCGCGGCGCTGCTTTTGGCGTTTTTCGCCATGCGCCGCGTAGCGGGTGATGTGGCCCGCCAGTTGGATGCGATTGGCACGACCAGCATCAGCACCACCGTGCGGATAAACCAGGTCATCCCCATTAAAGTGAACGCGCCCATCAATCAAACGATCACAATCCCCATCAACCAGCAACTGCAAATAAACCAGACTTTTGCCATTGAGCCAGATTTTCCCGTGCTGGGCAAGGTGCGGGTGGATGTGCCCCTGAACGGCGCGATCCCCATCAACCTGAATGTGCCGGTGACGATCAGCCAGACCATCCCGATCAATGCGCAAGTGCCGGTGGCGGCGGATATTCCGGTGAGTGTCTCGCTGGCAGAAACGCCGTTCAAGGCTCAGCTTGACCGCATGTCCAACCTGCTTAAGGTGTTTGCGGGCGAGAAGTAAAGCGCAAACTCTCCACCCCCCGCGCTACTTCTTAATTGACCGCGCCGCCTCGCACGCGGCGAGCCACGCGGGGAAGAGCGCATCGTATTGCGCGGCATAGCCATGAACCGGATGAACCGCCCGCAACTCAACGGGCATACTCGCCAGCGCCGCGGCCTCATCCGCAAAAACGCCCGCGCCAATGCCCGCCAGCATGGCCGCGCCGCGCAGGCTGGCCTCGCCCGCTTGCGGAATTTCAATCACCCGCCCGGTGATGTTGGCCTTTGTTTGCAGCCAAAACGGATTTTTTGTGCCGCCGCCCACCGCCCGAATCGCGTGGATGGGCTGGCCCAGCACGCGCTCAAACATCGCAAGGTTGTTGCGCAGCCAGTAGCAGGTGGATTCAATCATGGCCTGCAAAATATCGCCTTTGGTGTGCGTGACCGTGAGGCCAAAGAACGCGCCGCGAGCCAGCGGGTTTTTGGATGGCGTGCCAGAGCCGGTGAAGTCCGGCACAACCATCACCCCGTTTGCGCCGGGCGCGCCCGCCACCTGCGCCATCAAAAGCGCGTAAACCGATTGGGCGCTTTCGTCCGCGGCATGGCGCTCCTCGGCGCAGAACTGGTCAATAAACCACTCCACCATCCCCCCGCTAGACTTGAGGCCGCCCACGATGACGGCCAGATTCCGCGCCGTGTAGGCATAGCTGGCGTAACCCGCGCGGCCAATCTCATCGTGCAAAAGCGGGCGCGGCAAAACGGTGATGGCGCTCTCGGCGGTGCCGCTGGAATCCAGCAACATCCCCGGCCCAATCATCCCCGCGCCCAACGCCGCCACCAAATGATCGTGGCCGCCCGTCACCACCTGCGTTGTTTCTGGCAGCCCGGTTTGTTGCGCCGCCTGGCGGGTCACGTTGCCGATGGCTGTGCCGCTGGGCACAAGCCGCGGCAAAAGCGAGCGCGGAATATGCGTCCGCGCCAGCAATTCATCCGACCAATCGCGGCGCTCCTGGGCAAACAGCATCATCCGCGAGGCAATCGTGTAATCGGTGGCGATCTCGCCGCACAATTTGTAACGAATCCAATCCGGCACATTCATCCAGCGGGCGGCGCGGGCAAACAGCGCGGGTTCGTTCTCGCGCAGCCACATCAGCCGCGTCAAGCTCATATTTTGGCTGATGGATTGGCCGGTGATGCGAAAGAGGACCTCTTTGCCCACCTCTTGCAAAAGTTGTTTTACCTGCGGCTCGGTGCGCGTGTCGTACCACGCGATCATCGGGTAAAGCGGCTGGTTGTCCGCGCCAAAAATGGTGCCCACCTCACCCATGCTGGCGATGGAAACCGCGGCGGGCGCGGCCCCGCTTGCGCCAATCACCTCGCGGATGAGTTCCGCGCACACCCGCCAAAATTCATCCGGGTCATGCTCCGCGCGGCCATGCGCGGGCGCGTTCACCGGCGTGGGATGGTTCGCGGCGGCCAGCACGCGCCCATGCGCATCCAGCACACCCGCTTTTACGTGCGTTGTGCCAACATCCAGCGCAAGAAAGGTGATTTCTGTCATTTCGGCTCAATTTGTATTATGCCCAGCTCCACAAAATCTTTGCCGTTTTGGGCGATGGCCCTCTGGCCGGTGTTGGGGTTATACAAACCCACGATGAGCCGCACCTCGCCGCGAAAATTTGGCGGCAAAGCCAGGCCGTGATTGTCGCGCACGTCTTCGCCAGCGGGCAGCGTGGGCAATGGGCGCAGGTCGTTCAGGGGCATGGCATCGTGACCTGCCACCAAATGCCCATCTGCGGCCAGCGCGTGTACAAACACTTTGAGGCTGCGGGTTTGGGCGGCGCGGGCCAGCCAGTGCAACTCCACCGCGATCACATCGCCGGGTTTTGCGCTGGCAGAAAATTTGGCGTTGCTCAGCTCAAAATCGTCCCAGGCCGCGCCGTTCAGGGCGGCCATCTGCCAGGTTTGCGGCGGTTTGCCATACAACCCATAAAACACATCTTCTTCGCCCCACTCAGAAAAAGCCGGGTAAAAGTGGCTGTCCATCCAACCGCGCAGGTCGCCATTTTTGCCCGCCAGCCCGCGGTAAAGCGCCAGCCACACCCGCGATGCGCTTGTGCCTGCGATGCGTTCCTGCCAAAGTTCGGGCGGCTCAATCACCGGGTCCCAGGTGAGGGCGTACGACCATGCGGGCGCGTTGGCCGGGTGGCGCATGGCGTAAAACCCCGCCGGGCTGAGCACGTTGAAAAACGCGATGTCATCTGGCCTGCCCGTTTTGCTCAAATGCTCGGCATAGGTGTTGGGGTTATACGGGTCAAACACCTCCAGCGTTTTTTGCGGCACCGCGCCAAAGGTTTGGGCAAGGTATGCCGCGCCGAGCAAGATCGCCATCACCCCAGCCAGCAGGGGGCGCAAGTTGGACGCTGGCACACCACAACTTTCCTCGTTTACGATAAACCGCGCCCGGCCCAAAATGCCATCCAGCCCCCAGGCCAAAAGCATGGCGATGGCCGGCGCGGCGCAAATGACCATCCGCGCGTTAAACGCCCAGTTGCGGGCCGCATACGCCACCCCGCCAATGGTGAAAGCGATGATGAGGACGGGCAAGAGCAAAGTGGTCAGACCTCTTTGAGCAATCTGACCACTCATGAGACGCATCACCAAACCCAGCGCCACAATCGCCGCCATCAGCCCCACCCCAACCCAGCCGATGTTTTGCGAGAAGGTGAGGTCGCGCAGGGCGATGGACGCAAAATAAGCCAGCGAAAGTTGTTGGCCAATATTTGTGCCCGCCTCTGCCGCGGCGCGGGCAAAAAACTGCGGCAAAGCATAAAGCGCCCAGGGCAAATACAAAACCAGGGCGACCAGCACGGCCAAAATAAAACGCCAAAGCCCGCGCCAGTTTTTCGCCCGCGCCGCGGCAGAGGCGGCAACCAGCAACACAAACACGCCCAGCGCCAGCAACGCCCAGGCCGCGTGATACAACGTGAGCATGGCGCCCAGCGATCCGATGACGAGCAGGAGTTGGGGGTTAGGGCGGCTTCCTATCCGCAATCCCTTAACCCCGCCATACACCGCCAACATCACAAACGAGGGCGCAAGGGCATACATGCGAACGACCCCGCCATAATATTGGGCCAGCGGCAGCCACGCCATCAGCGCGGCGGCCATCAGCCCCACCCGCCGCGAGCCAGACCACGCCCTGGCCGCCACAAACGTGAGCGGGATGGCCGTGATGCTGAGCAAGAGCGAGAGATACCGCGCGACAAAAATATTTTCGCCAACAAGGTTTTGCCACGCGCCCAAAATCATGTAATACAAGGGCGGGTGCACATCGGCGGCGGTGATGCGAAAAAGTTCCGCAAGGGGCAGCGAGGCGTGCGCCACCGACCAGCCCTCGTCCCAGCGCGGCGGAACATCGGCCAGCCCCAGCGCCCTCAGCCCGGCCCCAGCCAGCAGCGCAAGCGCGCAGGCGAGCAAAAAAACAGTTGAACGCACTTTCATTCGAAGATTCTCTCAACCCATTTTATTCATCCCCAGGGCGGGGCCAGAGTTGGGCGGCGCAAAAATCAGCGCAACCCGGCCAGCATATCGGCCACGTTGCCCACAAATTCCAGCCCGGCATTGCGCCCACAACCGGCGTAAATCACCGCGCTGGCTGTTTTGCCGGTCAGTTGAATGTTCAGCGCAGAGCGCAGCGATTCGTTGACTTTGGATGTCATCTCGCCCAGTTGCGGCGCGGGCAGATCGGCGCCTTTTTCGCGTTTGGCTTCCACCTCAAGGCTAAATTTTTTATCTTCAATTTTCAGGTTGATGTGGGTTGGCGTGACCTCCAGCCGGGTGATGCGCGCGCCGGTGTATGTTGTGAACCGATATACCCTGCCCTTGTGATACAAGCCAAAAATAAAGCCGGTAAAACTGCTGCCCAGCCACGGAATTTTTGCCACAGACCCAAACAGCGAAACGCCCGGCTCGGCAAAATGGTTGGACTGCATCCAGATCCACGCGGATGGCATGGACGCGCCCCAGTCTTTTTCAATGTAACCGCGCCCACCGGTCATGTTGATGGTGTTGCCGTTTAGGGTGATGCTGCCGCTGAGGGCGGTGTCAAAACCCAGCACCGCGTGGTAACACTCCATAAATGGCACAAAGCGATACCATCCCATCGCGCCGGGAGAGAACAGCCGAACCGGCCAGCCGCTCACATTGGCAAATGAAAGATCGGCTTTGACCTCATCTGCGCCCACGCCAGCCAGCAGGCGCAGGCCGTTTAGCGAGAATGATGACTGGTCAATTTGAATGACAAACGATTTCGCATCGGCCCAGAACGCGCTGGCTGGGAACGAGAAATACTTGGCGGTTGAATCGTGGCTGGAGAGAACCTGGATGAACGAATGCGGATGCGCAGCCGAAAGCGCAACGCCGGGAATGATGGCAACCGCCCAAGTCTCGGTTTTATCCACCAGCTTGAAATACCAGCCCTCAAAATAGCGCTTTTTGCGCAGGTTGCCCTGAAAAATTTCGGGGTGCCAAATTTTCATGGGCGCGTGGTGGGACACAACGAGCTGAGTAATGCGGACATGTGAGGCGCGATTGTAACGCGATTTTGGGGTATTGCCCGGTGTGCCGGAGTTTTCACCGCAGAGGCGCCGAGGCGCGGAGAAAACAAAGAATTGTTTTGCGTCTCCGCGCCTCGGCGGTGAAAGATAAAAAACCTGAAGTGATCACTTTTTTTCTCGGCCCGGCTTTTTACGAGATGAGCCAAAAATTCAAACGCGCTACAAAAACGCGCTGCGATACGCAAACAAACCGGGCAATCCACCTGTCATCAGGAACAGCAGGTTTTTACCCGCGCCATAAGACCCATCCGCAACGCCTTGAACCAGCCCGGCAAAGGCTTTGCCGCCATACACCGGGTCAATCACAATGCCCTCTGTGCGGGCCAGCAACCGCACCGCGCTCAGCATGGCTTGGGTTGGAATGCCGTAGCCCTCGCCCAACTGCGTGCCATCCACCCGAATATCGCTCTCGCTCACGCGAAGCGCGGGGTTGATGAGTTGCGCGGTGAGCTGGGCCTTCTCTTGGGTGATGGGGCCAACTTGCGCCGGCTGGCTGCCCACGCAAAAGGCCACAACCGGCGCGGTTGGCAGCCCCATCGCCACAAACCCGGCCACCAGCCCGGCGTGCGTGCCGCTGCTGCCATTGGGCAGGATGATCTGGTCAAACGCGATGCCCATCGCCAAAGATTGCTCGGCGATCTCGCGGGCGCAATCGGCGTAGCCCAGGCAGCCAAGCGGGCTGCTGCCGCCCACCGGGCACACATACGCCTTGCGGCCCTCGGCTTTGAGCTGTTCCGCGCGGGCTTCGGCAAAGGCTTGCGCGTTGGCCCCGCCGGGCAGGTCGTGCACTTTTGCGCCCAGCAATTCATCCAGCAAAATGTTGCCGTTATCGGTGTACTCCGGCTCAAAGCGCGGCACAGTGCGGGTGAGCACAAGCTCACAGCGCAAGCCCGCACGGGCCGCCGCCGCCGCGGTGAGCCGCGCGTGGTTAGATTGCCGCGCCCCCACCGTGATGATCGTGTCGCAGCCTTCGGCCAGCGCCGCGCCAACCAAAAATTCCAGCTTGCGCAGTTTGTTGCCGCCGCAGCCCAGCCCGGTCAGGTCATCGCGCTTCACGTAAATTTCTGCGCCGCCCAGCGTCTTGCTCAGGCGGGCCAAATGTTGGATGGGTGTTGGGCCTTCGAGAAGCGTGTAGCGGGGAAAGGGGTTGAGATTTAAGCGAGTAGACATGATCAAAATGGAATTGTACTGTGATGAGAACGTGTGATTTCAGCCACCCGGCTGATTAAGATGTCTGGAAATATCCCACTCGCCCCAGCGTTTAACAATGCGATCCATCTCAATCTCAATAATTTCAATGCCCGTAATGTATGTGCGGGCGTTGGTGGGGCCAACACCCAAAAACTTCACGCGGTTTGTGCCAAATGCCGACCAGCGAATGGCCACCCTCGATTGGATGTCATCGGCCACCATCAATTCTGAGTGTATTTGCATATCTGGAAATGCGGCAATAAATTCGCGCAACCCGGCGGCAAAACCCTCTTTTGTTGCTGGTCTTCCCGCCGGAGAGAAATCCTTAAAATATTCGGCATGAAGCGCATCAAACGCCCGCCAATCGGTTGGCGCGTTCCACAAACTTAGCCAGCGCGTGGCGATGTCTATAAGTTTTGTGCGTGGTGTGAGCATTGGGCGATTCTACGAGATTACCTAACGATGGTCAACAAAAAAGTCTGCAAACTTTCGCTTGCAGACTTTCACCCTTCACCCTTCTCACTTCACCCTTCACAACGCCATCTGTCTGGCCCAAACCACCTCTGGCAGATCGTGCAGGGCTTTCATGGCGTAATCTGGCACGGCGTTGTCCAGATTGATCACGTTCATGGCTTTGTCGCCAGCCTGGGTGCGGCCCAGGCGGTACTCTGCAATGTTCACGTAGTTCGCGCCCAGAATGGTGCCAATTCGGCCGATGACACCCGGAAGGTCGCGGCTGCTCACCACCAGCATGTGGCCTTCGGGCACGGCGTCCAGGTGGAAGCCATCAATTTGCACGATGCGCGGTTGCGCCCCGTTGAACAAAATGCCCGCGATGGTGCGTGTCTCCTGATCGGTGGTGACGCGGCAAGACACAAGGTTGGTGTAGTTCTCGCTGGCAAGGTTGACCGCCTGCGAGACGGCGATCCCGCGCTCGGCGGC
>DAORUN010000006.1:20217-39679 GCA_035433205.1 Thermoflexales bacterium | reverse complement strand
TGCAGCGCGTCCAAAATTTGCTCGGCCATTTGCGTGCTCACATCGCGCTGCGCCTCAACCGTGCTGGCGCCCAGGTGCGGGGTCACAATCACGTTGGGCAATTTTAGGATGGGCAACTCGCCGGGCGGCTCTTCCTCGAACACGTCAATGGCCGCGCCCGCCACACGCCCCTCTTTGAGCGCCTCGTAAAGCGCGTCCATGTCAATCAACGCGCCGCGGGCCACGTTGATGACCCGCGCGCCGGGTTTGAGCAGCGCGATGGCCTCTTTGCTCAACACACCTTTGCTGCCCGGCGTGAGCGCGGAGTGCAGCGTGACAAAATCGCTTTGGCGCAGCAGGTCGTTCAGCTCCACCAGTTTTACTTTTGTGGCGCGGGCGTGATCTTCGCTCACATACGGGTCATATGCGATCACATCCATGCCAAACGATTGAGCGCGTTTGGCAACTTGTGTGCCAATGCGCCCATACCCAACGATGCCCAGCGTTTTGCCCTGAAGTTGAACGCCCATAAATTTGTTGCGCGTCCACTCGGCGCGGTGCATGCTGGCATCGGCCTGGGGGATATTGCGAGCCAGAGACAGCATCATGGCAACTGTGTGCTCGCATGTGGCGGTGGTGTTTGCCTGCGGGGTGTTCATCACAATGATGCCGCGCCGGGTGGCCGCGTCCACGTCAATCGTGTCCACGCCAATCCCCGCGCGACCCACCACACGCAAACGCGGCGCGTGGTCAATCACCTCGGCATCCACCTTGGTTTCACTTCGCACGATCAGGGCATCGGCTTCTGCGACCTTGGCCAGCAATTCCGCGCGCGGCATTTTTTTTGCCAGCACAACGTTCATCGCCGGGTCAGCCTTCAAAAGCTCCAGCCCCGCCTGAGATAAATCATCAGGAATGAGGATATTAAATTGTTCCATGATCGAACAACGATTATAGGGCGAAGGAAAAACGAGGGCGCTCTGGCAGGCGGAATCATGGGCGGCCAGCAGCCGCAAACACCTGCGCCGTTTGCCGCGCAATTTCATCCCAGCCAAACAGGTGATGGAGCTGCGAACTGCCCGCTTGCAGCCGCGCCCGCAAGACATCATCGCGCAAAACGCGCTGGAGGGCATCCGCGAGTTTGGCCGGTTCATCGGGCGGCACAAGCAGCACATTTTGCCCATCGCTCAGCTCTGGCAATGGCACGCGCGGGGTGGTGGTGATGATGGCCGCGCCGTGCGCGAACGCGGCCATGATGGTGCCGCGCCGGAACGAGGCCCCATCCCGATACGGCAACGCGGCGCAAAAACAGGCCGCAAACGCCTCGCTCACGCCGCGGTCATCCACAAAACCCGTCTCAAACACAAACGGCTTTACGCCCAGCGATTCGGCCAGCGCGTCTAACTTTTGGGCGTAGGCGGCGTTGGTGGGGTCGCTGGTGCCGGTTTTGCCGCCAATGTGCAAAAGCCCAACGTTCTCGCCGCGCCCGCGCAGGTCTGCCAACGCGCGGATGAGCGTCTCGCCGCCCTTGCTCTCGTTGAGGAAGCCGAAGTAGCCAAACAGGTTCACCTCTGCCGGGATGCCGCGCGTTTTCTTCCATGCCGCCGCATCAAACGCGGGCAAAGCAACCGGGGTGATGTTGCTGCCAATGGGGATGCGATGCACATGCGGCACATGCGCCGCGCCCAGCGTGGCTTCGTCCTCGGCGTTGGTCACAATGCTGGCGCGGGCGTGGCGGGCCATGGCCAACATGCTTTGCCAGCGCACTGGGCCAGCCTTGGGGAACAAATATGGCGCGCGCAGGTCGTGAAACGTGACGACCAGCGGCGCGACATTCTTCATGCGCCAGGGCAGCAGGTTGGCCGCCGGGTGCATGGCGTAGGCCGCGGCCTGGTATTGCAGGTTCAGCGCATCTGGCTTTAGCCTTTGGGTGATGGCGCTCACGGTCTGCCACGAACCCCATCCCCACCCGCGCGCCAGCCGATGCACCTCTGGCAAGCCGGGCGCGGCTTCGTGCGCGGGTTGGGCGGGCAACGCCCCGGTGAGCACGTGCACCTCGTGCCCCTGGGCGATGAGCGCCTTGCCCAGCTCACGCGTAAAATCTCCCAGCCCGCCCTGCGAGGGCGCGTATTCTCCGGCGATAAAAAGAACTCTCATTTCAATTACGAATTACCAATTACGAATTACTAATTGCGAATTGCGAATGATTGAGCTTCGCAATTAGTAATTCGCAATTCGTAATTATTCAGGCGGCGGGAGGATTTTATCGCGCAGCTCTGCCCGCGCCAGCAAAATGACCGAGAAAATAATCAACGCGCCGCCAACAATGCGCAGCGGCGTGATGTGTTCGTTAAATAACAGCGCCGCCAGCGAGACGGTGACGGCTGGCTCAAAGCTGGACACCAGCGAGGCGTTGCCAGAGCCGATGCGTTCGATGCTGGCCAAAAATGTCCCCATCGCCAGCACGGTTGAAACCAGCGCAATTCCCATCACTGCGCCCCAGCCCAGCGGGGTTTGCGGCCACTGCGGCCCGCGCGAAAAGGCCATTACCCCAAACACAACCATTGCCGCCAGCGTAATGACGGTGGTGGCCGGGATGGGCGACACTTTGCGCATCACCTGGCCGCCCACGATGATGTAGATCGCATACACCAGCGATGCGCCAATGCCAATCACAATGCCCAGCGGCTGGCCGGAAATATCCAGCCCAACCGTGAGGATGGTGCCGATGAAGGTCACGGCCAGCGCAAACGCCTTCAGCCGCGTGATGCGCTCGCGAAAGACGATGGCCGAGATGAGCGTGACCAGCGCGGGATACAAATACAACAAAAGCGCAATCAAGCTGGTGGAGGCCAGCGTGAGACCGGTGAAATACAAAAACGACATGAGCACGTAGCCCACGCCGCCCATCGCAATCAACGCCAGCAGCGGCTTGCCGCGCGGGAACGCCTCGCGCCGGAAAGCCATGATGCCCAGCATGACCGCGCCCGCGATGAGGAAGCGCAAAAACAGAACGGTGGGCGCATCGGCCCCGGCGGCGTAGGCAAACCGCGCAAAAATAGCCAGCCAGCCAAACCCAATGGCCGAGATGATGGCGAGGATGAATCCACGAAGACGAGAAGACATGTTGAAGGGTGAAGGGTGAAGAGTGAAATAAGAAATGTTGCCGCGCAAGTTTTTCTTGTTTCTTATTTCTTTTATGCCTGCCCCACAAAAACCTGGGTGGTGTATTTGAATTCCACGGCGCCATTTTGGTTATGCGTGTCAAACATGCGGCGCAACTCTTTTAGCATGGGTTCGTGTTGGGGGTGTCCCTCTTGCGGGGCGTACGAGGACGACATCAAGCGGCCTTTGAGCGCGGCAAAGTCAAACACTTGCGCGTTTGCAAAATCCTTGCGCTCCAGCAAAATGCCCAGCGTATTCACATCGGTGTTTTTGTGATCCACCGCGCGGTAATCGGTGGAATAAGTTTGCAACATGCGCTCGTACTCACGCAAAAACGGCGTGGAGGCCGTATCGCGGTCATTCCAAATAAGCGCAACCCATCCACCGGGTTTGAGGATGCGCCGGAACTCCGCGCCCGCCTTCGCCCCATCAAACCAATGAAAGGCCTGCCCGGCGGCCACAAAATCCACGCTGGCGGCGGGCAGCGTTGTGTTCTCGGCTGTGCCATTTGTGCTGATGAAGTTTGGGTAGGCCGCGAGAAAGTGCTCACCCGCGAGGCGCATCTCGGCGTTTGGCTCCACGCCATACACGCGGTTGCCGTTATCCAAAAACAACTTGGTCAGCAGGCCGGTGCCGCTGCCCACATCGGCGATCACGCTTGCTGGCGTGAGGCCGCACCGCTCAGAGAGCCATCGCACCACCTGCGGCGGGTAGCCGGGGCGGTATTTTACGTAATCTGCCACGCGCGAAGAAAAGCGCTGGGTGGGGTTAAACTGGCCGCGTGTTGACATTTTTAATTTGAGCATTATCCTTGTAATAAGCGTAAAGTGCAAAGTTGAAAGTAACGCGCAAAACAGGCTGATGCGTTTTATTACACGTTATATCCTAAAGTGAGGCAATTCGTATGTGGCACAGCAATGTAAAAATTAGCGGGGTGTGGGCCAACGACCAGGATCGCAACGCGTTCATCTATCTGGTAGGCGTGGGTTGGCGCAAACTCAAAGCCGACACGGACTCGGCGTTTTTGGCGATGCTGACCCAGTGTCTGGCGGCCAAAACCGGCAACCGCCCCGTAAACGCCAACGAAAATGGCGGCATGATCACCGAGGTGTATGTGTTTTAACCCGTCAAGCGCCCGGAGCGGTGCGCCCAACTTGTTGGGACGCGCTTCGGGCGCTTAAAAAGCAACCATGTCAAACACCCTTAACCCAACCCAAACCCCGCCGGGCATGATGCAGGCCGCCGCCAAAGCTTTGCCCGCCGCGCCCAGCGATGCAGTCACGGCTTCGCTGGTGAGCAACAAACATTTCACCGGAACCTGGAGCGCCAACCAGCCGCGCAGCGCGTGGGTGTATGTGGATGGCGGCATCGGCTGGAAACAACTTGCCGACTCCAGCGATGCCGTGCTGGCCGCGTTAAACATGCTGGCCGCCCATGCCGTCGCTGGCGGGCGCGTGGTCAATTACGTGGATGGCGCAGACGGCAAAATTCATGAGATTTACGTGTTTTAACCCGCGCTTTTACGCAAGGCGCAGCGTCACCAGCAGGTGATGCACTCTGGCATCGCGCAGAAAGATGCGGCGGGTGGTGGCCTCATCCAGCGCGACGCCCTCCACAAACACGCACGCGCCATCTGCCAGATACACCGCGATGCGGTCTTGCGGCCCAGACACCAGCACCACCGGTGTCTGGCAAATGGAACAGGCCAGCCCACCGGCGGGCACAACAATCTCCTGCGCTCGCCCGCGCACATCCACGTATTCATACACAGAGGGCGCGGCAAGAAATTCGGCGGGGTTTAACATGAACGGGTCAAACACCAGCCGCCCGTTTTGCGCTGTTAGTCCCAGCTCGGCCTGGCGTGTCAAGAGCATTTCTTTCACCGCGCCGGTCATGCCGGGTTGTTTTGCGCCCTGCCCCGCGGGCGTGTGAGAGTATGGGTCGGCGGGGAACGCGCCGTATTCGCGGGGCGGTTTGTTAAAACACATTCCCGCGCGGATGGCGCTGTATGCGGCCTTCAACTCCGCGGCGCAGGGCGCATCCTTCAGGCGGATGGCGGTCTCTTGCGCGGCGAGGAGCAGCTTGGCCACCATGTGCCAATACACGCTGCCCAACCCTTCGTAAGCAAAAAACGTCCCAGATCGCCCGGTGAATTCGGTGTGATGAAACACCTCTTCAAACAAGGCGTGAATTTTGCCCGCCTCGGCCTGGGCCAGCGCAGCATAACGCGGGTTTTTGCCCAACGCGGTCAACGCGGCGCTCACATCTTTGGCGTTGTGGATGTGGCCGCAAAAGTGATACGCCCCGCGCTCATCGCGGGCGACGAGCGTTTTATCGCGGGCATTCGCCAACGCAGCAAACAGCGCAATATCTTTGACCCGCTCCGCAGAGACAGAGTTGCGCTCCACAAAACCGGGCAAAACGCGGTCTGGGTACAAAATGTAGGTGTGCTGGTCGGGGCGGTACAGGCGGCTACCCGGCAAGGCGTTTAGCAAGGCCAGCGAATCTTGCGCAGACAGCCAGCCCGATGACAAGATGGAGGCCTGGCCTTCCAGCATTTCATACAGATGGCCGACCGAGGCGCGGCCCTGCGCCAGATGCAAAATGTTGTACGAGTGGAAGAGCGCATCGGCGCGTTTGTTGGCGCGCAACGAATGCTCCACGTAACGGCGGGCAATGCGCATGAACGCGGCCATGTCTTGGGTGGTCACAGACACCCGCTCGCCAGAAAACCCATTCTGATAAAAATTCCAGCGGTAATCGCTCCCGGCCCCGCCCAGCGCGTCCATCATGGCGCGGCGCTGTTCATCGCTAAACGCGCCATCCAGCGCGGGTTCAAACTGGGCCAGAATGCGCTGCGCCCGCGCAAAAAACTGCGCCACCTCGGCGCTCAGGTCAATCGCGGCGGCATCGGCGCGGGCCATCATGTCCTCGCAAAAGGCCAGCCAGCGGCGCAGGTAGCCCAGGGTCACCACCGAGAGGCCCTTGCCCACCAGCGCGTTGTTGGCGTCGTTCCACTCCGGGCGCTGGGTGTTCATCCAAATGCCGCCCTCTGGCACAAAGTTCGCCATTTTTGCCAGGGTGAGCGTGAGCAGTTTCTCGGCCAGCGAGACATGCAGCACACCATCGCCCGCGCGAACCAGCCGCGCATCTGTGCCGCGCTCTTTCTCGCTGGCTTGAATGCGCTCGTCCAGATCGCGGTCAAACTCAATGGTGTTATACGGGTCTTTGAGCAGCTCTTCGTAACGCTTGATGCGATACGGCACATGGGCATGGCTGAACATGGGCCGCGCCAAAAAATAGCTCAGCCGGCCGGGGTTCAGCCGGGCGCTGGCTTCCATCAGCTTTTGCAAATAAATAATTTGATGGTCGCTCCAGTAGCCGATGTTGGCCCACGGGTTGCCCGGCTCCGGCTTTTCCCAATCTATGCCACGATGGGTGATGCGATACGGGTTGTAGCCATCGGCGGTGGTGGCGTTCAGAAACGCGCACACCATCCCCTCTGCAAACTCCGGGTAAGAAAAGGCCAGCGCCTCCCAGTTCTGAAAAATATCGCGCCAGTTGCCCTCGTAATCCAGCCGCAGCCCGCCATCTGGTTTTTTGATGTTGATGGCAAAGCGGTTCCACGGGCGGCTGGGGTCGCCGTGCCTGCGGCTGAAGGTGAGCGGCAAAAACGCGCTGCTCAGGCGGATGAGGTCTGGCTGGGCGGTGGCCGCCGCGCGCTGGCGCAGCTCTGCAATGTGCAGGCTGGCGGGCAGGCTGGCAAAAAAACCGGCCTGCGCCTGCATCACCAGCGGGCTGTGCGCGGCCACAAAATCGGCAAAGTCGGCGGTTTTAACCAGATATTCATCCGCAAAAATGCCGCCGCGCATGATGTTGAACATGGCGTTGGCAAAGTGATGCGCGTCGTATTGCGGGTCGCCAGAAAGTTGCAGGCCATCGGCGCGGGCCACAATCTGGCGCAGGGCTTTTTGCCCGGCCAAAATGTCATCTTCAATCTCGCGGCACAGCGCGGCGGGGTCGCCTTGCAAGCGGCTGATGGCTTGCACGATGGCCGCGCCATCCTGCTGACCCTCCAGCGTGAAGTGCCACGAGCGCTCCTGACCGGGGGGCAGATCCAGGTCTGCGCACACAAAATAGGCGCCGCGCCGTCCGCGCGCCTCGGTCTCGGTTGTCACCATGCGCCCGGCCCGAAAGCCATCCAACTGAACAGATGAAAGCAGATGCGCGGCGGGGGCCAGCCCAACCTGCGCCACCGCCGTCGCCAAAAGCGACTCGCTCGGCTCGGCCAGATCGGTGAGGGTGGAGTTGAGCGCAAAAATGCCCAGCCCGGTCTGCGGGTGCAGCTCGCTGCGTTTGTAGGCATCCAGCAGAACAGACAAGGTGTTCTGCGTGTCGGTCATCACATGCGCGGGCAAAATATTTTGCGCGCCATCCAGCAGGCGGGCATGGGCTGCGCCCGCGCCGGTGTTGCCCAGCCACGATGTTTTGACAAACCCGAATTTCTCGCTGGAGCGCCACGCATAGCGGAAAACAAGCGCAAGGTCATGGTTGATTTCTTCAAACACCAGCGCGGAGCCGATGATGTTTTTGTAAATGTTGCGGGTGATGGCATACGCGCCGCGCTGACGGTTGGAGAACGGCTCCCACACGCTCACACGGCCCGCACGCTCCACCATCAAAATGGTTTTTGAGCCGGTGTTCTCGCTGTTCTCGGTGATCTTGTCTGCGGTGTAATACGGAAAGATGGCGCGGCTGGCATCCACCCGCCCGGCGGTCAGCCCGCCGGTGGAGGCCGCAAACAGCCAGTGATCTGAGCTGGAGACGACGCTGATAAAAAACGGCTCCATCGCGTCGTAATTTTCAATTTTGTAAAACGAATCGCCCAGCATGGAGACGAACCCGCCGCGCACCTCTTGCTGCTGCGGTTTTTGTTCGCTCTGGCCGATGAATACCGGGCGGGCGCTGGTGTGTTGCATGGTCATGATGGCGTATCGGTTGGCGCAACCTTCACCCAATCCACCATCATGCGGGGCTGGTTGCGCTGAATCATCTGAGCAGTGGCCTGGGGCAGGCCAAAATAAGGCTGGCGAACACCATTTGTTTTAAACGGGTAAATGCCGCCCAGCGCGAAGTTAAGAATAAGAAACTTTGGCCCGTCAAACACCCACGCGCCGTAATGCTCAATCATCGGGCGGGTGACGCGGTAGATCAGCGCGTCATCCACCCGGAAGAGCAGCTCGCTGGCCGGGCTGATCTCGGCAGAGTAGACATGCCAGCCCGCAACGCCGTCGGCCCCGGCAAAGTATTTGCGGTTGACAAACGGCGTCTCGCCAAAGTAGCCGGGGCCATGCACGGCGGCGTTGGCCCAGTCTGGCTCGCCCACGTTTTCCATGATGTCAATCTCGCCGCAGCCCGGCCAGTCGCCGGTTGACCCCAGCAGCCAGAACGCGGGCCACAGCCCAACCCCGGCGCTCAGCTTTATCCGCGCAGAGACTACGCCGCGCGTGAACTCCACTTTGCCGCGCGTGTTCAGGCGGCCAGAGATGAAGTCAAAGCGCTGGCCGTCTGCGGTGGCGTAGCCGGGGCGATGGCGCGGGTGAAGGACAAGCGCGCCGTTTGCCCCGGCCTCATCGCCCGGCTGCAGATACACCGTCTCCGGCGAATCCACATACGCCTGCTGTTCGTTGTTGACAACGTGGCCGGTCACTTCCACATTCCACCGGCTGCGATCCAGCTCCGGCGCGGCAAAGTCATCAAAAAATAACGTGTTCATGGGGGTCTGGCTCACGGATTTTTTTGATACACCCGCACGTAATCCACAAGGGTTTGCGTTGGGAAAACGGTGTCCAGCCCAATCATCCCGGCCAGTTGGCCGCCCACCGCCATGTTCAGAATGATGAAGAAGGGATGGTCGCCCACCCAGGGGCGCTCGCCCACATCGGCGTGGGTGACGGTGTGATATTTCACGCCATCGTAAAACCAGTCAATCTGGCCGGGTTGCCATTCCACCGCGTAGGTGTGAAAGGCATCGGCGATGTTGTAGGTCTGGCGGTTCCATTTGCCAATGCCCAGCGCGCCAGAATAGCCCGGCCCGTGCAGTGTGCCCATGATCAGGTCTGGCTCTTTGCCGATGTATTCCATGATGTCAATCTCGCCGCAGTCCGGCCAGTTTTTGCCGTCAAAGTCCGCGCCCAGCATCCAAAAGGCGGGCCACAGCCCTTTGCCGGCTGGAACTTTTATGCGCGCTTCTATGCGCCCGTATTGAAAGGTTTGCAACCCCTGCGTTTTTAAGCGGGCCGAGGTGTAATACGAGTCATCCAGTTTTTCCTGACGCGCTTCAATCACAAGGTTGCCGTTTTCAACGCGGGCGTTTTCTGGGCGGGCGGTGTATTTTTGGGCCTCGCCGTTGCCCCATCCCCCCGCGCCCAGGTCAAAGGTCCAGTTGCTTTTGTTGATGGCGCTGCCATCGAATTCATCATGCCAGGCCAGCTTCCAGCCGGCGGGAGCGGGCACGGGCGTGGGGGCGGGCGTTGGCGCAAGTGTGGGCACGAGCGTGGGGGCAGGCGCGGCGGCACACCCGCTCAGCCCCATCCAACCGGCCAGCGCAATGGCGCAAAGGTAATGAAGCGTTTTCATCTGGTCTCAGCCTTTTACAGAACCGGCAGTCAAGCCAGAAATGATGTAGCGTTGCAGGAACAGGAAGAGCAGCAACATGGGCAGGGTGAGCATGAGCACCGCCGCGGCCAGCGTGGGCCAGTTGCTGCCATACACACCCTGGAACACAATCAGCCCGCGCGTGATGGGGTAATAGTCTTTGCTGGTCAGGTAAATGGTGGGGGTGATGATCTCGTTCCAGATGCCGATGGCCTGCAAGACGATGACGGTTGCCAGCGCCGGTTGGATGAGCGGCAGCACCACCGACCACACAAATCGGAAGTAGCCGCAGCCATCCATCGCCGCCGCTTCATCCAGCTCTTTGGGCACAGTTTTGATGTAGTTCACCAAAATCACAATGCCAATGGGGTTGACCACAAACAGCAGGATGTAGCCGATGGGGTTGTTGTATAAGCCCAGGTTCAGCACAAGCTGAAACTGAGGGATGAGCGCGGGCGGCAGAAAGAGCGCGATCACAAACAGCGTGAGCAGCGCGCCAGAAAACTTGACATACCCCCGCGCAATGGGGAAGGCCACATACACCGCCGTGATCACGTAAATGGTGGTGGCGGCAAATGTGTAAATGGCCGAGTTGAGCAGATACTTTGGAAAGCTGGCTTTGTTCCACGCATCCACAAAGTTCTGAAAATTCAGCTCAATCGCCGGGCCGGTGGCGTCTTTCATAAACGCGGGCATGGTCTTGAGCGATGTGTTGACCAGCATGAGCAACGGCCCAAGATAAATGACCGCCAAAATGAGCAAAAAGGCATACGAGCCAATGCGGCCCCAGGGAATCCGCCGCATGGCGGGGGCTTGTGTAGTTGTTGTCATCCCAAAATCCTCGCTTCTCTGCGCCGCAGAATGAATTGCACGGTCATGCCAATGACCAGCACCAGCAAAAACAAAATGATGGACGCCGCCGCCGCGTAGCCCTGGCGGAAGCTGCTGGTCACGCTGCCCGATGTCTGGCCGAAGCCGGTGGCGTATATCAGGTAGCCCAGCACCTGTGTGCCGTTGCGGTAACCAATCAGCACAAGGAACAACTGCCACGCCTGAAGGCTGCCGATGATGTTGAGCGTGAGGTTGGTGTTTACGCTGGGGGTGAGCAGGGGCCATGTGACGTTTGTAAACGCCTGCCAAGAGCTGGCCCCGTCAATCTTGGCGGCCTCATACAAATCAGATGGGATGGTTTGCAGCCCGGACAAAAAGATGATCATGGTCGTGCCCATGTTGGCCCAAATCTGCACCACAATCACCCACGCAAACGCCTCGGAGGGCTGGCCGCCCAGAAACTCAGAACGCATGCCGAACAAATCTAAAAACCGGGCCATTGGGCCGCCCAGCGGGAACAAAAACAGCGACCAGATCAGGCCTTGAATGACCGCGCCCAAAATAACCGGCATGAAATACAGGGTGCGGAACACATTGGTGCCGCGCAGTCTTTGGTTAAGCACAACCGCCGCCAGCAAACCCAGCGCAAACTGAATGGTTGTGACAAAAAAGCAAAACACCAGCGTGCGGCCCAAAGCATCCAGATTGTCTTTGGAAGCCTGCCCCATAAATAAAAATTCTTTGTAGTTCTCCAGCCCCAGCCAGTGCATGGGCGCGCCCTGTAAACCAGTGGCATCGGTGAAGGAATACAACGATGTCGCCAGCGAGGGCAGCAGCGCGATGACGAGGTAGAAAATCACGCCGGGTAGCAGCAATAAGTAGGGAATGAATCTGGCCCAGCCGCGGCCAAAGTGATATGTCATGGCGCATCCTCCTTGAAACAAGAAGTCAACAAAAAACAAAGCAGGCTCTCCAATCTTTTACGTCGGAAAGCCTGCCAGAACATCACGCTATTTCACCGCGTCCAAACCCGACTTCAGATCGGCCTGAACTTTGTCGGCCAGCGTCTTCGGGTCATCGTAAGTGCCAAACGGCTTGAAGTACGACGCCCATGGGTTGGCAAACTGCCCCGCGCCCTTGGGGCCAACGTAGTATTGCTCATACCCCACGCGGAAGTTGGCCAGATACGGGGCCACTTCTGCGCCAATGCCCGTGTTCAGCTTGGCAGTTGGCTGGGTGGGGATGAAGCCTACGGCATTCGCAAACGCCTGATAGTTATCCGGGGCGGAGAACTCGGTCAGATACTTCATCGCCGCATCCTTGTTTGGCGACTTGGCGGCCACAACCCAACCCTGGTCGTATTTGCCAAACAAATACTTGTTGTCATCGGCCTTGTCCGAGCCGGGGAAGGGAATGTAGCCCCATTTGAAGCTGGGCTTGGCCTCGTCAATCGCCGGGCCATACCAGGTGCCGCCGGGGAACATCGCCACCGCGCCAGAGGCAAACCGGCCAGGCGCCGCGTCGCCAGCGATGCCGCTCGCGCCGGCTTCCATCATGTCGCGGGCGTAAATCTGCATCTTGGTCCACATTTCGATGGCCTTCGCGTCATTCCAGGTGATCTTGCCCGTCCACAGGCCCTCCACCAGCGCGGCCTGATCTGGATACAACGCGCCAAGCAAGCCGTATGCGCCCACAAAAATCGGCCAGCCATCTTTGCCACCCGCTGTCATGCAGGCGATCTTGGCCTTCTTGAAGGTCTCGCACGCCGTCACCAGCTCTTGCCAGGTGGTGGGAACTTTGACGTTGTTGGCGGCGAACATGTCTTTGTTGTAATAAATGCCGCTATACGACACGCGCCCCAGGTTGATCTCGTACACTTTTCCGTTGTAGCTGCCCGCGTCCTTGATCGTGGCCGCGTCGTAATTCTTCACAAACGGTTGATCGCTCAGATCCATCAGCAGACCAGCCTCAATCAACTGCTGCCAGTTGGGCGCGTCCACTTTTTTCATATATGGCTGGGCCTGATTGGCAAAGCCAAACATGTCAATCACGTCCACATCGTTGGCGGTCAAGCGGGTCTGGCTCACCGTGCTCAAATCATTGGCGTTCACCACCGACATGTCAACGGTGATGTTGGGGTTCTTCTCGGTGAACTTCTTGTTAAACGCCTCCATGAACGCCACCATCGGCGGGTTCTGGTGAACCAGCACTTTCAGCGTGGTTTTGGCCGCCGCAGGGGCTTTTGTTGCTTCAGGAGCCTTGGTGGCCTCCGGGGCTTTGGCTGCTTCCGGGGCCTTTGTCGCAGCAGGAGCGGCGGTGGGCGCAGCGGCAGGCGCGCCACATGCGCTCAGCACCATCCCCGCGGCCACAAGGGCCGTCATGGCAGATAGCTTTATCTTGTTCATCATTTCTTCTCCTTTGTAAAAATGTTGGTTTGGTTTATTTGGGTTGTAAACCAGTTGATTTAAGAGACAGTCGCGTCTGTTGATTCAGGAATCTTCACAGATTTTGACCCATCATAAAGAGACCCGGCCTGTCCCACATGGAGAAAACCGAGCCGAACATGGACAGTTCATGGCGTTGCGCCCGCCTGCGCGAGGGTTGTGGGGGAATTTGTTCAGCCCCTGCGGTGAAAAGAAATCACGCCTTGCGAAAAGCCTCTGGCGATACGCCGGTCTCGCGGTGAAAGATGCGGCTGAAATACCCGCTGTCCGAGAAACCCACGCTCAGGGCCACCTCTGTGATGGGTTTTGCGGTCTCCAGCAGCAACCGTTTGGCCTGGTTGATGCGATACCGCTGGAGATACTCGATGGGCGTGGTGCCCAGCTCCTGCCTGAAACAAAAAGTCAGATGATCCTCTGTGATGCCGACATGCCGCGCGATATCTTTGCGCGAGACCGCTTCCGCAAAATGCTGATGCAAATATGCCATTGCCCGGCGCACCAGCCGCCGCGCCTCTCCGCTCAGGCGGCGCTTGCGCTCCAGCGCGGCCCCAATATGGGCAACCGTCTCATCTACGCTGAACAAGCCCTTGCCCAGCACAGCAGAAATACCCTGATTCAGCCGCTGCATATCCGCCTCGGTTAAATACTTGCCGGTCAGCACAATCACCGGTATCTTTCGAGCGGTTTCCAGTTCGCGCATGGCATCCAAAAACTCAAACCCGTCCATCTCTGGCATTTGCAAATCCAGCAAAATCAAATCCACGCTCTCGCGCCGCAAAACATCCAGCGCAGCTTTGCCATTGCTGGCTTTCAGCACACGGTTGGATGCAGAATGCGCCTGCACGATCCGCGCATTCATGTCCAGCGCGCCCGGCTCGTCATCCACCACCAGCACGGTGCGGGTGGCGCGTCCGCCATCGGCCATCAGCCACCACTGATCCAGCGTGGCGGTCAACTCGGTCATCTCAACCGGCTTGGTCAACACCGTGCTGTTTTGCGCGGCAGATGGGGCCTCGTCTCGCTGCGAGAGCTGCTCTGGCGGCGCGATGGCTGGCAGACTGAACGAGAACACCGACCCCGCGTTGTCCTGCCCGGACGAAGCCACCTGAATTTGCCCGCCGTGCATTTCCACCAGCCGTTTGCTGATGGCCAGCCCTACCCCCAGCCCGCCATACCCACGCGCCACGCTCCGCTCGGACTGGCGAAATTCATCAAAAATCACCTGCTGGTCTTGCGGCGAAATGCCCAGCCCGGTGTCCATTACGCTCACCACAACCGCGCCGCCAATCTGTTCCACCTCCAGCCGCACCCCGCCAGTGGTGGTGAACTTGATGGCGTTGTTGATCAAATTGAGGGCCACCTGGCGCAGGCGCGTCTGGTCTCCCATCACCCAGGCCCCGCTTTCTGGCAATTGCGCGTCCCAGCTCAAGCCCTTGTCTGCGGCCAGTTGCCCGCCGCTTTCTGCCGCCATACGCAGGGCCTGGCTCATGTCCATCGGCTGCACATTCAGCCGCAACTGCCCGGCATCGCTGGTGGCAAGGTCAATCACATCGCCAATCAACCCGCCCAGGTGCTGGGAATAGGCGTGAATCAGGTTAACATCTTTGTGGATGTGTTCTGGAAGAGGCGTGTCATTTTCTTCGCTGTCACGCGCCGCCATGCCGCTCAGCCCCATAATCAAGTTCAGCGGCGTGCGCAATTCATGGCTGATGGTGGACAGAAAGCGGCTCTTCATCCGGTTGGCTTCTTCGGCCACCAGCCGCGCCTCGGTGGCCTGACGGTACAGCCGCGCCGTGTTTAAGGCGCTGCTCACCTGCTGCACAATGGAGCCATACAAATCAAAATGCCCGGTGTCAAACACCATGAACCCCACCTGCCCGGTTGGGTCCACCAGCGGGATAAGCGTGAAAATAAACTGAGACTCGCGGGCGGCCAGCTCTGGGGGCGGGAAGGCCGCGCTGCGAAAATAGGCCAGCTCTTGCGCGGGGTCAAGCAAATTGCGCATGGCCGTGCGGGCATACGGGTCGCCTTCGTCCATCTCAAACATCCCCAGCATGGCCGTTCGCAACCCCATCTCTGGCAAATGGTCGCCCAAAATGCGATAAATCTGCCTTTCATCCAGCGCAGTGAGCAACCGTGCGGTGAGCAGGCTCAAGCGGCTGGTAGACAAGCGTTCATCCACCACATATTTGCGGTGCTGGCGGCGCATGTGCGCGCTGATGGTCTGGCTGGCGTCGCTCAAAAATTCGCGCAGGGCTGGGCTGGCGGCGGGCGTTTTGCCCAAAATGGTGATGGCCGCCTGCCAGATGTGCGCGTCGTCCTCGGCGTTCTCGGTGCGGGCCAGCGCCTCATCCAGCGCGCGGCCAAAACCCGCCGGGTTTCCATCGCCCAAGCTGGCCGTATAGGCGCCCACCAGCCGCTGGCTCAACGCCAGCACTTCCTCCTCGGTCAGGTTGTGGGCCTGGTTCATCACGGCGATGGCGATGGTGCGGGCCAGATCATCGGCCCAGCGCGGCTCATCTGCGCCGCACCCGCACGATTCGCGGCGAATCAGGCGCGTCTCGACCTTGACCAGGTCTGGCAATTGGCGTTTGCCCGCCATCTGGGCCAGCAACACCTCCACCGCGTGATAGCCCACGTTGAACAACGGCACATGCACGCTGCTCAGCCCCGGCTCTTGCACCATGTCTTCCAGCCGGTTGTCAAAGCCAATCACGGCCACATCACCCGGAATGCGCAACCCCGCCTCTTTGAGCGCCTGCATTGCGCCCAGCGCAGATTCATCGTTGCTGGCCAGCACGGCGCTGAAGGCCGCGCCGCGCCGCAAAAGTTCCTGCATGGCCGTGTAGCCGCCGTCATACACATGCCGCCCGTAGGCGATCAAGTCTGGCTCCGCGCTCAGCCCAAACTGCTGGCACCCGCGCATATACGCCCGCAGACGGTCGCCAGAATCGCCGCGCATGTCCTCCACCGTCCCGGCAATAAACGCGATGCGATGATGACCGTGATCCACCAGATGGCGCAGGGCCTCCAGAATGCCGCCCTCGCTGTCTGCGGCAATGGTGGGGCCTTTTTCTCCCGCGCCAATAAACAACACGGGGTGCCCGGCGGCCATCAACCCCTGCACATACTCCGAACGCGCCGCCGAGCGCAGCGGGTTCGCCACAATCAGGCCATCGGTATTCCACGGGCCAACCGGCAAAAAATCATGCTCAGATGAGCCAAACGGCCACGCGGGGCGCAGCGGGTCGGTTGGGCTGGCCGATGGCCCCATGCCGCAGGCCAGCATCACATTGCATCCCAGGTCTTGGGCGGCCCGGCTAATGCCGCGTGAAAGAGGGGCGAGATAGCTCAAATTGGTGGCAGTGCGATAAAACTGCCACCCTGCCAGAACACCAATCGTGGGTCTTCCGTGCCGATAATGTGCAACCATGAAATCCAGCTTGGCGCTGGAAATTTAAGTATAACGGCAGTTGCTGTTTTTTTATCCCTCGCAAATCCGTCGGGTTTTTGTTAAGGCGGCAACACACAAAACGCCAAAGGGGGTGTTCCATATTCAGGCGAATTCAGGCGGGCGTGAAACTCCACGCCAATTTTCGTTTGGCGAACTCGCCCGCCGCCGCTGGCAACTGGCATTACACTATCCTCCTCAAACATCCAAAACAAAAGTCAAACCATGATTTACGACATCACCCGCCCGCTGAAGCCAGACACCGCGGTGTTTCCCGGCGATACGCCCGTGCGTTTTTCCACCGTTCTGCGCCTGGCCGATGGCGCATCGTGCAACCTCTCGGCTATCTCGATGACCGCCCACGCTGGCACGCACGTGGATGGCGAATGCCATTACGATGACGCCTCGGCGGGCGTGGACGCCGTGCCGCTGGAGGTTCTCATCGGGTTGGCAAGAGTAATCACCTTGCCGGATGACATGCCCGTGATCACGCGGGCGTGGCTGCAAACGCACAACCTGCGCGGCGTAAAGCGGCTGCTTTTGCACACAAAAAACAGCGCCGCCCCAGATGATGTGTTTGACGTGAACTTTCCTTATTTTGAGCCGGACGCGGCGGAGTATTTGGGCGAGATTGGCGTACGGCTGATCTGCACCGATTGCCCCTCGGTGGACAAGTCGGACGCGAAGACGCTGATCGCCCATGCCGGATTTTTCAAACATCACGTTTTCATCGCCGAGAATGTGCAACTAACCGGCATTGCCGATGGCGAGTATGAGCTGGTGATTTTGCCGCTTAAGCTGGCTGGGCGGGATGGCGCCCCGGCCCGCGCCATTTTGCGCCGGTAGCCCGCGTCGCCAAAATGTGACACAATTTGAGTGTGCTAAGCGAAGATCAGTTGGCCCGTGCCAGCCAGGCGCTGCCTTTTTTAAAGGATGCCCCAGAAGCGCACCGCCGCGAATTTGCGACGGCTGTTTTGGCCCAGCGCCTGCCCGCCGGGGCGGTGGTTTTTGAAGAAGGCGCGGTGTGCGGGGCCATCGCCATTTTGTTCAGCGGCGTGGCGCGGGTGTTCAAAATTGGCGAGAATGGCCGCGAGATCACCTTGTATCGCTTCTCCGATGGCGAAAGCTGCATTCTGACCGCCAGCTGCATTCTGGGCAACCACACCTTCCCGGCCATCGCGCAAATAGAGCGCGAGGCCGAGGCGCTGCTCATCCCCGCGCCGGTGTATTACGAATGGATGAACCGCTACGCCTTCTGGCGCGATTACACCTTTGCCTTGTTGTCCAATCGGCTGGCAGCGGTCATGTCTATTTTGGATGAGGTGGCGTTCCGGCGGATGGATGCGCGGGTGGCGGAACTTTTGCTGCGCCGCGCCGCCAGCGCGGGTGATGTGATCCGCATCACCCATCAGGAAATCGCGGCAGAGCTGGGCACCTCGCGCGAGGTAGTGAGCCGGATACTGGAAGACTTGCACGCCAGGGGCGCGCTCATCGCCGCTCGCGGCCTCATCACCCTGGCCGACCGCCAAAAATTGCGCGCTTGGTGACTTTGTCACAGACAGCGCAAAAATTCAGCGGTATGCTGTGCGCGCGTTTCTAATTCATTCAAAAACAAAGGAGTCATCATGAAAAAGAACATGGGAACAATTGACCGCGTGGTTCGCGTCGTGGTCGCGCTGGTGGTGGGTTATCTCATCCTCAGCGGCAGCATCACCGGCGCGCTGGCCATTATCCTTGGCGTGTTGGCGGTGGTTTTCCTCGCCACATCGGCCATGGGGTCGTGCCCGCTTTACATCCCGCTAAAACTGGATACGCGCGGCAAATAAGACACGCCCCCACCGGCGAAGACCGCAAAATGCAGAAATCTCACAAGGTTTCTGCATTTTTGTTTTTCAACAGGGTGCCGCACTTGACAATCGCGCTAACTGGTTATAACATTATAACCGCTTGCTGATACTTAGAAAAGACAGCCCTTTGCCGTTATATTTCCAGATCAAGTCTGACCTGGAAAGTTTAATTGGGTCTGGCAAATGGAAACCGGGGATGCAAGCGCCATCAGAACGCGAGTTGTGCGATCAATATCACGTCAGCCGCATCACCGTGCGGCAAGCAATCACCCAATTGGTGAATGAGGGCCGGCTTGTGCGCGAACAGGGGCGCGGCACATTTGTGGCGCACCCGCGCATAGAGCAGCAACTAACCACGCTGACCAGTTTTACGCAAGACATGCAGCAGCGCGGCCAAAAACCAGGCTCGCGCACGCTGCAATTTGACGTGCAAGAGATGCCCCCACATGCTGCGCAAGCGCTTGGGCTGAATGCATCCGCCCGCCACAAGGCCATCATATTAAAGCGGCTGCGCACCGCGAACGACGAGCCGCTGGCGGTGGAAACAGCGCATCTTGTTTTGCCGCGCTGCGCGGCATTGAACAAAGTAAATTTGGAGCAGTATTCCTTATACGAAGCGTTGCGCCAGTATTGCGATGTGCTGCCCAGCCATGCCCGCCAGCAAATCAAGGCCGTTGCCTGCGCCGACCCCGAAGCCCGGTTATTGGATGTTCGACGCGGCTCGCCCGTTTTGCACATTATACGAACCACGTTTGCGCAGGATAATGAGGCGTTTGAATACGTCGAATCCGTGTATCGCGGAGACAAATATGTGTTTTACGCGGATTTACACATGGAGACCCCGCGCGAAAGCGGCGCAGACATACGCCACACCCGCGCGCTCAAACGGCATGGGGACGATGCCAATTTCGTCCCAATAATTTCTTACCAAGGAGAGAAGAGATGAACAGAACACACCTGATGTCCGCAGCCGCAGCAATGGCGATGCTGCTGGCTGCATGTGGCGGGGCCGCAACGCCTGCGCCAACCGCCGCGCCAGCAAAGCCGACGGATGCGCCAAAACCAGCCGCAACCGCGGCTCCGGCGGC
>DAORUN010000006.1:7856-20117 GCA_035433205.1 Thermoflexales bacterium | reverse complement strand
CCGGCGGCAACCGCCGCGCCAGCCGCCACGGTTGCCCCAACCGTTCCGCCCGCGCCCGTGATGACCGCCAAGGGCGGCGACATCCGCGTGAGCAAGAGCGGCTTTAAGGGCACACTGCAATACTGGGTGCTGGGCTACCAGCCCAACCGCGCCAACGCAACCGGCCGGTTAATGGATGACGCCGTGGCGCAGTTTGTGGCCGACAACCCCGGCATCAAAGTGGAAGTGACAGGCTACACCGGCGACCAGGCGGGCTTCACCAAGCTGACGCAGGCCGTGCAGGGCGGCACGGTGGACATGTTCCGCCTGCCATCCGACATTCTGCCGTTGCTGGTGCGCGATGACCTTGTTGCGCCCATTGACAGCTACCTGACCGACGCCGACAAGGCCGACATTTACCCGAACCTGATTCAGGCCGTGAGCGTGAAAGGCAAGGCGTATGCGTGGCCGTTGTGGGTGCCGCCGGTCGGCATGTATCTCAACCTTGATGTGTTCAAGGAAAAGGGCGTAGACCTGCCCCCCAAGACATGGACGTATGACCAGTTTGTGGACATCGCCAAGAAGCTCACCTTTACCCGCGCCAATGGCGATAAGGTGTATGGCTTTACGGCGGGCATTGACCCCGGCCTGGTGAACGCATGGCCGTTGTTCATGAACGAGGCGACCAGCGTTTTGCCCTTGACCCCGGACAACTCCAAGTTTGCCTTTGACACGCCAGAGGCCGCCGCAGGTTTGCAGCGCTTTGCCAACCTGGCGCTGGTAGACAAGGTCACACCGCCAGACTTTGGCGCGCAGACCGTTGCAGACATCGCCACCGGTTTCCAGAAGGGCGTGTATGCCATGTATCCGGAACCCAGCGGCGCTTCCAGCGGCTACAAAGCCTCCAAGATCAACTTTGATGTGTGGCCCATGCCCATTGGCAAGAGCGGCAAGCCGGTGACGGCGGGCGGCATTGGTCTGATCTCGGTCTACAACGGCAAGGACCCCGTCAAGGTCAAGGCCGCGATGGATCTGGGCCGCTACCTGACCAGCAAGGAAGTGGGCGATGACGTGGCCGGCTTCTACCTTGCGCCGGGCGCGCGCAAGAGCGTGAAGGTGAGCGACCCGATCAGCAAGTTCGAGCCGTTCGTGGAGTCTTGCTACATCACCCCAATCATTGCAGACTGGCCCGCCATCCGCACCATCATCCATCCCCAGATTCAGAACATCATCTTCGGCAAGCAAAAGGCCGATGAAGCGATGAAGCAGATCGCGCCAGAAATCAACAAGATTTTGGCCGCGGCGAAGTAAATGCCAGAAAACCTGTGAGGTCTGCGTCCAATCGAAGATTGGCGACCTCACAGGTTTCCAACTCACCAATGAAAAAATTTCTAAAGAAGCACGGCTGGAGCTATTTGTTTGTGCTGCCCAGCATGACCACTTTCACTGTTTTTGTTTTTCTTCCGGTTATTTTTTCGCTGGTGATGTCGTTTCAGAAATACAGCCTGAGAAGTGGCGGCTCCTGGATGGAGCCGATATTCAAGAATTATCAAGACGCCTTCACCACGCAGGGCGGCGTGTTTCTCACCGCCATTGGCAACACGCTTATTTATTCATTCTTCACTGTTACCACCAACATTGTGGTGGGTTTGGCTCTGGCAAGTTTGATTCAGCCGCTGAGCCAGTTTCTTAAAACATTTTTTCGCGCGGCATATTATTTGCCCGCCGTCACCAGCGCGGTGGTCATTGGCATGACCTGGCGCTATATTTACAACGCGCAATGGGGGCTGGCCAACTTTATTTTGGAAAAACTGGGGCTGGAACCTCTGCGCTGGCTGAGCAACCCCGATATCGCGCTAGGCTCCATCACCCTGAGCGCGATGCTGACTGTGCCCGCCACCGCGGTTGTGCTGTTTAGCGCGGCCATGGGCAGCATTCCCGCAGAGTATTACGAGGCCGCCCAGCTTGACGGGGCCGGGCCGGTGCGCCGCTGGTGGCACATCACCGTGCCGCTCATTAAATCTGTGACGCTGTATTTGGTGGTGTTGTATACCATTGCCAGCTTCGAGGTGTTTGAGCGCGTGTATACCATGGTGCCGACCGGCGTGGGCAATTCCACCCAAACCATTGTGACCCAGGTGTATCAAAATGGATTTCAGCAATTTAATTATGGCGTAGCGGCGGCGCAGGCGTTTGTTTTGTTTTTGATGATCGCTGGCGTGGCCGTGTTTCAGTTCCGCACCCTGCGCTCGGATGTTGAATACTAGATCAATTACGAATTACGAATAAGGCTGTTTCTAATTTGTAATTCGTCATTCGTAATTAAAAATGTCAAACACTCTCTCCCTCCGCAAAATAAAACCAGGGCGTGTCATTACGCTGGTCATTCTCATTATTGCGGCCATCATCTCGCTGTTTCCGCTGTATTGGCTCATCGTGATGGCGCTCACGCCCATCGGGGTCATCCCGCCCAGCGAGCCATCGCTCTACCCAAACCCCTTCAGCCTGAGCAACATTGAACGCCTGCTGACCAGCGCCAAAGATTACGGCCAGTGGGCCGTGAACAGCGTCGTGATTGCGCTAACAGTAACCACCTGGCACGTTTTATTTGACGCCGCCAGCGGTTATGCGTTTGCGCGGCGCAACTTCCCGCTCAAAAATATTTTCTTCTGGGTCATCCTCAGCACGCTCATGATTCCATCGCAAGTGACGCTGGTGCCGCTGTATGTGGTGACGCGGCAACTGGGGTTGATTGATAACCTGCTGGCGGTGATTTTGCCCGGCACGGCGGCGGCGTTTGGCATTTTCCTGATGCGGCAATATATTCAAACCCTCCCGCACGAGCTGGAAGACGCCGCGCGCGTGGATGGCTGCGGCGAGTTCCGCATGTTTTGGGAGATCATTCTGCCATTGTGCAAGCCGGCCATCGCCGCGCTGGCTATTTTTAGCTTTGTGCGCAACTGGAACGACTTTTTGTGGCCGCTCATTATTTTGCAAAAAGCGCGCAACTACACGCTCACGGTGGGCGTGGCGGGTTTGCAAGGCGAGTTCAGCACCGATTACGGCATCATCTTCGCGGGCGCGGCGCTGGCCGCCATCCCCATGATCGTGTTCTTCCTCATCTTCCAGAAATACTTCCTTGAGGGTGTGCGCATGGGCGCGTTGAAAGGATGAGCCGCGAAATCTTAAAGAGGCCTAAACCGGCGGCGTGAAACGGCCATCAATTGCCGTCCAGCCGCCATCCACGTGCAATACCGAGCCGGTCACATAGCTGCTGGCATCCGAGGCCAAATACACTACCGCGCCTGCCATCTCGCTGGGTTGCGCCCAGCGTTTGAGGGCGCTCTTGTCGGCGTAGGCGGCGTACCAATCTGGGTGATTTTTGATTTGCAGCGTGAGCGGCGTTTCCACCACGCCCGGCGCGATGAGGTTCACCCGCACGCGCTGCTCGCCCAGTTCCGCGGCCAAAGCGCGGCAGAGTTGGCGCACCCCGCTTTTTGTGGCCGCATACACGCCCTGGCCCGGCTCAACCACATCCCCGCGAATGCTGCTAAACACAATGATGCTGCCGCGTTTGCGCTGGGCCATGCCCCGCGCGACATATTTCAAAAGCAACCAGGTGCCTTTCAAATTGAGGTCAACGATGCGGTCAAATTCATCCTCTTCCAAATCCAGCACGGGTTTGCGCACGTTGATGCTGGGCGTGCTGACCAAAATGTCAATTGGGGCAATGCCGGCCAGGGCGGCATCAATTTTCTTTGCATCGCGGATATCCATCTCCAGCGACTCGGCCAGCCCGCCGCTGGCGTGAATGAGCTCCTCGGTCTGGCGCGCGCCGGCCTCGTTTACATCGGCGCAGATCACGTGCGCCCCAAAGGCCGCCAACGCCATCGCCGACTCGCGGCCAATGCCGCTGCCCGCGCCCGCCACCAGCGCCATCCGCCCATGCAGGTTGAAGATATTTTGATAATTCATTTAAATTGATTGCACCCGGGTCTGCAAAGTTGCGCTCACACGCCCAACGCTTTCATAAAGCCAAAGCACACCAGCACAACAAAGATGGTGACCAGCACGGGCAGCAGCAGCGTGGGCTGCTTGAGCTGCTCAACTTCCTCGCCCGTTTCTTCATCGGCCAGCGATGACGACACCATGAAAAACGTGATGAGCAAAAACGCCATGAGCGCCAAAAACGGAATCGTCACCACGCCGCCAAACCAGTTCAAATAATCGGCTTTGCACGAAATACCCATTTGGCACGGAAAGGGTGGAAACAGGTCGGTCTTTTGTTCCAGATAGTGATAAGCAGAAACAAAAATACCAATGATGGACAAGGGCAAAACATATTTGCGCACGCCCGCATCGCGCCGCAAAATGCCAATGGCAATTAGGATGGTGAGCGGATACATGGCGATGCGCTGATACCAGCACAGGGTGCACGGAATAAACCCCTTCACCTCGCTGAGATACAAGCTGCCCAGCGTGGCGATCCACGCCACCGCCAGCGCAAAATACGGGCTAAGTTTTGCAAACAGTTTCATTTGATGAGATTCTACATCTTGGCAGGAGGACGAGGGACGGCTTCATCCCGTCTTCGTAATCGGCCTCATTTATCAACAACCGCTATTTTCAACTTGCGGCACAGGCTTGCCAAAGAGGAATCGTTTGTAATCAGCATTGCGTCATTGCGGCGGGCAAGCACAAGATAAAACATGTCATACACCGCGCGTTCATTTTTAATACCCTCTGCCAGCGCCTCTTTCCAAAGGTCTTGAGCCTCAACAAAGTCGTCAATCAAATCAAGGCCATCGTCTGCCAGTTGCAAACACATTTCGCGGTCAAGCACGCCAGCCCGGTGATATTTCCAAAAAACATTGGCGATCTCCGAGACAAACAAATCTGGCGCGATGACCCACGCGGCCTGCTGGCATTGCGTTTGAAATTTGCGGCTCTTTTCTTTTTGAAGCAAAATTTCAACCGCCGCGCTCACATCAAGGACGGCAATCATCGCTCGCGATCCTCGCGGATAAGCGCAACCGCGTCAATGGCTTGGGCTTTGGCAGAAATTTTCCGGTGCTCAATTTTGCTCATCAGGCGTTTGCGGCGCTCCATGTTGGATTCTTCCTGCCCCAATCCTTTTTCAATCAGCAAAACAGTTTGCTGGGCAATGGTGCGCTTTTGGCGTTTGGCTGCGACGGCTATTTTTTCGTAAATATCTTCCGGGCATTCCCGAACTTGCAGTAATGGCATGGTTTTACCTCGCGCATACATTTTACATTGGTTTGCATATCGCTGCAGAAGACGGGAGACGAAAGACCGAGGACGGCCCAACCTTCGTCTCCCGTCCCCCGTCTTCGGTCATTCTTCCCCCGTCTCTCATCAACCAACGCCAAATAAACAACACCACGTAAAATCTCACTCACATGCTCGCATTCAGCCAGCCCGCGTTTTTGGTGTTGATGGCGCTTCTGCCTATCAGCGTGTTCATTGCGTGGCCGCGGCTGGTGCGCCGCGCTTCAGGCCGTCTCCCGTCTTCCGTCTCCCGTCCTACACTTAACCGGCGCGTGTTGATGGGTCTCCTTGTCCGCCTGCTCCTTCTCACCTGCATCATCTTTGCGCTGGCCGGGATGCAAATTGTGACGTTTAACAACAAACTCTCGGTGGCGTTTTTGGTGGATGCCTCGGACAGCGTGGGCGCAACTGGGCGCGAGCGGGCGATGGCGTTTGTGCGCGAAGCCGCGCGATCTATGCGGGTGGATGGCAACGATCAGACGGCGGTCATCGTGTTTGGCGACGACGCGCAAGTGGATCGCTCGCTTTCTGCCATGCGCGATGTGGCCGACCCGGGCGTGCAAATCCGCTCTGGCGGCACAAACATCGAGTCGGCCATCCGCCTGGGGCTGAGCGTGTTGCCCAACGACACCGCCCGCCGCCTTGTGCTGCTGAGCGATGGCCGCCAGACGGCGGGCGACGCCCAAAGCGCGGCGCGGCTGGCCAAAGCCACCGGCGCCCGGCTGGATGTGGTGACGCTGCCCGGCGTGGACGGCCCGGATGCCGCGATTGAGCGGGTAGACGCGCCCACCCGCGCCAGCATCGGCCAGGTGATTCCATTAAATGTGGTCGTGCGTTCAAACGTGGCGCAAAAAGCGCAACTCACCGTGTTCAGCGGGGCAGATGTGGCCTCGCAAAGCGTGGTCAACCTGAACGCGGGGCAAAACGAATTTGTGGTGAAGGTGAACGCGGCGCAAGCCGGGTTTGGCGCGTTCCGGGCGCAAATTGTGCCAGAACGAGACGCCATCCCCCAGAACAACACGCTGGCCGCGCCGGTAATTGTGGGCGGGGCGCAGCGCGTGCTGCTGGTGGCGCAAAACCCCGCCGAGACCGCCTCGCTAAAACCCGCGCTGGCCGCCGCCGGTTTGGAATTTGACGAGGTCACGCCCGCCGCCATGCCCGCCGAGATTCAATCGCTGGCCTCGTATCAGGCGGTGGTGATGGCAAACGTTCCGGCGCGTGATCTGTCTGACAGGACGATGTTGTCTATTCAAAGCTATGTGCGCGATACGGGCGGCGGGCTTGCCGTGATTGGCGGCCCAAACAGCTATGGCGTGGGCGGCTATTTCAAAACCCCGCTAGAAGAAACGCTGCCCGTGGAGATGCAAGTCAAAGACCCGCGCCGGTTTCCATCGGTGGCGATGGTGGTAGTGATGGACAAAAGCGGCAGCATGAGCGTGACCGAGAACGGCGTGGTCAAAATTCGGCTGGCCGCCGAGGCCGCCGCCCGCGTGGCCGAGTTGATGAACGACCAGGACGAGCTGACCGTGATTGGGTTTGACACCCAGCCGGTGGATGTCATCGGCCCGTTTTTGGGCCGCGACAAATCCACCTCCATCCCCAAAATTTTGCGGATGGGGCCGGGCGGGGGCGGAATTTATATTTTTGAGTCGCTGAGCGAAGCGCGAAAAATTTTGAGCGCGAGCGATAAACAAAACAAGTTCGTCATTTTGCTGGCCGATGGCTCTGACAGCGAGCGGCAGGAAGGCGCACGCGAGCTGGTCACCCAAATGCGGGCGGAGGGCATTCAGCTTTCGGTGGTCTCCATTGGCATTGGCGAGGATGTGCCATTTTTGCAAACCATCGCCAAACTGGGCGAGGGGCGCTTTCATCTCACCACGCGCGCCTCCAACCTGCCCAGCATTTTTACCGAGGAGGCCGCGCTGGCCCAGCGCAATTACATCGTGGAGCAGCCGTTCTTCCCCAGCCAGGGCGCCATCAGCCCCATTTTGAGCGAGATTAACGCCGTGCCGCAATTGCAGGGCTATGTGGCCTCTAGCGCAAAACCCGCCGCGCAAGTTGTGTTAAAGGCCAACGAGACCGACCCGCTTTTGGCGACCTGGCAATATGGGCTGGGCCGGGCGGTGGCTTTCACCAGCGATGCCACCAACCGCTGGGCGGCCAATTGGGTAACGTGGCCGGATTTTGCGCGGTTCTGGGCGCAGGCCATCCGCTGGACGATTTTGGAGCGCAAAGATTCGCCCATTCAGGCGCGGGTGATCACGCGCGGCGGGCAAAGCGTTATCGCTGCCACCGCGCCGGATACGGCTGCGCCAGATGCGGGTTCATCCGCCGTTTTGACCGCCACCATTTTGAACAGCGAAGGTGTCTCGCAAACGGTGACGCTGGCCCAGACCGCGCCGGGCGAATACGAGGCCACCGCGCAGATGGATGCGCCCGGCGCCTATTTTGTGCGGGTGACTGGCAGCGCGGGCGATGAGGCCGTGATCAGTTGGGCCAGACCGTACTCGCAGGAATACGCGCCGCAGGTGGCCGCCGCGCCAGACATGCGGGCATGGGCGCAAGCGGGCGGCGGCGCAGAGTTGAGCGCCCCCGCGCAGGCGTTCGCGCTCAACATGCCGTTGGCCGCCTCGCGGCAAGAGTTGTTCCCGCTTTTGCTGGCGCTGGCCGCTTTGCTTTTGCCGTTTGATGTGGCCGTGCGGCGCATCGCGGTTGGGCTGCGGCGGGCGGCGGCCAAAGTTGCGGCTGCTCCCGCGCCAGCCAGCGGCGGCACGCTAGAAGGCTTGCTCAAAGCCAAGCAACGCGCCAACGCCAGGGGCGCGGGCGACGCGGTTGCGCCCGCCGAGCACGCTCAGCCCACGCTGGCGCAGACCATTGCCAAAGCGCAAAAAGCGCAAGAGGGCGAAAAGAAAGATGCCCCGCCGCAAGCGCCATCGGCCCCCAGCGGCACGGCGGCAGAGTTGTTAAAACGCAAGCGCGAGAAGAAGGAGTGATGAGTGCTAGTTAATGGTGAGAGTTGATGGTGATAGCTGCAAGCGAAGGCGAATCTTCCATCACCATTACTCTCAACTATCACTACAACTTCTGCCCAGATTGGCTGATATAATCTTTAAGTTATATTCTGGCTTCATTTGCCATTACAAACAGCAGGATCTGTGACTCAACGATTAACACAAACAGCGGAATACTGGGATGCCTTCAAGGTGACGGCATCTGATTCCGAATTTATCTCCAACCACCTTCTGGAAGCCAACACCCCGCGCCCCGCGCTGGACTTGGCTAAAGCCGTTGTGCGCAACCGCGTGGCGCAAGAAAATGCGGCCATCCGCCGCGAGCTTGAGCGCAGCGCGTTGTATCAGCCCAAAAAAGAGTTCAACATCGGCGATGAGCTGATCTTCCCCGCGCTCAAATTTGTGTCGGGCAAGGTCATCTCCAAACGCGCGGGCAACAACCCGGAGCTTGGCGCGTTCGACGTGATCCGCGTGAAGCTGAGCAACGGCGATGAGTATGAGTTTGCGGCCAACTACCCGCGCGAGCACCATCTGAACGATGACAGCGTGGTGATGGCCTTTAACGCCGCGCGAGACGGGCAGGGGCAATCCTCGCCAGAGGAACTGGCCGAGAAATATGGCGAATCCATCGCCGGCAAAATTACCGCCGCGCTGGAGCAAAACCAGGAATACATGCTGATTGGCAAAGACTGGTTTTTGCGCGGGCTGATGACCGATGTGAACGTGGGCCACCTCAACTTGGCCGAGGCCGTGCTGGACATGGCGCAGGGCGGCCCGCTGCCCACGCCGGTGATTTTGCGCGATCTGGGTTTGCCGCCAGAAGTGGCGCGCAACGTGCAGGAAATTTCGCTGAACGATGCGCTGGCCGCCGATGACCGCTTTGACGAGATCAGCCTGGATGAACGCCCGGCCTGGTTCTTGCGCCGCTATGAACCGCAAGATGTGTTTGAGCTTCCGCGCCAGTTGCGCCCGGCCCGCTACGCCGAGCCAGTGACGCTAAACAGCGACCTTGAAACCCTCATCACCCAACTGGATGATGAGCTTGATTTTGACCCGGAGGCCGTGATTGAGCCTGCCGAGCGCGGCTCGGCCACGCTTTTGTTCGCGCACCGGCGCGCTGGCACATTGGGATGGGGCCGCAGCCTGGCGGGGGTTTTGCCGCAAATCAACAAACCGCGCGTGCCGGTGACCTTCCGCGATAAAGTGACCGGCAAGCAGTTCCTGGTGTGGCTGGTCAAGGCCGGGCGCTACCTTTGGGGTCTGGCCGATTGGTACAAACAAAACGACATCCCGGCTGGGGCGACGATTGAAATTACAAAAGGCCCCGCCGCGCACATCTTCCTCGTGGACTTCAAGCGGCATCGCCCGCGCCGCGAGTGGGTGCGGGTGGCCTCGCAGCGCGATGGGCATTTGCGGCTGGAGACCGCCCAACGCGGCGCGACCTGCGAAGTGGATGACCTGATGGCGGTGTATGTGGACGACCCGGCATCGCTTGACCCCGCGCGGGGCGATTCTCCGCGTGATGTGGCCGTGGCCGTCCGGGAAGCCTTCCCGGAGATTGCCAAGCTCAGCCCGCAAGGCAACGTGCACGCGCGGACGCTCTACGCGGTGGCGAACGCCATCACCCGCGCCGCCCCGCGAGACGTGTTTGCCGCGCTCACCGCGGCGGGCAACTTTGTAAAAATTGGCGACAACTATTGGCACCTTGGAGAATGAATAATTACGAATTACTAATTACTAATTAAAAACGATTTGCGATTTCGTAATTAGTAATTAGTAATTCGTAATTTGTAATTGATATGAAGATTTACCGACCGAACGAAAACACACGCTTTCATGTGGATTACGCCTGGTTTGAAACCCAGGGCGTGGACGTGAACGTGCTGATCCGCAAAGTCCTCACCCCAGAGCAGCAGGAACGGCTGGACGAAAACGCCGAGAAAGTGGTGTTTGATTACATTGATGAAGCCACGGCCATGGTTCACGCCGAGAATCAGGTGGTGCACACCATCCGCACAGAAAGCGCCAAAGACCCCGCCTTTATTTCGGCCAGAACACCGGTCTGGGAGGGCGCCTTCCGCATCTTTGTGCTAAATGGCAACCAGCCTCTCACCGCGCTGGAGCTGTCTCAATTGCTCAAACGCAAACCAACTGAGATTGTGAATCAACTTGGCGGGCGCGTTATTTATAATGGCGTCCGGCCAATCTTTGATTAGGCGATTTGGCCCCCGTAGCTCAATGGATAGAGCGTAGCACTTCTAATGCTCAGGTTGTGGGTTCGAATCCCGCCGGGGGCGTTTGAGAATAATAGGATTTGCGCCAGGCAGCGCTCAAGCCTGTCACGTCATCAGCGGCCAATCGCCAGGGTAAACACGGCCACGTCCTTGCCGCCCAGCCGGTATTTGTATTCCTCGTTGCCCTGCAAAAAGTCAAACGCGCGGCGCTTTTCGGCGATGGCTTTCTCGATCAGCCGCGCAATGAGCACCACGCCCGGGCTGAGATACGAATACTTTTGCGGGTCCAGCCCAGAGTTGTAGACCAGCACCGCGTTGTCATATACAAAATTCAGGTAGGCGGCGGCGCGGTTGCCCTCCACTTCCAAAAACGCCAGTTGCAAATAACCCGCCGCCAGCATATCCTTCGCCATCGCCCGGAAAAACTGCTCCATGCGCGGGGTCATAAACCCAGACTTCGTGACCATTGAGGCGACCATCAGCCGCAAAAAGTCGCTCATATCGGCATCCAGCCGGGCGGGGTCGCTGGCAAAGGTGATGGCGCTGTCCTCGGCGGCGCGGCGCATTTTGCGCTGCGTCTCGCGCCGTTCGCGGCCATCCAGCACGTTCAGGTAGTCCTCAAAAGTGGATGGCAACTGGATGACCGGACACACATCCTCTGGCTTGATGTGCGCCTGCCAGCCGCGCGCCTGCGCCATCTCGGCCACACGCTTCATGTTGGGCGACCACTCTGGCGTGTTGCACAAAGCGAGGGCGCTCCAGGCGGGCGCGTCTGGCCCACCCAGCCAGGCCAGCACAGCCTCGGCGCACTCCTGCTCGCGGCCTTTCAAAAAGATGAAATCCAGATAATCCGAGACTTCTTTGCACCCCACAAATTGCCCGCTCGTGATCCCATCCACCTGCGTGAAATACAGCGGCGCAATGCCCACAAGTTGGCCGGAATCGCGCAAAACCAGCACGCGCAGGTCGCCTTCGCCCAAGTTGGCCCACCACACCTTTTGCCACTCGCGGGTTAAAAAGAGGGTGTTTGAGGCAGATTGCGCCAGCAGCGCGTTCCATTCGCCCGCCAGCGTGTCAAATACATCGGCGGTTGTGTAAGTTGTAAGTTGCATGGGTGTTTTACAAGATGGAAGGTGAAAGATGGAAGACGGGAGACGAGCGTCAATAAAACCGTCTTCCGTTCGCCGTCTTCCGTCATTCTGGTTGATTGTCTGGCGCGTTCTCGTCCACGCGCCAAATGCGGTCTGGGGCGGTGAGCTTGTCGGTGAATAACACGCCATCCAAATGGTCAATTTCGTGCTGGAAGGCGCGGGCCACATAGCCCTCGGCATCAATTTTTACGCGGTTGCCTTCGCGGTCCATCGCCCGCACGGTCACGCGAGAGGGGCGCTGCACCATGCCGCGCCATCCGGGGATGGACAAACAGCCCTCCTGGTTCTCATCCTCTTCCGCAGAGGTTTTTGCCAGTTCGGGGTTGACCAGCACATACGTCTGGCCGCTGCCCGGCGTGTCCTCGTCTTTTTCAACCTCAACCACCGCCACCCGCAGCGCAATCCCCACCTGGGGCGCGGCCAGCCCAATGCCGCGTTGGGCGCGCATGGTCTCCAGCATGTCGTCAATCAGCTTGCGAATTTCCGGCGTGACTTTCTCGACCTTTTTCGCCTTGCGGCGCAGCACCGGGTCGCCAATTTTGCGTATCTGTCGAATCATGCGGGGAATTATAGTGATAGTTCGTAGTGAGAGTTGAT
>DAORUN010000006.1:0-7756 GCA_035433205.1 Thermoflexales bacterium | reverse complement strand
ATCACTATCAAGTATCAGATCCGCTGCGTGCGCCGCAATTCGTCATACAGCCCCAGCATGTCGGCCATTTCGTTGCGGCGTTTGGCGTTGTCGCGCTCGGTTTGTTTTGCGCGGTATTCGTTCACGCGGGTTTCCACATCGTGTTGAACGCGGCGCGGATCCCACACGCGGTCAAACACAAGTTCGTTGTCTGCGCCAGCCGTGCGCACGGTGACCTTGCCAATGTTAAACAGCGAATCAATAAACCCCGATGTGGAGGCGTCCACATTTTGCACCACCGAATAACTGGCCTCTTTGCGTTTTGTGCCGCGCAGGCCAAATGGCGAACGCACGATGTCTATGATGCGGTCTTCGGCAAGAATATAAATATCGTTGCGCCAATCTTCGTATTGCCACACCAACCCGCCCAGCGCAATCAGCCCGGCCAACCCCAGCCCAGCCGCCAAAAGATAATTCTGTTTAAAAATAAAAACCAGAAACAAAATGATAACCAACACAACCCCGGCCAGCGGCAGGTCAATATTTTTGATCAGCTCCAGCCAGTGGGTGCGGTAAATAATCTGCCCGTTTTCTTCCAACCGCTGGTAGGGCATGAGTGTGCCGCGCACTTTTTTGGCGCCCTTTGCCACCGCGCCAAAACGTCTTTTCCAATCCTGCTTCACCAGATCGCGGCCGCTTTTTGTGTTATCCGAAAAATCGCGGGGCAATGGCAGCGGCGCAGGGGCAGAACCCCATCCCAAATGTGTGCGCAGGTCTGCGCGGGCCTGCACCCGTTGAACGGCGTAGGTCATGGCATACGAGCGCTCTCTGGCATGAAAGATGGCTTCTTTGATGGCATCTGGGTGCGGGGCTTCATCAAACACCACCCGCGATTTGCTGCCCTGCGCTTCTACTTTTACATCGCCCATGTCAAACATCAAATGGGTAATGTTGGCGCGGGTCACGGTCACATCCTGCACCTGAGACACCGGCACTTGCATTTGCTCATCGCGCAAAAACAAAACACGCTCGCGGTGCACCACCCGCTTGTCTGTGACCACGTAATTGTCATTTCGCCAGTCAACAAAATGCCACAACGTGTACAGAAAGGCGGCAATGCTCACCACAACCCCAACCGCGATGACGAGCGTAGCCATTCCGGGGTTTATAACAGCCACAATGATGAGGCCAATAATTGCCAGCAGAAAAATAAGGTCGGGCCACAAGCGGCGGATAAACGTCCACACATGCCGGCGACCGGCAAACAAAATCAGCTCGTCTGGTTGCTGCCAATCAAATTTTTTCTTTAGTTGATGCACCGCCTCGGCTTCGGGGTCCAGCGCCAGCTTCTCTCGCAGCGGGTGCTCATCGCTTTGCAGCGCGTCAAAATCATCTTTGGAAATTTTCCAAAGCGTGACGGGCATGCTGGCCTCCACCGTTTCTTCGGATTGAATGCCAACCGCAAACGCGCGGCGGTTCAACATAGAGCCAGGCCCAACCATCGCCAACAAACTCTCGCGCCCAACCTTGTCGGCGCGGTGTCCAATCACGGCCCCTTCCCGCACCACAAACAGCCCGCCCTCATAATCACCTTGTTTGTAGATGATGGCGTGGCTCTCAAGTTTCACTTCCTGAATCGCGCCGGTGAGCATGTTTAACTCGGCTTCGTTCAGCCGCGCGAACATCGGGTCGCCGCGCAAAATTTTGCGGGCGTCGTCATCGCTAATCAGCAATTTGCCCATCAAACCGGGGTTTTTGCGGGCGTGTTCCTCAAAATCGGCGTGCTCAATCATCCACACCCGCGATGGAACTTCGGCCTGCACCGTTTCCAGCGCATGGCAGCGCGAGACGAACGGCAAAACGTTAAAAATGCGCCCCGCCTCCGCCGCGCCAATCACGGCTTCTTTGCCGTCCGAATCGGTTCGGCGGGCTTGCAACCGCCCAGAGCGGGCCAAATACAACGCCCAGTGCGGCTCGCCCTGCGCATACAGCACTTCACCCGCCCCAATTTGTTTGGACTTGATCAAATGCGCCACTTCGTTAAACTCGACCTGGTTAAGGTCATCAAACAAATGCAGGCGGCGCAGTTTCAGAATCGCTTCTTCGGGCGAGAAGGAAGCTGCGGCGGGCGGTGGCGCGGTTGGCGCGGCTGCGGCATCTGACATACCCTGATTTATCTCTTGCAAAGACGAATGGCAATTTCCAAATTCCGAATTTTTATTTTCTCAAGGATTCTAGCATCACCCGCGCCGCAAAGCGCGGGAGCGCCATCTGCCGCCGAATGCGCCCTGGCTCACGGATAAGGCGATAAAGCCACTCGAACCCGGCGTTTTGCACCCAAAGCGGGGCGCGTTTTTGCGTGCCCGCCACAAAGTCAAACGTGCCGCCCACGCCCATGCCCACAATCGCCGGGCTGGCTGAGTGCGATGAGGCAAGGCGCGGCAAATTTCGCGCCAGCCACACATCCTGGCCGGGCGCGCCATACGCCACAAACAGCAACTGGGGCCGCGCCTGCGCAACCCGCGCCACAAGGTCATCTTCTTCCTCCGGGCGCGGCGAACCAGCGTATGCGCCCGCCACCTGCATCCCCGGAAAACGCGCCGCCAGCAAGGCCGCCGCGCGTTCGGCAATTCCATCCCGCGCCCCCAAAAAAAAGATGCGCCAGCCATGCGCAGAGGCAGCGCGGCAAAGCTCAATCGTCAAATCTGCGCCGCCCACGCGCTGGGTGAGCGGCCTGCCAAGCAGTTTTGCCGCCCAAAGCGCGCCCACGCCATCTGGCACATTAAGGTTGGTGTTGGCAAGAACGCGGGCAAACGTCTCATCGTTTTGCGCCCGCATGATGAACTCTGGGTTGACCGAAGCGATTTGATACGCGCCGCCTTGCGCCAGCCACGCCTCCACCTGCGCGATCGCGCTGGCAAAAGTGCAGTCATCCACCCGCACGCCAAGTATGTTCACCGATGACATGACGCGTATTCAACCACAAAAGAAGGGAGAAGGGAGAAGAGCGAAGAGTGAAATCACACAAACAGCTTGAACACCTGATTGCTGAGGAAACGCCCGCGCTCAGTCAGCACGGCGCGTTCATCGTTTACAACCAGCAGGCCCTTGCGCTCGCTTTCGGCCAGCTCCGCGCCGAACACATCTTTCATGGCTGCGCCGTGCCGCGCGGCAAACCGGGCGTGGGTCACGCCCTCTTGCAAAAGCCGCAACCCCACCATCATCGTCTCGCCCATCGAGGTGCGCGGGTCAATCTCCTCGCTCCCGGCAATCGTGCTCTCGCCGCGCTCGGCGCGTTGCACATACTCGGCGGGTTTTCGCGCGCGCCACTCGCGGTGGGTGATGGCGCTTCCATGCGCCCCGGCGCCCAATCCCAAGTACGGCTCATTGCGCCAATAAATCAGGTTGTGCTGGCACTCGCGCCCCGGTTTGCACCAGTTAGAGATTTCGTAATGCTCGTACAAGCGCCCGGAGCGTTGCGACCGCTCCGGGCGCTCAAGGGAGAGCATCTTCTCCGCCAGCTCATACATGTCCGCCGCCAGATCAGGGTCGGGGAAAGGCACCTCGCCGCGGCGCGTCCAATCGTGCATGGGCGTGCCTTGCTCAATAATCAGCGCGTAAAGCGAAAGATGCTCCGGCTCCAGCGCCAGCATGGCCTCAAGCGTCTCGCGCCACGACTCCAGCGATTGATATGGCAGGCCAAAGATCAAATCCAAATTGAGGTTGTCAAACCCCGCCGCGCGTGAATCGCGCACGGCGCGGGCCACATCCCCCCACTCGTGCTCGCGATGCAAAAGCCGCAGTTCGTTGGCGTTGGCCGTTTGCGCCCCAAAGCTCAGGCGGTTCACCCCGCTCGCCCGAATTCCATCCAAATACGCCAGGTTTGTTGTGCCGGGGTTGCACTCCATCGTCACCTCGGCGTTTTCAATCAGGCCGAGGTGGTCACGGCAGGCGCGGATCACGCCCCCAATTTGGTTGGGCGTGAGCAAAGAGGGCGTGCCACCGCCAAAGAACAACGTTGAAAAGGCGGCGGGTTGGCAAGCGCGAATTTCATCAATCAGCGCCCGCACATAGCGGTCTTGCAAATGCGATTGGTCAATATAGGTGTTGAAATCACAATAGCTGCACCGCGACCGGCAAAACGGGATATGGATGTAGATGCCGGTGTTCAAGAGATTTTTAACATGGATGAACGGGATGCTCAGGATTTTTTATTCTGTTTATCCTGTTCATCCATGTCAATTAAAACAACGCTTTAACGATCTTCCAAATGCCCTGATCCCACGGCACGCGATGCGAGACGCCGCTTTGGCCTTTGAACTTGGAGAGATTCGCCACATACCAATCGTAGTTGCGGATGAGCGCGTCTTTGTTGGAGAATTTTGGCGCGTAGCCCAAAATGCGCTCGGCTTTCTCAATGCCCACGAATGACTCTTTGTAAGCCGTCTCGTACACCCATTTGTAAAGCGGAGAGAGTTTGAACGCCTCCAAAATGCGCAAAATAAACACGGCCAGCCCGGCGATGGGGAACGGGATGATTTTCTTGCCGTGCCCGGCGTGATCCAGCACCGCCTGAAAGTCATTCTTCATGGTGCCAAACACCTTTGCGCCAATGTTGAACGTGTCGTTGGTTTTCTCACAGGGCAGCGTGGCGCACAGGTAGATGGCCTCGCACAAGTCTTCCACATCCAGATATTGATACGGGTTGTTGCCATTGCCCACAATTGGGAAGTTGTGTCCGGTGTACGCCCAATCGTAAAACAGCGCAAACACGCCCAGCCGCTCCGGGCCAATAAACGATTTTGGCCGGATAATTGGCACGCACATGCCTTTGGCGCGATACTGCTTGCAAATTTCCTCGGCCTCCACTTTGCAAATGCCGTATGGCCCCACCCCGTGCAGTTGGTCATCTTCCAGCAACGGATGATGATCTGGAATGCCATACACCGCGGTGGATGAAATGTGAATCATGCGTTGCGCGCCCGCCTTGTGCGTCGCCTCCAGCACATTACGCGTGCCATCCAAGTCGGTAGAGTAAATATCCTCTTTTTTGTAGAGGGGCAACGCCGCCGCCGTGTGCACCACCATGTCTGGCTTTTCCGCGGCCAGCCACCTGTCCATCGCCGCCGCATCGCGAATGTCGGCTTTGGTAAAGCTCACTTTGTCTTTGCAATCTTCGTAATCAAAATCAACGATGTCGCATCCGGCCACCGCGTGGCCTTTGTTCAGTAAATACCGCACGAGGTTGATGCCAAGAAACCCCGATATGCCTGTTATTGCGTACTTCATAGCGGGTAAATCATAGCAGGGGCCGGAGATGGAAGGCGGGCCGTCTCCCGTCCCCCGTCTTCCGTTCTCTGCAAAAATTTAGTCTCACCTAAAAATTATCTGTTAAAATCTTCGCGCATGGAACGTGTTGAAGATTCTGGAACGATCAGCTCGGCGATGGAAGTGCTGGAAGGCCGCAGCAAAAAAAACTGGCTGGCGCGATTGCTGCCCTTCCTGGGGCCGGCCTTCATCGCCTCGGTGGCGTATGTTGACCCCGGCAACTTTGCCACCAATATTCAGGGCGGCGCAAAGTATGGCTACATGCTCATTTGGGTGATCATCGCCAGCAACCTGATGGCGATGCTGGTGCAAACGCTCTCGGCCAAACTGGGCATCGCCACGGGCAAAAACCTGGCCGAGATGCTGCGCGATCACTACCCGCGCCAGGCCGGTTTTGCCATGTGGATTTTGATGGAAGCGGTGGCGATGGCGACCGATCTGGCCGAATTTTTGGGCGCGGCGCTGGGCATTTATCTGCTCTTCCCCGGCGTGTTTGATGGGATTGGCGCCCTAACCGGTTTGCCGCCTTTGCTTTTGCCCGCTGTGCTGATGGGTTTTCTGACCTTCGCCATTCTCTCGCTGGAGCGGCACGGTTTCCGCCCGCTGGAGGTCGCCATCACCATCATGGTGGGCGTGATCGCGTTTTCGTATCTCATCGAAACGGTGATTGACAAACCCGACTGGGCGGCCATCGCCCACGCGATTGTGCAACCGCGCTTTGATGGCGTGGAAAGCGTGTTGCTGGCGGCTGGCATTTTGGGCGCAACTGTGATGCCGCACGCGATCTTTTTGCATTCCGGCCTCACGCAGGGGCGCATCGTCACCCGCGACCCGGCGCTGCTCAAGCGGTTGTTCAATTTCGAGGTGGCCGATGTTCTCATCGCCATGACGATTGCCGGGCTGGTGAACGCCGCCATGCTAATCATGGCCGCCTCCACCTTTCACGGCGCGGGTCTCACCGAGGTGGGCAGCATTGAGGAAGCGCACCGCACGTTGGAGCCATTGCTGGGCAGCGCGGCCAGCGTGGTGTTTGCAATCTCGCTGCTGGCATCGGGGTATTCTTCATCTGCCGTTGGCACAATGGCCGGGCAAATCATCATGCAGGGGTTTGTGCATCGCAAAATTCCTGTTTGGCTGCGGCGCGGCCTAACCATGCTGCCCGCGTTTGTCGTCATTGCGATGCGGCTCAACCCAACCGATACTCTGGTCATCAGTCAGGTGTTGCTCAGCTTTGGCCTGCCGTTTGCAATCATTCCGCTGGTTGTCTATACTTCTCGCAAAGACATCATGGGCGTGTTGGTCAACCGTCGCATTACGACCATCGCCGCCAGCGGTGTGGCCGCGCTCATCGTGGCGCTCAATTTGTTTCTGGTGGCTCAACTACTTTTCAAATTCTGAATTATGACGAGACTTACGCAAAAACTCCCTTTAACGCCGGGAATGGCGCGGTAGGGGCGAGGCATGCCTCGCCCCTACGCCTAAACCTTCGGTTTATTTCATCATTTTCACGGAATTAACTCGGCTTTGCGTAAGTCCAGTTATGAAAAAAAACGCTGACAGCCATTTCAGAATTCAGCATTCATTACATGTTCAAACACTTTCTCATTCCGCTGGATGGCTCGCGGCTGGCCGAGGCGATTTTGCCCGCCGCGCGGTTCTTTGCGCAAAAGCTGCGGGCGCGAATCACGTTTTTGCACGTGGTCGAGCCATCGCCCCCCGCCACAATTCACGGGCAGGCGCACTTGATGAACCGCGCCGATGCGGAAACCTATTTGCAAAATATCGCCGCGCAATGTGTGGCCGATGGCATCCCGGCAGATTTCCACGTGGACTCCATCTCTAACGGCGATGTGGCCCGCGGCATCTTCTCGCATGTGGATGAGCTATCTGCCGATTTGGTTTTGCTGGCCGACCACGGGCGCAGCGGAATGCGCGGCGCGATTTTGGGGAGCATTGCCCAGCAGGTGCTGCACAGCGGGCGCGCGCCGGTTTTGCTGGTAAAGGCGCAGGCCACGCAACCCATCACCCCATTTGTCTGCGACAAAATTCTGGTGCCGCTGGACGGCCAGGAAATTTATGAAAATTCGCTGGATGTGGCGGCAGAGATGGCGCAGGTGTGCGGCGCGGCGTTGCAACTCATCACGGTGGTGCCCACGCCCAGCACCCTCTCTGCCGAGCGCAGCCCCGGCGCGATGATGCTGCCATCCAGCACCCGCGCCGTGCTGGATGTGAGCGCCATCAACGCGGCAAAATATTTGGATGGCAAGGCCGCCGCGCTGAACACCCGCGGCATTCGCGCATCGGCTTTGGTAGAGCGCGGCGAGCCATCCGCCAAAATTGTGGAGGCGCGGGCCAAATGCGCCGCCGCGCTCATCGTCATGGCCACGCATGGCCGCGCGGGGGTGGATGCGTTTTGGTCGGGCAGCGTGGCCCCGCGCGTGGTGGACAA
>DAORUN010000005.1:57943-63687 GCA_035433205.1 Thermoflexales bacterium | reverse complement strand
GGTGGGCATAAACGCGGAATTCTTCGGGTGTCATGATTGGCAAATGATAAACCCGAGTGGTTTGCTAAAAATGCCTGTCACCATCCTTGTGGCAACAGACGCATTGTGACTGGCAAAAAGAGATCGTAGCGATTTCCAAAACCGATGACTGAAGCTGGTTGCCTTGAAAATCCAAACTCGCCATTACCAAGTTGCCCCAACTGTTTTTGTCCCCAGCATTTTGCTGCGCCTAGTGTTGTTATTCCACAACTTGAAGTAAATCCAGCCTGGACTGTGATAAATCCTTCCGTAACTTCATCCAAACTTATTGCGTTACTTCCCCAACATTTTGCCCGATTGTTGGCCATAACGACACACGTTGTGCCTTGTCCAGCGCTAACCTGCACAACCTCAGCTTGCAAACCCAGCACATCAACGGGGATAACTCTTGCCCCACCAACAGTCCCATCGCCAATCTCTCCCGACCCGTTAGCTCCCCAACACTTTACTCCACCTGTTTGCAACAAGGCACATGTGTGAAACACACTTGAATCAATCTTTATCGCATTAGTAACCCCCAGTGTAATAGTGGGCACAGTGCTTCTTGCATATGAGCCTGTTCCTAGTGTTCCATTTGCCCCATCTCCCCAGCAACGCACGGTGTGGTCACTTAAGATAGCGCAAGAGTGATAATACCCAGAAGAAATATCAATTACCTCACTCTCCAACCCGGTGGGCGTAATGGGCACTGTGCTGGTTGCTCCAAGGCCTTCCATGCCAATTCCCAACTGGCCCCATCCGCCGTTTCCCCAGCAATTTACCGCACCAGATGTATACAATGCGCAAACATGAAAATTGCCAACCGCAAGTTTTGCCACATTTCCGTTTAGACCAGAAACTGTAATGGGCAAAGTGTAGAAAACTGAAGTGTTAATCAGATCGCGGCCCCAGCATTGCGCCTCCCCGGTTTGCAAAACAGCGCAGGTTTGCTGGCCGCCAGCATAAACATCTTTCGCGCCACTGGCTATGATTGTGACGGGCGTGGCGTGGCTGGTGGTTGTCCCATCTCCAATTTGGCCAAACATGTTTTGCCCCCAACACTTCACTGCATAACCATCAAGCGCGCATGCATGGCTTGCAAAATATAAAGAAGATATTCGAGAATCCCAACCTATATCTAAGCTTAGGACGCCCGAATTAAGGCTCACAACATTTGTTGGAGTTGTTGATTCGCCAATTGAGCCATCTCCCAGCGAACCAAAATTCCCGGCACATTTGACACTTCCGCCTTTGCCGATGGCGCAAACAGGCAACCCAATGGAAAAAGACGCTATATCTGAACCAAATACCGAAACTGTTACGGGTTGAGTGACGTAAGCATGGTTTATCTCCCATCCTTCATCTGGCGGCCCATTGAGCACACCCAACCCCCAGCATTGAAGACTTCCATTTGACATGAGGGCGCAGGTGGAATAATCTCCTGCTTGAATGGATTTAATTTCGCCCTCCAATCCATCAACCAATATGGGCGTAGATTGTGATGTCTGTGTAATGCCATTTCCCACTTGGCCGTAATTATTTTTTCCCCAGCATTTAACTGCATTAGATGTTGTTAAGACACAAATATGGCCTACCCCGCTTGCTGCTTGCACCGTATCTGTAACAAGCCATGTCTTGCTATTTTCATAGCCATCACTGATGCCTTGACAAGACAAATTTCCACCTGCGTAGACAAGGCATATTCTGTACGTATATAAACTTACAGAAACTACGTTTTGATAACCAATTCTTTCTGGTGTGTTAGCAATGTGCCCACCATAGGAAGTAAAAACCAGCCCCCAGCACCATACGCTTTTGTCTGATGTCAGCGCGCATGTGGTGGAGAAGTTTGCGTACAAAGAGAGTGCTGGATTTGGAAGTGAAACAACCTGTGTTGGGGTTATGGAATTATTAGCAGAGGTAGCATTGCCAAGCTGGCCATAAAAATTGGCACCCACACACCATACTGTCCCCTCTACAATTGCACAGGTGTGCGCACTGCCGGTTGCCACATCAGAAACAAGCCCGGGCAACTGCAATACCTGAACGGGCGTATAACGATTTTCTGTGGTCAAGTCACCAAGTTGGCCATATCCGTTGTAACCCCAGCACCATAATTTTCCAAAATTGGAAATGGCGCAAGCATGATCGTTGGCCGAATCTATTTTTAATGCGCGCATGGGCAAAGCAGAAGCAGGTAACTCTTGAGCAGAGCGCGCATGAGATGGATAAGACAGAATAGCAAGCAATGCAAATGTTAAACACCCAATTAAAGTCAAAATCATTATTGCTGTTCTTCGACTTATACCCGTATTCAAAGTTTTAAAACTAATCATTTGCAACACCCCATGAATCCGGCCCTTTCTTCAATTCTTGAATTGTAGCTCTTTTAAAACGCTCTTAAAAATACTTTTATAAGCAACATTTTTAGTGGATATTCACACCTGCTCATCATCTTTGGTGCTTCGGCTTAATCTGCAATCATTTGCCAATCATCGCTCATTCGCACATCATCCGTTGGGCTTATGAAACACGAGATTGCTAAAATGTGACGCAGTGAGCGACCAACCAAACACCAACGCGAACAACAAAAACACGCCCCGCCCGCCCAGTGAGCGCGAGGGCTACGTGCCGGGCGCGCGACCCGCGCCCAAGCCTGCGCCCGCGCCTCAGGGGCAGCCTCAGCCGCAGGCGCGGCCTGCGCCCGCCCAAACGCCATCACCCAAACCAGCCCAGCCAAACCCAAAACCAAAACTGCCCTGGAAGTTCAAGACCAGCCGCCAAAAGCTGGCCTCCACTTTTTTTATTCTGGCGATCATTTTTGTGGTGTTGTTTTTTGCCGCGGCGGCCATTGGCGCGGTGGCGTATGTGAGCATTGCCCAGGAATTGCCAGACACCGCCAAGCTAGAGGCCAACGAGAGCCAGTTTTCCAGCACCCGCATTTTTGACCGCAACGGCGAGCTGATTGTGGAGCTGGTTGACCCCACCACGCCCAACGCCGGGCGGCGCACCTACGTAAAACTGAGTGAGATGAGCGAGTGGGTCAAAACCGCCACCATCGGCACAGAAGACCCCAATTTTTACCGCTACCGCGTGGGGTTTGACCCCATCGCGCTGGTTCGCGCGGTGTATTACTTGTTCACCGAGGGCGAAGTGGTGAGCGGCGGGAGCACAATCACCCAGCAGGTGGCCCGCAACCTGCTGCTTGACCCCACCGACCGCTCCTTCACCCGCAAATTAAAAGAAATTATTTTGTCCAATGAGCTGGTCAGCCGCTACTCGCACGACAAAATTCTGGAGATTTATCTCAACGAGATCAATTACGGCAACCTGGCTTATGGGATTGAAGCCGCCGCGCAGACTTACTTTAACAAACCGGCGAAGGACCTCACGCTGGCCGAGGCTTCCATGCTGGTGGGGTTGCCGCAAGCCCCGTATTACTGGGACCCGGTGCAGCACCCAGACCGCGCACTAAAACGGCAAGACACGGTGCTAAGCCTGATGACTGAGAAGGGCTTTATCACTCAGGCGCAGGCGGATGAGGCGCGGGCCGAGGCCCAAAAATTTGTGTTCAACCCCAAACCGGTGAACGTGAGCAGCGTGGCTCCGCATTTTTTGAATTACGTGCGCGAGCAGCTAAACACCGAGTTTGGCACGCAGGGCTTGTACCGTGATGGCCTGCGGGTATACACCACGCTCGACCGCAAAATTCAAGCGGCGGCAGAAAAGGCGGTCAAAGACCAGATCGCCGCGCTGAAAGGCAAAAATGTGAACAACGCCGCGGTGGTTGTGCTGGATGCGCACACCGGCGAGATTTTGGCGATGGTGGGCAGCGCCGATTACAACAACGACGCCATCCGCGGGCAGTTTAACGTGGCGCTGGCCTTGCGCCAGCCGGGGTCATCGGTCAAGCCGTTCACCTATTTGGCCGAGATGGAAAAAGGCGGCACAGTCTCTAACGTGTATTGGGATGTACCCAAGACTTTTGTGAACCAATACGGCCAAAGCTACGCGCCCACCAATTACGATGGCAAATTTCACGGCGCGGTGCTCATGCGCAACGCGCTGGCAAACAGCTACAACGTGCCCGCTGTGCTAGCCTTGGATGATGTGACCGTGCCGACCTTTTTGGCAACCGCGGCCAAACTGGGTGTCAATTTCCCGGCCAACCCGCAATATGGTTTGGCCATCACCTTGGGCGGCGCAGAAGCCAAACTGATTGAGATGACCGGCGCGTATGGCGTGTTTGCCAGCGGCGGTTACCGCGCCGCGCCAACATCCATCAGCAAAGTGACCCGCGCCAACGGCGAAATTGTGCGCGAGTATGTGAAGAACGGGCAGGTTGCCACGCCCGCCGCGCAACCCGCCCGCGCCCCCGCGCTGGAGGGCGCGCAAAGCGCTGGCCCGGCTGCGCCCGCGCCATCCGGCCAGGTGATTGCGCCCGAACATGCCTACCTCATCACCAGCATGTTGAGCGACAACGCCGCGCGAACGCCCGCGTTTGGCCCAAACAGCGCCCTGCGCACGGCCTACCCCAGCGCGGTGAAAACCGGCACCACCAACGATTACCGCGACAACCTGACCATTGGCTACACCCCGGATGTGGTGGTGGGCGTTTGGGCGGGCAACACCGATAACAGCGCGATGAAAGACGTGAGCGGCGTAACCGGCGCGGCGCCCATCTGGCGGCAAGTGATGGATTTTGTGCAGCAAGGCAAACCCGCCAAACCATTTCCGCGCCCGGCGGGCATCGTTGAACAAGAAATTTGCATAGATGGCGGTCATGCGCCATCGGGCAATTGCCCGGCAGACCGCCGCAAGGTAGAGGTGTTTAAGGCCGACCAGCCACCCGCCCCACCCGATGAGCGGCTGGAGGCGGCGGCTCGCGCGGGCGACCCCAAGCTGCTGGAAACCAGCGGCCCAGTTTCCTCGCCAGAAATCACAATTAGCCAGCCAAATGGCGCGGTTGGGCGCGGCATGATGCAAATTCGCGGCACGGTGAACCCGCCCGGTTTTGAGCGCTACGTGGTGGAATATGGCAGCGGCGACAACCCCAGCGAATGGAAGTGGGTCAGCGGGCCGCATCTTTCTGGCGTGGTGGATGGGCAACTGACCGAGTGGACGCCGCCCGGTGATCTTCCACCAGGGCGCTACACCATTCGCGTCACCGCCCGCGCAAACGGCGCAGATGTGTTTGGCTACGCGCGGTTTGATTTGAACTAAGGTTTGAGCGCCCGGAGCGCGTCCCAACGAGTTGGGCAGAGCGCTCCGGGCGCTGAAAGAAAAATGGACTTCTCTGAAACTCTCCCTAAAAAGCGGATGGCCGCTGGCGCGTTGTTTGTTAACGAGCGCGGCGAAATTTTGCTGGTGCGCCCAACCTACCGCCCCGACTGGCTTTTGCCGGGCGGGAGCGTGGACGCGGAGGAATCGCCTCATGCGTGCGCAGAACGCGAGGTGCGCGAGGAGCTTGGGCTAAACGCGCCCATTGGCCGCTTGCTGTGTCTGGAGTATCACGCGCGGATTGGGCCAAAGACCGAGAGCTTGCAATTCATCTTCGCGGGCGGCCCGCTGAGCGAAGAAGACCTCGCGCATATCAAACTTCCGGCGGATGAGTTGCGCGAGTGGCGCTGGGTTGCGCTGGATGACGCCGTGCCGCTGCTCACGGAGCGCATGTTTGTTCGCATTCGCCACGCGCTGGGGGCGTATCATTCGGGCCAAACAATTTA
>DAORUN010000005.1:44350-57843 GCA_035433205.1 Thermoflexales bacterium | reverse complement strand
CGGGATGCGCGTGGGCATCACCAATTACGGCGGGCGAATCGTCTCGCTGTTTGCGCCCGACCGCGCCGGCCAGTTTGCAGATGTGACCCTGGGCTTTGATTCGCTGGATGGCTATTTGGCGCGCAACCCGTATTTTGGCGCGCTGATTGGCCGCTTTGCCAACCGAATCGGTGGCAGCACGTTCAAGCTGAACGATGTTGAGTACGCCATCAGCCCGGTGGAAGGCAAAAACACGTTGCACGGCGGCCCGCACGGGTTTGACAAGCGGTTTTGGAAGGCGAGAGTAGACGATGGACGATGGACGATGGACGGCCATTCTTCATCGTCTATTGTCCATCGTCCATCGCCCTTGGTTTTGAGCTATTTCAGCGCGGATGGCGAGGAGGGCTACCCGGGCAACCTGCTGGCGACCGTGACCTACACGCTGGACAACGCCAACGCGCTCACCATTTCGTATGACGCGGTGAGCGACGCGGACACGATTTGCAGCCTGACCAACCACGCGTATTTCAATTTGGCGGGCGCGGGCAATGGTGATGTGTTGGGGCATGAGTTAACGCTGGACGCCGACGCGATCACCGCCGTGCGCCCAGACGCCATCCCCACCGGCGAGTTGCGCCCGGTGGCGGGCACGCCGTTTGATTTTCGCCGCCCGCGCCGCATCGGCGCAGACATCGCCGACTTTGGCGATGAGCAAATCAAGCTGGCGGGCGGCTACGACCACAATTTTGTGTTGAATAACGCCGGGCAGTTTGCCCGCATCGGCGAGTTATACGAGCCGCATTCTGGCCGCCGAATGCAGGTGTTTAGCGATGCGCACGGCGTGCAGCTTTACACAGGCAACAAAGTTGGCGCGGGATATGCCATCACCGGCAAAGGCGGCAAGACATACGGCCAATTTAGCGCGTTGTGCCTGGAAACGCAGCACTTCCCAGATGCGATCAACCAGCCAAATTTCCCATCGCCTATTTTGCGGGCGGGCGACCGCTACGCCCAAAAAACGATGTGGAAGTTTGACGCGGTGTAAGACGTAATTCGGAATATCAAACCATCGCGGGTTGGCCTTTGTGACTTCGGAAAGTTGAGATTTTGCAGGCCAACCTGCGAGGTTAATCGCCCTGTTATAACTGGGCTTACGCGAAAAATCCCTTGAACGCGCAGAGTGGCGCGGCAGGGGCAAGGCATGCCTCGCCCCTACGACTAAACCTTCGGTTTATTCCATCATTTTTCAGAAAGCAACCCTGTTTTGCGCAAGTTTAGTTATTAGCCTGCCCCTGCCTCACAAAAGATTCTTGATCGCAAAATCAAGAATTTTCCAGTAACTGCGTTTGGCAAAATCGGGCCAGGCGCTGCCGGGCAAAACGGGCGGGAAGGCGCTGGCCTTTGGCTCATCAAAGCTGTTATTCCAGTTGCTGGCGTCCCAAACCACATCCGCGCCCTGAGACAAACCGAGATCGCGCAGTTGCTTGGCCGGGTCAAACCCATTTTGGGCGTAAGTGTTGCCATACACACTTATCCGTTCCGGGTTGGGGCCAATATCCAACTCTTCTTTTTTGTAGCCCGCCGCCGTGCTGAACACCGCCACGCCCGCCGTGCGGTTATTGCGGATGGTGTTGTTATAAATTTGCGCGTCATCGCCGCCCAAAATCAAAACGCCCACGCCTTCTGGCACAATCGCGCCAATTTCGCCCGCCTGCGCAAAATTCTTCTGGTCGTTGTTCTCGGAAATGTTGTCGTGAAGGCGCGTATTTTGCGAGACTTTGGAGGGCAAATGCGGCAGCAAATCTACAAACAAACCGGTGGAGTTGTTGTGCGCGTAGTTGTTATACACATCCGCGCCAATGCTGTTTTCCACCTCAATCCCAATGACGTTGCCATACACCTCGTTATTGCGGATGATCACATCACGGCATTGCCCGGCGTACACCCCCGCATCGCGTATTTTTGTGGCTTTTACGCGCTCCACCAAAACACCGGTAGATTTGACCGGATACACGCCATACAACGAGGTGTTCTCCACGTAAATATCGCGCATAATGATGTTGTTTGCGCCCTCCACGATGATGCCATTGCCCTTGTAATTTTTCACCGCAATTTTCTCAACAATAAACCCATCACCCGTCGCGCTGATGCCATCGCTGAACTGCATTTCGCCATCCAGCACGGGCAGTTCGCCCGCCGCGTTGGGCAAACCGCGCACGGTGATGTTCTTTTGGTCAATCACCACCGCCTCGTGATACACGCCGTATTGGATTTCGATCACGTCGCCCGCCACAGCCCCATCCACCACCGATTGAATGGTTTGCCCCGGTTTGACCGTGAGCGTGCCGGGCGCGCGTTGCGCCGCGGTGGCGCTGCCCGCGTTGGCTTGCGCAATCACCTGGCGGATGGGATTGGCGGCGGGTTGAATCACCGCCAAACCAGATGGAACGCGATCGGGGATGGACACCTTGGCGGTTTCATCGGTCAGGGCATACAGAAAATTCACCAGGTCGGCCTTCTCTTGAGCAGACAGTGTGAACGGGCGCACCGAGCGCGCCTGATTGGCGATGTTGCCGCCGCCTTTGGTGTAAAAGTCAATCACATCGTCCAGGCTTTTGATTGAGCCATCGTGCATATACGGCGCGGTGAGCGCCACATTGCGCAACCCCGGCACGGCAAACGCGCGGTTTTGCGCGGGGTTGTTGGTGATGGCGCCCCGTCCGGCGTCGCTGGCGTCTCCGGCGCCGGTGATCTCAAAGCCATCGTTGGTAAACGTGGGCGGGGCGTGGCATTTGTAGCAACTGGTTGCGCCGCTGCGAAACAGCGCAAACCCGCGCTTTTGCGAGGCGGTGAGCGCGCCCGCATCACCCGCCACAAAGCGATCAAATGGCGCGTTGTGCGCCACCAGCCCGCGCTCAAATGTGGCCAGCGCCGCGCTCACATTTTCCATCGTCACCGGGTCGGCCTGAGACGGAAATGCCTTTGCGAATAAATCGCGGTATTCGGCATTGGCGTTCAAATCGCGGACAATTTGCGCGGCGTTGCCCGCCATCTCGTTGGCGGCCATCAGCGGCACAAGCAATTGCGCCTCCAGCGTGGGGGCGCGGCCATCGCGCAAAAGCGATGTTTTGAACGCCACCTCATACAAGGTTGGGATGTTGCGCTGGAGGGGCTTGCCGTCAAGCCCCATATGCAACGCCTCGCCATCGCTAAACCCCAAATCTGGGTGATGGCAACTGGCGCAAGACACGGCGTGGTTGCCGCTCAGGATCGGGTCAAAGAAAAGCATCCTGCCCAGCGCCTGCTTGTCGGTGGTGATGGGATTCGCGGCGGCCTCGTTGCTGGCCGGAAAGTTCATCACCGGATAGCTAGACTCGCCCTTGGGCTGCGCGCCAACGATGACGTCCTTCTCGGCAATCACCGGGTCGCTGGGCGCGGGCGCAACACCAAGCGCCACAAAACCAATCACCAAAAGAATGACCAAACCGAGCAGGATGCGAGCAAGGATTTTTATCGCTTTCACAAATTTCTCCTGAATGTAACGTGTAAGGTGTAGCGCGTAAAGCGTAATTTTTACACGTTACACCTTACTTCTGCGCCAGCAAGTACTGCACAATATCATTGACCTCCTCATTGGTCAATGTTTTAGCCAAACTCACATCCATTTGCGCGGCTTCAAAACCGGGGGCTTTGTAGGCATCCGGGCTGAGGATGGACTCCTCGATGTAATCTGCGGCGGTTTGGTTGGCGCGGCGGTGTGCGGCCCAGTCGCCCACGCCCGCCAGCGATGGCCCAACGATGACCTTGCCCGGCTCCAGCGCGTGGCAGGTGGCGCACCGCCCTTTGCCGCCAAACAATTCTTTGCCCCGCGCCTGCGCCGGGCTGAGAGTGGCCGCGGGCGGAGCGGTGGGCGTTGGCGCGGGCGCGCCTGCGCCACACGCGCACAACACAATCATCGCGGCGGTCATCACCCAAAAAACAGTCTTCATGTCAACAAGCGCACATTTTATGTGGCACATGCCCGCGCTCCACAAGCGCAAGCTGGTCTGGGTCTGGCTCAATCCAGGGCATGGGCGGCGGGTCGGGCAGGCGCGACACGGGTCGGCCATTCAAAATGGTGAGCGTGTTCACCAGCAACTGTTTGCCCTCGCGCCGGTTCATAAAAATGTCATACAGCGGAAAGTTGCCATCGCACAATTTGAACAACGCCACATCGGCCTTTGCGCCGGGTTTTAGCGTGCCAGCCTCTCCCGCAAGCCCCATCACCTGCGCCGGTTTGGCGGTGGCGCGCAAAATCACCTCGCGCAAAGACATGCCCAGCGCCATGAACTTGCTCAGGCAGGTGGGCAGATCAAAACACGGCCCCAGCGCAGCCAACTGGTGAATATCCGATGAGATCACATCTGGCACAAAGCCATCGGCCAACATGCGCTCTGCGCTTTCCCAGGCGAAGGAACCCGCGCCGTGCCCAACATCCATGACCACGCCATTCTCGCGGGCGCGGCGGGCCACATCACGCAACGCGCCCGTGTCGGTAATCAGGCGGTTGCTGCGCCCGGTGCAGCAATGCGTAAGGATGTCGCCCGGTTTGAGGTGGCCCAGAATATCCTCCAACGCGGGCGGGCCAGCGGCAATATGCACCATGAGCGGAAGTTGCAAGCGGTCGGCGGCCTCGCGGGCGCGCCGCAAACCCATCACCCCGGTGTTGCCGGTTGTGCCAGCATCCACGCGGGCCTTCACGCCCAGCAAAATATCATGATGCAGCGCGATCATCTTGCAGCACATATCCACATCGCAATAGTTGGGGTTTGCCAGCTCCCAGTTTGGCGCGGTCAGGCCAATGGATGAGATGTTGAGCAGGCCATAAATGCGCGTTTGCGCTTTTTGAATGATGAAATTGCGAAACGCCAGCCAGTTATACGCCCCCGCCGAGCCAACATCCAGCCAGGTGGTCACGCCCGTCCGCGCCATGATCGGGTCGGGGTCAATGCCCCAATATGAGCCGCTAAAAAAAGCATGGGTGTGCAAATCCACCAAACCCGGGGTGATGAGCAGGCCGCTCGCGTCAATCACCTCGCGGGCAGATTCGCGCGGAATGGCGCGATCCACCGCCGCGATCCGGTCGCGCGAAATCGCCACATCCAGCGCGCCCTCCAGCCCCGCGCCGGGGTCAACCACCGTCCCGTTTTTGATGAGTAGGTCAAACATGTTGATTACACCTCACGCGCCATGCATTCCAGGCCAGAGTTGTGCGATTGAAATCGCGCCTGGTGGGCATTCTGCCGAGTGTCGGCCTGCGCCGACACCCAACGCGTCCGCGCAGGCGGACGCTCAGCCGAAGGCTCGCAAGGCGCGATTTCAATCGCCCGGCTTGGTTAACATATAGCCTCACGCACTGGCTCGTCTTTCTTCTTGCAGCAATTTTACTTTGCGGCTTGCGCCCCAGCGGTAGCCGCCGCTGCTGCCATCCTCGCGCACAACGCGATGACACGGGATGACCACCGAGACGCGGTTTGCGCCGCAGGCATTTGCCACCGCCCGCATGGAAGTAGGCTGCCCAATGGCCCGCGCCAGATCGGTATAGGTGCGGGTTTGCCCGCGCGGAATTTGGCGGATGGCCTGCCACACCCGCGCCTGAAACGCCGTGCCCTGCACATCCAGCGGCAACCCCAGCAAACTGCGCGAGGTCTGCCCGCCCAGATATTCCATCAACGCGCCCATCCAGTCGGCCAGCCCGCCCAGCATGTGCTTTTCAATTTTGGCCGATGGATACTCGGCCTGCAAGGCTTGCTCCAACTCCGCGTCGGAATCGGCAAAATACACCGCGCACAACCCGCGTTGCGTTCCCGCGATGAGCATCCGCCCCAGCGCGCAATCCATCAACGCGTAGCCAATGACCATGCCCGCCCCGCCCTTTTTATAAGCCGATGGCGTCATGCCCAACCCATCCAGTTGCTCATACGCCGGGCTGGATGAGTTGAACCCCGCGTTCAAAATCGCATCGGTCACCGGCGCATCGGCGATGAGTTCCAGCTTCATCTGCTGAATGCGCCGCGCCCGCGCAAACTGCATGGGCGAGACACCCATCACCCGCTTGAACTCGCGCTGCAAATGAAACGGGCTTACATTGAGTTTGGCGCTCAGCTCTTCCAGCTTGGCCGAGCCGCTGGATTCAATTTCTTTCACCGCGCGTTCGGCCAGCTCCCTGGCCGCGTCCGGGCGGATGGCCTCACGCGGGTGGCAACGCTTGCACGGGCGGTATCCGGCCTGTTCGGCTTCATCGGGCGCGGCAAAAAAGGTCACATTTTTGCGGAGGGGTTTTGCGGCGCAAGACGGGCGGCAATAAATTTTTGTGGTGCGCACCGCCACCACAAACTGCCCATCAAACAAAGCGTCTTTGCTCTCAAACGCCCGCCACATTTGCTCCTCGGTTAATCGCTGTGTTTCCATGTAAATAGATTAAATCATGCGCGCTCTTTGCGCCATCGCGTTCTTGCGGTTTGGGTTGCAGGCAGATATTTTGCGTAGTCCAGTTATTAAAACCTCGCGGGTTGGCCTGCAAAACCTATGCTTGCCAAAAATCTTGCGGCCAACCCGCGAGGTTAACGAAAGAGCCGCGCCAGCATGGCCGGCTCAATGTTGCCGCCGCAGATCAACACCCCCACACGCTTGCACTCCACCGGGATTTTGCCCGCCAGCAACGCAGCCAGCGCCACCGCGCCGGTGGGTTCGCTCACCAATTTCATGCGCAATATCTGAAAACGCAGCGCGTCCATCACATCGGTGTCGCTCACCACCGCCACTTGCTCCACCAATTTTTGCATCACCGGGAAGGTTAGCTCGCCCGGCGCGGTGGTGCGAATGCCATCGGCAATCGTGGCCGGGTCGGGGATGGTCACGCGCTCGCCCTTGGCCAGCGATTGCGCCACATCATCCGCGCCCTCGGTCTCCACCCCAAACACACGCATTTCTGGGCAGATGGCTTTTGCGGCGATTGAACACCCGCTAATCAGCCCGCCGCCACCAACGGGGATGACCACCGCATCCAACCCCTCAACTTGCTCCATCCATTCGGCCATCAGCGTGCCCTGCCCGGCCATCACATGCGGGTGGTCAAATGGCGGGATGAGGGTGAGGCCGCCGCGCTCCTGCGCGATTCGTTTTGCCACCTCGGCGCGGTTTTCCACCCCGCGCTGGTAGGTCACCACCTCCGCGCCGTAACCTTGCGTGGCCTCGCGCTTAATCTGCGGCGCATCGTGCGGCATGACGATGACGGCTTGCTTGCCGCGCAATTTGGCCGCCAGCGCCACCGCCTGCGCGTGATTCCCGCTGCTAAACGCCACCACGCCTTTCACGTTCTCATCCAACCGCGAGATGGCGTTATACGCCCCGCGAAACTTGAACGACCCGGTGCGCTGAAAGTTCTCGCACTTAAAAAAAAACTCGCGCCCAAGCTGAGCGTTTAGGGTGCGGCTGGTTTGCACGGGCGTGACGTTTGCCACGCCGCGCAGTTGCTCGCGGGCAGAGGTCACATCGGCGTAGGAGATGGGAAAGTTGGTCATGGTTTGGTATTGGATATTTGGCAAAAGGCGCCGATGAGCGTATCTAAACATCATCCTCCGCCTTCGGTCATGCCTTTTCAAACAGGATTATCATCCAGACCGATGGCAAGCATTCTTTCAGATACCGCGCTCTACATTATTTTCCCGGTGGCGCTGGCCTCGGTGGTTGGGCTGCTGTTTTGGGTTAAGCGGCGCGTGCTGATTGGCAACGCCGTCGGCTCTGGCATCATCGCCGCCATCATGGTTTTGTTCATTTTGCAGCGCCTTGGCGAGTTCATGGGCAACCCCACGCCCAGCCAAAGCCCCACCACCGCCATGCTCATTCTGGCCGGCGTGGGCTGGCTGGATGTGTTTATTTTGTTTTTTGTCAGTGGTTTTGTGGAAGACCGCGTGAGAAAAAACAGCTCAATCCGGCCAGACGATTTTTAATTACCAACCGGTTTAGGTTTATTAGGAAATCATAAGTTAGGAGCGTATCATCCTAAATGGAATATTTGTTATTTCAATTAAAAGAACCGTTGATTAATGGATTAATAAATATTTACTCAGAGATAAACGAAAATCGTCTTGAGACACGAAAAATCCACGAACACACCTCTGGAAAACTTATAAAAATCGGGGAATTTAGAAGATTTTCAAACAGATACGACATGGGGCTTGCTGAAAAAGCCATAGATCCCCTTGAAGAGTTCGAAGAAGATAAAAATCAACTAGAAGTCAATCCGATAACCAAAGAAGAATTTGACTTTCTTTGGAGAAAAGCAAAATACTCGCGGTAAAAAAATTTAGTTGCGCTTACACCTGCGCCAACACTTTCTCTGCCCGCGCCGCGTCTTGCGCATATTCGGCTTCGTCATTCAAAATTGAGGCGATGATCATGCCGCCCAGCGCCGTGTTGAGTTTGTAACACCGCAAGCGCTGGGCAAAGTGCGGCACAGTTTGCCCTTGTTCGCGCTTGCGCTCCAGCCAGCGCGCCGCAAATTGCGGGGTTTCATCCCAGTAATCCAAATAAGCCACATCGGCCACGCAATCACCCAGGCGCATCTCGGCCCAATCCAGCACGCCAGTCACCTGGCCGTTTTTGGCGATGAGGTTAGCCAGGCCAAAATCGCCATGCAAAACCCACTTTTGGGCGGGCGCAAAATCCAGCAGCTTGCGCATAGTCTCGTAACAAGCGTTAAACAGCCGTGCATCCCAAAACGGGGCGGCGCAAATGCGCGGCCAGTTCATCTCAAATTTTTGGTTGAACAGCGAAAGAATGTAATGCGCCCACGATGGAAACCGCCCCGCGCCATCTGCCCGCGTAAGGCCCCAGCCCGCAAACGGCGCGGCGTCAATCGCGTGAATGGCCTCCAGCGCGGCGAGGATGGCGCTGACTGGCGCGGTCTGTTTGGCGGGCGGGGCGCCCTCGCACCGCTGGGTGATGCAATACGCGCGGGTCTCATCAAACCGGCCCACGCCCACCACGCGCGAAATGGGCAACCCCGGCGCGGCAAAATGCGCAAAGGCAAATTCATCCTTGCGAAAATCTTCCTCAAAAGCGTTTAGGCGAATGACAAAACGCCCATCTTCGGCATCAAACGCATACGCCTGCGAGAACATGCCCGCGCCCAACGCCCGAACGCGGGTTGCGCCCGCGCCAAAATGGGCGCAAAGGAAATTCTGAATCGCCAGTTCATCGGGTGCCATCCCCCAAATATACGGCGACCACAAAAGCCGCACCCGCGCAACATTTCACTCTTCACTCTTCTTCCTTCACCCTTCATAAAACCCGTCATCTGGCTAAGGCAAAACACGCGCCAATAGATGATAATTACCCATTGGTATGGCACAACAAAATATTCCTCAACCAACTGATATTTATGCGGGCGAACATGCCCTTGACGCAATTTTCAAACCGCGCAACGTGGCGGTAATTGGCGCGACCGAGACACAAGGAAGCGTGGGCCGCACTCTGGTGTGGAACCTGCTCAGCAACCCCTTCGGCGGGGCCATCTTCCCCGTAAACCCCAAGCGGCCTGCGGTGATGGGTATCAAAGCGTATCCTTCGGTCAAAGATATTCCAGACGCGGTAGATTTGGCCGTGATCTGCACCCCGCCACCCAGCGTGCCGGGCGTGATCTCCGAGTGCGTGGACAAAGGCGTGCGCGGCTCAATCATCATCTCGGCGGGCTTCAAAGAAGTGGGGCCGCAGGGCGTTGAGCTGGAACGCCAGGTGATGGAGCAGGCGCGGCGCGGCAACATGCGCATTATTGGCCCCAACTGTCTGGGGGTGATGAACACCTCCAGCGGCCTGAACGCCACCTTTGCGGCGGCCATGGCCCGCCCCGGCAACGTGGCCTTCCTCTCGCAATCTGGCGCGCTATGCACCGCCGTGTTGGACTGGTCTCTGCGCGAGAACGTGGGCTTCAGCCACTTCATCTCGGTGGGTAGCATGTTGGATGTGGACTGGGGCGACCTGATTTACTACCTGGGCGACGACCCGCGCACAAACAGCATTGTGATGTACATGGAAACCATCGGCAATGCGCGCTCGTTTATGTCTGCCGCCCGCGAGGTGACGCTGAACAAGCCGATCATCATCATCAAACCGGGGCGCACCGAGGGCGCGGCCAAAGCCGCCGCCTCGCACACCGGCTCGCTCACGGGCAGCGATGACGTGGTAGACGCGGCCTTCCGCCGCGCGGGTGTGCTGCGCGTGAATGACATTTCCGAACTGTTCAGCATGTCCGAGGCGCTGGGGTTGCAGCCGCGCCCCAAGGGCAAGCGGCTCACCATCGTTACAAACGCCGGCGGGCCGGGCGTGCTGGCCACCGATGCGCTGGTGGGCGGCGGCGGCGAGCTGACCCCAATCAGCGAAGAAACCATCAAAAAACTGAACGAGTTTTTGCCCGCGGCGTGGAGCCACGGCAACCCAGTGGATGTGTTGGGCGACGCCCCACCAGAGCGCTACGCCAAAACGCTGGAACTGACCGCCAAAGACCCAAACAGCGATGGCGTGCTGGTCATTCTTTCGCCGCAGGCCATGACCGACCCAACGGCCACCGCCGAGCAGCTCAAGCCATACGCAAAATCACTGGGCAAGCCGGTGCTGGCAAGCTGGATGGGTGGCGCGGATGTGGCGGCGGGCGAGAACATTTTGCACCGCGCGGGCATACCCACATTTGAATACCCAGATATGGCCTGCCACACGTTTAACCACATGTGGCAACTGCAAGAAAACCTGCGCAACTTGTATCACATTCCCGATGAGACGGAGATGCCCACAAAAGACGCCCGCGAGCAGGCCGAGGCGCTGATTGAAAGTGTGCGGAGCAAGGGGCGAACCGTGCTGACCGAGGCTGAATCCAAGGAATTGCTCAAGCTGTATGGCATACCCGTCACAGAAACGCTGGTTGCAAAAACGGCGGATGAGGCCGTGGCGCACGCGCAAAAGCTGGGCTACCCGGTGGTGCTCAAAATTCACAGCGAACTCATCACCCACAAAACAGACGTGGGCGGCGTAAAGCTCAACCTCAAGAACTCATCCGAAGTGCGCAAAGCCTTTGCCGATATTTTTGAGAACGTGGACGACCTGACCGACAAACAGGTGGACGAAATTCGTTCTCACGCGCCAGATGCGGTGAAGAACGATGACCTGTTCCTGGGCGTGACCGTTCAGCCCATGATCAAGCTGGATGCGTATGAGGTCATCCTTGGCTCCAGCGTAGACCCGCAGTTCGGGCCGGTGCTGCTGTTTGGCTCTGGCGGCCAACTGGTAGAGGTGTATAAAGATCGCGCGCTGGGTCTGCCGCCGCTGAACACCAACCTGGCGCACCGCATGGTGGAGCAAACGCAAATTTACAAGGCGCTCAAGGGCGTGCGCGGCCGCAAACCGTGCGATATGGATGCGCTGTATGACATCATGGTGCGGTTTGCCCAGCTTGTGGGCGAACAACGCTTCATCAAAGAGCTGGATATCAACCCGTTGCTGCTCTCGTATGGCGAAGGGCAAATGCCCGCGCTGGCGCTGGACGCCCGCGTGGTGCTTTACCCGCAAGGCTTGAAGCGCGAAGAAATTTTGCGCCCAGCCATCCGTCCGTATCCTTCGCGGTTTGTCAGCCCGTGGGCGCTAAAAGATGGGACACCGGTGACCATTCGCCCCATCCGCGGCGAGGACGAGCCAATGCTGGTGGATTTCCACAAATCCCTCAGCGAACAGAGCGTGTATTTGCGCTACTTCACCCCCATGAAGTTAAGCACGCGCATCAGCCATGAACGGCTGAGCCGCATTTGCTTTAACGATTACGACCGCGAGCTGGCGCTGGTGGTGGAGAAAACCGACCCGGCCAGCGGCGAGAAGAAGATTCTGGGCGTGGGGCGCCTCATCAAATCGCGCGACCGGAGCGAGGGCGAGTATGGCATTTTGATCCGCGATGACAGCCAGCGGCAGGGCATGGGCAGCGAGTTGCTGCGCCGGCTGGTGGAGTTTGCCCGCGCCGAGGGCATGAGCCGCATCACCGCCGACATCTTGAGCGATAACATTGGGATGAAAAAGGCCAGCGAGAAAGTGGGCTTTACGGTGAAATACAGCAAGGAAGAGGAAGTGCTGAAGTCGGAGTTGAAGTTGAAGTAAAAATCAGGGTCGGAGCGCTTCAAAACGTTCCGAACGCCAACAAAAAAAGGCGGGTCTTATGACTCGCCTTTTTTGTTGGCACAGGCCGCAGAGACGCAAAATTTTAGGCAAAGATTCAAAGCTCAACCCGTGAGGTTTTTTCGGGTTTCTCGCCAGCCAAAAACAAAATGACCAGCCCAGCAACACCCAGGGCAGCCCAGAACAAAAATGGCGCGCCGGGGGCAATGGCGGTCAGGCTGTTGCCGATGGGCGGCGCGATGAAGTTTGCCAGAGCGGCCATCCCAGTGACCAGACCGGTGGCGGTTGCCACGTATTTTGTGCCAATTTGGCGTATTTCGGGGATCATGGGCATAAACCCGCCCATAAAGCCATCACGCGGCAGACCAGCCAGAGCGATGACGGCATACATTGCCGCGCCGCTGGCAAACGACCACGCGGCAATCCCCAGCGCCATCAGCGGGGCAACCATGAGCAACACCCGCCGGCGTGAATCGGCGCGGTCTGTCCAAAGTGAAATAGGCAAAACGCAAATCAGGCTGGCGAGGTGAAACAGGCCCGCGGCGTTGTCGGCGCTGACGGGTTGCCAGCCCTGCCCGCGCAAATAGGTGGGCAAATATCCCAGCGCAGATTGCACGCACCCGCTGATGCCAAACAAGACCAGCGCCAGCGCCCACACCTGCCTCACCCGCACCACATGCGCCAAAGAAGCGCGCATCGCGCCCGGCTGAGCCACATCTGCCCGCGCGCTGGGGTGAGCACTGCGCGCAAAAGCCCACCCCAGCGCGAGCAACGCGGGAAATGCGGCGTAAAAAAACAAGGTGTTGCGCCATCCGCCCAAAGCAGGAGAAAGCACGCTGGCGCTGATGGCCGAGCCAAGCATGAAGCCCGTCGCCATACCCATCGAAAACACGCCGTTTGCCATGCCCAACTGCTTGCTGGGAAACCACTGGCTGAGCATTTTGAACACGCTCATGGCCAGAAAAGGATAGACGGAGCCAAACAACACGACCGCCAAAAGGAGAGTGTAAAAATTTGTGGCTGCCCCGCGCATGCCGCTGGTGAGGGCGGTGAGAACGCATGAGACCACCAGAACTTTTTTGGGGCCGATGCGGTCTGTGAGGGCGCCCGCAACCAGCCCCAGCACAACGCTGGGCAATGCGCTGATTCCCCAGACAACCCCAATTTGCACCAGATCAAGCTGCAAATCGGTTGAGATTTCTTTGAACAAAACTGACATGCAAATGGATGGCGCGGCTTGAGCAAAAATGGCGGTGAGCGTGGCCAGCGTCAGGATGATCCAGCGGTACGGCGATTGGGTTTGTGTCATGAGGGCG
>DAORUN010000005.1:35068-44250 GCA_035433205.1 Thermoflexales bacterium | reverse complement strand
GGCGACAATTTACATTATTTTTAAGATAGCAAGTAGCACATGATACTCTGACGGCGATCATTTTTTCTTGCATTGCGGCTGCGGCGCGGTTATCATAGGCACACTTTTGTGAATATATGAACGCAGATAGTTCGAGTACCCATAAACCGAACCTGCGTCTGGGCGAGTGAGTTAGTTTTGCAACTCTTTTGCGCGGGCGCAGGCTCATCACGCATTGCGCAAAATCAAGGGAGTTGCACATGATCCAGACCACACGCCCAACCGTTGACGACACAATTGACCTCGTGCGCGAGGCGCTCGACCGAGACGACATCACCGCCGCAATTGCCGCGCTGGAACGGATGAAGGATGAGGAAAGGGTCGAGGTTTTTGACGAGTTGGACGTTGAGGATCAGGCCGAGCTTCTTCCCAAACTGGACCCCGAAGATTCTGCCGATATTTTGGCCGAGCTGGATGAAAAAGACGCGGCGGATATTGCCGGGCGCGTGACGGACAAAGAGCTTTCGCGCATTTTGGATGAGATGGAGCCGGATGACGCGGCGGATGTGATTGGCGACCTTCCGGAAAGGCGCAAGGAAAATGTGCTGGCCGGGATGGAGGAAGCGGATGACGTGCGCCCGCTTTTGATTCACCCGGATGAGACGGCGGGCGGTTTGATGACCACGAGCTTCCTCACCCTGCGCCCGCAAATGACCGCCCAAAACGCCATCAACGCCCTGCGCGAATGGAGCCCCGATACCGAGATGCCGTATTACCTGTTTGTGGTGGACTCGGAGCGCAAACTGGTGGGCGTGGTTTCTTTGCGGGCGCTCATCACCGCGCCATCCACGCGCGCCATCAGCAAAATTATGAACCCCGATGTGATTTCGGTTCCGGTGGGCACGGATCAAGAGGAGTGCGCGAATCTCATCCGCAAATTTGGGTTTGTGGCATTGCCGGTGGTGGATGGCGAGCACAGGCTGCTGGGGGTGATCACGCTGGATGACCTGGTGGAAGTGATTGAAGAAGAGGCCACGCAGGATGTGTATCGGTTGGGCGGCGTGCCGGATGAAGAGCGGGTGTGGAGTCCCATCGGCTTCTCGTTACGCAAACGCCTGCCCTGGCTGTATATCAATTTGGGGACGGCTTTTCTGGCGGCATTTGTCGTCTCATTGTTTGAGAATACGATTGCGCAAGTTGCCATTTTGGCCGCGATGCAAAGCATGGTGGCGGGGCAAGGTGGAAACTCGGCCACGCAAAATATCACCATCATTGTGCGCGGGCTGGCGCTGGGCGAGGTGGAGCTAAAAGACGTGTGGCCTGCGCTCCGCAAGGGCGTTATTCTGGGTTTTTTGCAGGGTGTGGCGATTGGTATCGTAGTTGGCATTGGCGTTACGCTTTGGCAACACAACCCCGTGCTGGGGTTTGTCATCGGGGTTTCGATGGTGGGCAATTTGGTGGTGGCTGGGCTGGCTGGCACGTCCATCCCGTTTATTCTCAAGAGGTTTCGGCTGGATCCGGCCCTGGCTTCGGCGGTCATCGTCACCACATTTACGGATTGTTGCGGCTTTGGGTTTTCGCTGGGGTTGGCTACAATTTTGTTAAACTATCTGAAGTAAATCTTGCAGTGGTCAGACCGCTTGCACACTTAGGACTTAGATAAATGTCGGTAACAGAAAGAAACCAGGATCTGCGCATGGCGCTTGAGCTTGTGCGGGTTCATATACCAAAAAACCTAAAAGACGATGGGTTGTGCAAAGACATGTGCGCCGTCATCGCCATCAACTTGAAGCGGGTGGTGGAAGACACCGAGAAGAGCGCGAAAGCGTGGGACAAACGGGCGTATCACACCAAAGCCGATGAACTGCGCAACGAGATGGCGTGGGCCTTCCGCGCGGCGCAAGTGGCCGAGGCGCTGGCCTACACGCCCAAGCCGTTTGACAAAGCCGACCTGGCGCGGCTGGTCGAGATTATTCCGCCCGATGCGGCGGAGATGACCGAACGCCCGCGCTTTAAGGATGTGAACGCCCTGCGCGGCGCGGCGGCGGCGGCCAGAAACACGGTGTTAAAGAAGAAGTAGTTTTCACCGCAGAGGCACAGAGACACTGAGCAATTCTTTGTTTTCTCTGTGTCTCTGCGGTGAAAACAGGAAACTATTTTGTCTATTCCTTACAAAATCCAAACCCCGCGCCTTGTTATTCGGTGCTGGCAGCCGGGCGATGCCGCCGCGATGAAAGAGGCGCTTGACACCAGCCTGGAGCACATCCGCCCGTGGCTGCCGTTTGCCAAAGATGAACCGCAAACGTTGGAGCAAAAAGTGGAATTGATTCGCCATTTCCGCGGCAATTTTGACCGTGACAAAGATTACACGATGGGCATTTTTGACGCCGAGGACAAGTTGTGTCTGGGCGGATGCGGGCTGCATACGCGCATTGGCAAAGGCGCGTTGGAGATTGGGTATTGGATCCGCGCGAGCCACATCAACCAGGGGCTTGCCACCGAGATGGCCGCCGCGCTCACCCGCGCCGCGTTTGATTTTCACGGCGTGGATCGGGTGGAAATTCATTGCGACCCGCTCAACGAGCGCAGCGCCGCCGTGCCGCGCAAGCTGGGCTACCTGCACGAAGCCACGCTAAAAAATCGCGCAAAAGATTCCGAGGGCAACCCGCGCGACACGATGATTTGGACGATGTTTCGCAGCATGTATGAGGAATCGACTTTGGCAAAAATAGAGATGGCCGCGTTTGATGTGGCGGGGAAAATTATTTGATATTGGTGATTGGTTGTTGATTAGATACTCATCAACTAATCACCTCCTCCTCCACACCGCAAACCGATACGGAATGAGCGCATCAATCTCTTGCGCCTCGGTTTCCACAAACTCCTGCGCGGAAAAGTTGGGGAAGAACGTATCGCCCTCAAACTCACGATGGATGGTGGTGAGATAAATCGCATCGGCCAGCGGCAACGCCTGGGCAAAGATGTCGCCGCCCCCGCCAATCATTAACTCATCGGTCAGGGGCCGCGCCATCCGCACGGCCTCATCCAACGAATGAGCAATGAGATAGCCGGGTATGCCAAACGACTTTTGGCGCGTGATGCATATATTTACGCGGTCGGGCAACGCGCGGCCAATGGATTGGCAGGTTTTGCGCCCGCAGGCCAGCACTTTGCCAACGGTGTGGCGCTTAAAAATCAGTTGTTCGCCGGGGATGTGCCACGGCAACCCGCCATCCAGCCCAATCACACGGTTGGATGACATGGCGGCGATGAGGGAGAGGCGCATTTTGCCAGTCAAATACAAAGACGATGGACGATAGACGATGGACGATTTTTATCGTCTATGGTCTATCGTCCATCGTCTCTTCATCAACTAGCCACTAGCAGCTAACAACTACCCCTTCACCATCCCGCGCAACACGGTCTGAAGGATGCCGCCATTCTGGTAATAGTTCACCTCAACCGGCGTGTCCAAACGGGCGGTGGCAAAGAATGTGAAGTCCGGGCGGCCATCCGCCGGCTGAACCAGCACGGCCAGCAGTTGGCGGGCCTTGATGTCTTGCGGGATGAAGATGGTGTACGACTCATCACCCTTTAGCCCAAGGCTGGTGGCGCTCTCGCCGGGCAGGAATTGCAGCGGCAACACGCCCATGCCAACCAGGTTGTTGCGGTGAATGCGCTCGTAGCTCTCGGCGATCACCGCGCGAACACCCAGCAGCAAACTGCCCTTGGCCGCCCAGTCGCGGCTGGAACCCGTGCCGTATTCTTTGCCAGCCAACACCACCAGCGGCGTGCCACTGGCTTTGTATTTCATGGCCGCATCGTAGATTGACATGACGGGAGACGGGAGACCGGAGACGGCTCCGTCTTCCGTCCTCCGTCCTCCGTCGTCAAAATATTTCGTCACCCCGCCTTCCACGCCCGGCACCAACAAGTTCTTTAGCCGAATGTTGGCAAACGTGCCGCGGGTCATGATGCGGTCGTTGCCGCGCCGCGCGCCATACTGGTTGAAGTCGGCCTTGCTCACGCCCTTGCCGGTGAGATATGCGCCAGCGGGTGAGTTGAGCGCGATATCGCCAGCGGGCGAGATGTGGTCGGTCGTGATCGAATCACCAAACAAACCCAGCACCTTTGCGGTAATCACGCTTTCAATTGGCTTGGGCGTCAGCTCAAAATCCTCAAAGTAGGGCGGCTCTTGAATATACGTGCTGTCATCGTCCCACGCATACAAATCGCCCTCTGCGCCGCCAATTTTTTGCCACGCCTCTGTGCCCGCCCGCACGCCGCCGTATTGCTCCTTAAACATCTCCGGGCGGATGTGAGCCGCGACGGCATCGGCAATTTCTTTTTGGCTCGGCCAAATGTCTTTGAGATAAACCGGCTTGCCATCTTTGCCCGTGCCGATGGGTTCCGTGGTCAGATCAACTTCTGTGCTGCCCGCCAACGCGTAGGCCACCACCAGCGGCGGCGAAGCCAGATAGTTGGCTTTCACCAGCGGGTGCACGCGGCCTTCAAAATTGCGGTTGCCGCTAATCACCGCGCTGGTCACGATGGCGCTCTCGGTCACCGCGTTGGCGACCATTGTTGGCAGCGGGCCGCTGTTCCCAATGCAGGTTGTGCAGCCATACCCCACGATGTTGAAGCCCAACTTCGCCAACGGCTCCAGCAGGTTCGCATCGGTCAGATATTCCTTCACCACTTTGGAGCCGGGCGCCAGCGAGGTCTTGACATACGCCGGAACTTTTAGCCCCTTCTCCACCGCCTTCTTTGCCAGCAAGCCCGCGCCAAGCATTACGCTGGGGTTGCTGGTGTTGGTGCAGCTGGTAATGGCCGCAATGACCACGGCGCCGTGCTTGAGGACGATGGACGACAGACGATGGACGTTGCCATCGTCCATCGTCTGTCGTCCATCGTCCAATTTAACAGTTGCAATTTTTCCAAGCTCTTCTTCCTTCAACCCAAACCCGCGGTCTTTGGTTGGGGCGGTGAGCGCGGCGTTGAAGGTCTTTTTAACCTGCGAGAGCGGCACGCGGTCTTGTGGGCGCTTTGGCCCGGCCACGCTCGGTTCAACTGTGCTCAAGTCCAGCTCCAGCGTGTCGGTGAACACGGGGTCGGGCGTGTCATCGGTGCGGAACAGACCCTGGGCCTTGGCATACGCCTCGGTCAGCACGGCCGCATCCGCCCGGTTGGAGCCGCGCAGGTAGCGCAATGTTTCCTCGTCAATTGGGAAGAAGCCCATCGTCGCGCCGTATTCCGGGGCCATGTTGGCGATGGTGGCCCGGTCGGCCAGGCTCATGCTGGATAGACCTGTGCCGTAAAACTCCACAAACTTCTCCACCACCCCCTTCTTGCGCAACATTTGCACAATCGTCAGGGTCAGGTCGGTGGCGGTCACGCCCTCGCGCAACGCGCCAGAAAGTTTGAAGCCGATCACCTCTGGCATGGTCATGGAGAGCGGCTGGCCCACCATCACGGCCTCGGCCTCAATGCCACCCACGCCCCATCCCACCACACCCAAGCCGTTGATCATGGTCGTGTGGCTGTCTGTGCCCACCAGCGTGTCTGGGAAAGCCACGCCGTCCTTCACCATCGTCACACGGGCCAGATATTCCAGGTTGACCTGGTGCACGATGCCCGTGCCGGGCGGCACCACGCCAAAGTTTTGGAAGGCGTTTTGCCCCCACTTTGCAAATTTGTAGCGCTCGTTGTTGCGCTCAAATTCAATGTCCAGGTTTTTTTGGAAGGCATCCGGGCTGCCAAAAAAGTCCACTTGCACCGAGTGGTCAATCACCATATCCACCGGCACTTGCGGGTTCACCTTTTTGGGGTCGGCGCCCTTTTTTGCCAGCGCCGCGCGCATGGCGGCCAGATCAACCAGACACGGCACACCGCTAAAGTCTTGCAAAATCACGCGGGCCGGGCGGAAGGGCAAATCGGTGGGCGAGACGTTTTTCGCATCCCACTTGGCAATGCGGCGCACATCTTCCTCGGTTGTCAGAAAGCCATCGCACTGGCGCAGGGCCTGCTCCAGCATCACTTTCATGGAGAAAGGCAGCTTGCTGATGGCCCCCGCGCCGGATTTTTCCAACGCGGCAAGCGAATATATTTTCAGGGTCGCATCACCGGCCTTGAGTGTGGTTGCGGTATTTTCAAATGGATTTTTGCTCATTTTGTTATTAGTTGCTAGTCACTGATTGTTAGTGGCTAGTCGCTGGTTATTGGTGAAAGATGCGAACGTTCAAACATGTGAGCGTGATAACGCGCTGGCCAGGCTCACAAGCCGATGATGGACCTGAAACGCTCAATCACCGCGCCTTTGTCCGAGAAGTTGGCGCGCGAACAGCGTTCGTTGTTAAAGCGAGGGAGGCTGAGTATGCTCGTGCTTTTCATGGAACGCATTTTGTTGTGCAGGTATTTTAATACCGTTTTTGCAATATCTTATTCAACTTCAATTTCGCCGGATTCTTTCACCCAGATCGTTCTCTAGTTGTCATACAACTTTATCCTCAAGATATTTGCCGTAATCCTCTTCCGAAACGGGTTGGCTTTGGGTCTTTAGAACTCCAGACAATTCGCGCGTGAGTTTTGGCATGTGCCGCGCCTTCTCAGACATTGGCTCATCAATCAGCGCAAAATATCTTGCAACCAATTCTGAGACCGTAATGCCTTTTGCATTTGCATGGTTTTTTGCATTATCAATAAGATTTTGGTCAACACTCAAAGTTAATTTTGTCTTCATAAACCCGCACCCAAAATATACTCCCCGCCTCGCCTTTGTCAACCAACAACCAATAACCAACAAGCGCCACTCAACACGTTAAAATCACCCAACCAAATGAGCGAAGCCGAGACAAAACCCGCCCAACGCGATGCGCTGGAGCAAACCGACGCCTGGCGCGGCGTGTGGCAAATTGTGACCAGCAACGCGGCGTTTGCGCTGGTTTTTGCGCTGGCGTTGCTGGTGATGATGGCCCTCGCGGCGCTGCCGCAAATACCCGCTGGCGGCACGGCCAGCGCCGCGGCATACAGCCAGTGGCAGGCCAAAGCCCGCGAGATTTCTAGCGCGGCTTTCCCCGCGTGGGATGCGCTGGGGCTGTTCAACATCGCGCAATCGCTTTGGGCGCGGCTTGTGTTTGCCTTGCTTTTGGCGATGGGATTCGCACGGGCATTGAGCGCCATTTTTGAGCTGCGCGCCGTGCGGGCGCGGCAACCTGGCCTGCCCGCCCTGCAAGATGAGGTTCGTCTGCGCGTGACGGACGCCGCCCCACCCATCCCCCAGCTTGCCGCCGCCCTGCGCGGGTTGCGCCACCGCACCCAAGACGATGGCGAGGCATGGCTCATCGCCGACCGGTTGCCCATCACCGCAATTTTTTCTTTGGCGCTAAACGCGGGCGCGGCTTTATTTGCGGCGGGCATGTTGATGAATCTCGCGCTGGGCTGGGTCTCGCCGCGCATGTTGGTAAACGAAAACACACCCGCCACCTTGCCCAATGGCACACAACTTCGGTTTGATGAAATCCCCCACGCGCTTACGCCCAACGCGCCCGCGCTGGCGTGGCTGGCACAGCCGCCGTTCGCGGTGCATGTGCTGCAACTTAACGCAGAGGTGCGCCTGACCGCCCAGGACGCTGCAGGTCGCCCGCTCAGCATCACCGAGTCATCGTATGCCAGCCCGGCCCAATCCGCGCTGGTCTCGCTCACCGGCGACACGCCAGAACGCCTGCTGGGCATTGAGGGCGCAAACATGGCCGCCCAAATTTTGCCCGCGGGTGATGGCCGCGCCCGCGTGTTTGAAGTCCCCTCCGGCAAAATTTTGGCCGATGCCGCGCTTGCGCCATCGTTGCAGGTGAATGACGTGACATTGAAATTTGAACGCATCCCCGGCGCGGTAATTGAGGCGCACAACTTGCCCGGAATGCCATTTGTGCAAGCGGGGTTGGCGCTGGCCGCGCTGGGCTTCATCGCGGCGCTGGCCTACCCGGCTCGGCGCATCCTCATCCACCAGCACGATGGCTGGACCGAGTTTTATGGCCGTGGGCGCGGCGTGGGCCAGGTGGCGCGGAAGCTGTAGCCCAGACAGGAGACGGTTAAGCCGTCCTCCGTCTTCCGTCTCTCGTCTCCCGTCCATCGTCCCGCCAAAATGGTACACTTACCCCAATGTCCGAGACACTGAATACACTGGAACAAACCGCGCTGGAAAGTTTGCAGGCGGTGGATAGCAACGACGCGCTTTTGGCGTGGCAAGGCAAGTATTTTGGCACCAAGCGCAGCAAAGGCGAGCTGGACGCCGCTTTGTCGGCGTTGGGCACGCTTCCGCCCGCCGAGCGTCCATCTTTTGGCAAGCGCGCCAACGAGGTGAAACAAAAACTGCTGGCCGCGCTAGACACGCGCAAAGAGCAAATCAAACAGCTTGAGCTGGCCAAAGAATTGCAAAGCGGCGCGGTGGATGTGACCTTGCCGGGCCGACCCATCCGGCGCGGGCGGCTGCACCCCAGCACCCAGGCGCTCCGGCGCATCACCCGCATCTTCGGGCAGATGGGTTTCGAGGCGTATCAGTCTCGCGAGGTGGAGACGGACGAACTGAACTTTGAACTGCTCAACATGCCCGCCGAGCATCCGGCGCGGGACATGTGGGATACGTTTTACACCACCACGCCCGGCGTCATTTTGCGCACGCACACCTCGCCCGGCCAAATTCACGCTATGCGCGAGCGCGGCGAGAACGGCACAAAACCCATCCGCGTGATATTGCCCGGCATGGTTTACCGCTACGAGCAAGTGACAGCCCGCAGCGAGATGCAGTTCAATCAGGTAGAGGGCATCGCGGTCGGGCGCGGCATCACCCTGGCCGACCTCAAGGGCGTGTTCGTGGAGTTTGCGCGGCACATGTTTGGCGCAGATGGGCAAATTCGTTTCCGCTGTTCATACTTCCCGTTCACCGAACCCAGCGTGGAGATTGACGTGTGGCTGGGCACGGCCACCGAGCGCGCCCGCGTGCTGACCAAAGGCACCGGCTGGCTGGAGATCGGCGGGGCGGGCATGGTTCACCCCCAAGTGCTCAAGAACGGCGGCTACGACCCCGCCGAGTGGAGCGGTTTTGCATTTGGCCTTGGCCCAGAGCGGCAAGCCATGCGCTTGTATGGCATCAACGACATCCGCTATTTCTGGCAAAACGACTTGCGGTTTTTGGAACAGTTTTAGGT